>JAWLEU010000142.1:0-6577 GCA_041685965.1 Desulfosalsimonas sp.
CTGCGGGAAAACCTCGTTTACCCATTGCACTATCCCGCGCTCTGAACGAAAATTGCTTTTTAAAACGAGCGGTTCCAGGGGAAGGTGCGCGTCAAGTCCATCCTGCCAAGCCTTTAAAAAAAGCCCCACCTCCGCCTCCCTGAACCCGTAAATAGACTGCATCGGATCGCCCACCGCAAAAAAGCTGCGCCCGTCTCCCGCAGACCACCCGGCAGTAAGGCCCCGCATGAGTTCAAACTGGCTTATGCTTGTGTCCTGGAACTCGTCGATTAAAATATGGCTGATCCTGTAATCCAGTGAAAGTGCCAGATCTGTCGGATTGTCAGGATCTCCCAGCGCGGTGCAGGCCCGGATGGCTACTTCTGCAAAATCCACCCTGCCCTCCTGCTGAAACACCGTCTGCAGATGGGCCGCAGCCAGCTTCAGGATGTCAAAAAGTGATTCCAAAACCGCCCACTGATCATCTGTGTATGCGGGCGCAGGAAGCAGGCGCACCGAGTCCAGGTTTTCAGCCAGGCCGGGGGTGTTGGAAAGTTCGGCAACAAGTTTTTTAAACCTCTTTTTGGCATTATCAAAATGCGCCTTTTTATCAGGGTCGCCTCCTGCTGAGCCGGCCGCGGGAAATCCCTGGTTCTTGTCCACCTTTTTGCGCCAGCCGCCGTCTTTTGTCAGGAAAAGCTCTGCAATCGCCTGCCAGGCTGAAAGATCCCCGGGTGCAGTGCCGGGCAGATCTTTTATACCCGCCGCCTCTGAAATCAAGGTATCGCTGCCTGTTTCGGACAGGTTATTTGCGGCGAACCTGCACAATTCAAGTGTATCCGCGACACACCCCCGGGGAAAACGTCCGTGGAGTTCGGAAAGCGCCCTGGTTATCACGCCCTGAATTGCCGATTCCAGCCTGCTGCGAAGCCCGGCAGTATCCCGGGTATTTGCAACGTGCCGCAGCCACTGGTCCCGGTGCGGCAGCATCAGGGACAGCAGGTTTTCAACAGCTGAAATCCGGTTGTCCAGGTGCAGGGCCAGAATTTCCAATGCCTGAGAACGGCTTTTGCCGCCTTCGAGCTCGGCCGCGGTATTACGGGCTGCTTTTGCGTACAGGGCTTGCGGGTCGTCGGATATGCCTGCAGGCGCGCCGAATCCTGAAAGCACCGGCATCTGGCGGGTAAGTCCCGCGCAAAGGGAATCTATGGTCATGATCCGCATCCGGGAAGGATATTTTTCCACACGCCAGTCTTCTTGTTCGTCGCGCTGCCTTACTCTGCCGGCAAGTTCCCATGTGAGCCTTTCGTGATCCTTTTCAGGCGGGGTATCATCGGCAGCTCCGGCGATTGCGGAAAGGACCCGGTTTCTCATCTCTGCCGCGGCCTTGCGGGTAAACGTGACAGCCAGGACTTCCTCCGGCTGCTTTACCCCTGCCAGCAGGCAAAGGTAGCGCTGGATCAGCAGCTCGGTCTTGCCCGATCCGGCCGGCGCCTGGACTATAAAGGATTTTTCCGGGTCCAGGGCCCGTATTCTTTCAGATTGGTCAATAATCTGTGTCATCATCCGCCTTCTGCATTTCGGCGATTGTTTCTGAAGCCTCCCAGATTCTGCACACAGCTGAAAGATCGCAAAAACGGCAGGTTTTGTTGGGAAAAACCGGCAAAACCGCAGCATACCCGGCCTTTATTTCCTCTGCTAAGGCAAAGAGCTTTTTCTCCCAGAAATCGAGCACCTCCTGCATGGTTTCAAAATCCTTTGCAACCCTGCGGTCATCAATTATTGCTTTGCAGCCGGGAACTATGCCTTCTGTCTCCGCGATTCCTAAATACGCCGAATCCCCTTTTTTAACGCGAGCAAAAAACACGCCCGCCAGAGATCCCCTGCCCTTTGCAAGGCTGTAAAGAGGCAGCTGGGGCTCTGTGACGCGCTCGTCAAACCAGTCTTTCGGCGAGACATCGCCTGTTTTATAATCTATTATCACCAGTTTTCCGTTATCCAGACGGTCAATGCGGTCTGCAAAAGCCAAAAACCCGATTCCGGAGATTTCAACATGGATTTTGCTTTCAGTTTTATCCACGAAAAAAGGCGCACGCCCCTGTTCGGCTTCAATCCATTCCTCCAGGAGATTTTCCAGGCGCCGGGTCTCAACTCCGGTAAACCGCTTTGTGAAAGTGCCGGGCATTTTTTCCGCCATCCCCGCAACAGCCGCGGCAACAGCCTCCCGGATACAGCCGGTTATCTGCTGCGTGCTCATTTGACAAAGAGCATGATTCCCGCTCAACCGGCCCCAGAGAAGCTCCAGGGAGCGATGAACCAGCAAGCCCCGCTGCAAGGGATTCAAGCCCGGCTCTGGCGCCTGCAGGCCCCTTGCTCCGAGCCGGTATCTTGCATAGGCCTGAAAGGGACAAAGGGCCTGGGATTTCATTATGCCGGTTCCCCCGGCAACGTCGGCCCCTTCTGCCGCCCCGCGGCCTGCAGTGTCCATGATTTTTTCCTTTCCGCCGCAGCACTGAATTTTCTGCCACCAGCTCTGCGCACGGGCGGAAAAGACCTCTTTCTCCTCTTTTTTTTTCAAATGATCCACCAGGGGACTCGGAAGCCGCGTGCTTTCCCCGTCGGTTTCGCCAAAGCTGCATATCACCTCGTCTGCAGAGCACAGCAGTCTCCGGGTTATCCCGCCGGCATAGGAAAGCTCCCGGGCAGGGCTGCAGTGGGGAAGCCCAAGGCTGCGCTGCACCTCCACGGGCAGAAAAGGATTGGGCCGCGCGGGCGGGGGCCAGTTTTCATGATGCATCCCCATGATCCATAAAGAATCGAACTCCTCTCCGGCTGATTCGAGCACGCCGGTTATGCTTACTTCAGCTGAGGGCTGTTCAGGCTGAAAAGGTGTATCCGAAAGCCTGCGCAAAAGAATCCTTAGCGCCTCTGCCCCTGATACCCGCCCGGTGATCGGGCTTATGCCCGAAAATGTCTCCATATTTTCCCGCAAGGCAGAGACCGTCTGAAACTCCGCACCTGACAGGCCGGATTCGCCCGGCCAGCCGGCGTCCTCCAGGATTGCGGAAAACTCCTCCATCCAATTGTCAGGCTCCATTTTTTTATGCATGCCTCCGGCACGGGAGCGGAGCCGTTCCAGAATTTTAGACAGAATCCGAAGATCAGAATTATTGCGGGCCGAGCCGGTCATTGCCCGGGCGATTGACAGAACCCCTGAAACAGGAAAATAAATATCTCCCACAGACCTTATTTCCGCATCCAGGGCGGCGCGGGAGCCGTATTCGCTTTTTGCACCCCCTGTAAAGGGCAAACGAAGTATCCTGCTCCATTCGAGCACTTCTGCGCCCTGTTCCACAGTCAGTTCCAGGATTGTACGCGCTGCGGACACGACCGGGTAACGCGCAAGCACAGGTGCGGCTGATATCTGAAACATCCGGTTTTCGGGCTCGCTGCCCGCATACACGGAAGAAGGATGAAACACGTCTTCAAAAACGCGGCATACAGCATCCCTGTCCTCTGCCAGCCTTGCGGACACCACGCCTATCCTGGCCGAAGGGTCTGATTCCAGGCGCTGCCTTGCCCACAGCGCGGCCGACCTGATTTCCGAGGCGTCGTCTTCAAAAGATACAAGGCAGGCATCAGCGTTTCTTGAAGGCGGAGACATGGCGGAAACTTCAATGCCGCAGTCCCGAAGGGCTGAAAGCAGATCACGGACCGCCGGGCTGATTTCGTCGAACCCGGCAAGAATCACCTCCTGAGACCGGCAGAGGTTTAGGCCCTCCTTGACCCTTTCCGATAAAAACGATGCCAGTCCCGCCCGATCCAGGTATCCGTTATCCCGGCAGAACTGCTCAAAAACCCCGGCCCACCCGGCAAATGCTGCAGGATCGGGTGCGGCCCACTCCATGCCCGAGCCCGTGCCCACCTTCCACTCCCTGCAAAGGCGCCAGGCTTCCCTGGCAGTTTTGGCGGTCTCATGTACCCCCAGCAGGCAGGATGAGGCATCAGACTGTGAAACAATGCGCTCCCATACAAGGGTTTCCTGCAGGTCACTCATCAGCTGCGGACCCTGGCTGTTATCGGTGTGCATGGATCCTGCACAGTAAAATGCATCATCAAACAGCCTTGACAGCCAGGCGCCCATCGGCAGCACGTCCGGGGTTTCCCATGCCCGGTATCCCTTTTCCAGGCGGCTTTCCGCATACCCGGCAGCCAGGCGGCGGGCAAGGCCGCGGGTGGAGGTAACAGCAACCGCACCGCGCGCTATCCTGTCAAAACACTTCCCTGCGGATATTTCGGGGATATTAAGGGTCATTGCTGATCGTGAACCTGACATGCATGTAATTATTGTTGACCTGCGTGCACGATTGCAGTTATGGTAAATACCTTTTTTGACAGGAAACTTCTTCCGCCGCGTGCGCGCAGCATTGTTAACGCGGCTATATTAGAAAAGAAACGTATGAAAATCAATGGCTGATAACATACCGCACCCGCCGAAAAAAGACCTGGTTGCTGACTGGGAGCGCCTGGCCAATGTATTTATACGGCCGGAAGACGACGCCTCCCGCGCCACTTTGATCAAGTACATGGAGCGCATCCTGTTCGGACTGCACGATTTTCTGAAAACCAACGTGGGCATTACAGAGGCAAAAAGCCTGCGCGAGCTTTCAGAAAACTATATGCGCACTGACATAAATCAAGACCCGGAAAAAAAGCTCGCAGACGTAATCACCTGCCTTATAAAGGAAATCGCCCCCCACGCGGTCAACGTGGCATCACCTTATTTCGTGGGCCACATGACATCAGCGATTCCTTTTTTCATGGTGCACTTAAAAACAATAGTTGCGGCATTAAACCAGAACACGGTCAAGCTCGAAACCTCCAAGGTGGTCTCAATAATCGAAAAACAGGTCATTGCCAAGATCCACCGCATGGTCTACGGCTTTGGCGAGGACTTCTACCTGGAACATGTCCAGAACACCGAAACCACACTGGGGGTTTTTACCGAGGGCGGCACCACTGCAAACCTCACCGCGCTGTGGGTGGCCAGAAATGCAAGGTTTTTTCCTGAAAACGGGTTCGGCGGGATTGAAAAGGAAGGCGTACCTGCGGCTTTTCGCGCGTACGGGGTTGACCGGTGCGTCATACTTGCCTCAAGACTGGTGCACTACTCGCTTAGAAAATCAGCAGGGGTGCTCGGGATAGGAAACAACAACGTAATCCCTGTGGATATTGACGACAAATGCAGGATGGACATGGATGCGTTTGCGCGCACCATAGAAAGAATCAGATCAGAAACGCCTGGAACATGCATACTTGCTGCAGTCGGAATTGCAGGGGCCACGGAAACCGGCACGGTTGATCCGCTCCCGGAGATGGCCGATATCTGCCGGGAGCACGGAATCCATTTCCACGTGGATGCCGCCTGGGGAGGGCCCACGCTGCTTTCTGAAAAATACAAGCATCTTCTTGCGGGAATTGAAAAAAGCGATTCCGTAACCATAGACGGACACAAGCAGTTCTACATGCCCATGAGCTGCGGTATGGTGTATTTCCGGGATCCGCGTGCCATGGACGCCATCGAATACCATGCAAACTACGTAAACAGGCGCGGATCCGTGGACCTGGGTATAAAATCTCTTTCAGGCTCAAGGGAGGCAAATTCGCTGATCCTGGATTCGGCACTCAAGATCATGGGCAGCAACGGGTATGCCCTGCTCATAGACCACGGCATTAAAACCGCTTACGCGTTTGCAGAAGAAATCCGCCGGCGCCCGGATTTTGAACTGGTAACAGCCCCGGTGCTAAACATCCTGACCTACAGGTACTGCCCGCAAAAAATCCAGCAGGCACTTAAAACAGGGCAAAGAGAAGAGAAGTGCCGGATAAATCAGGCATTAAACAAGGTCAACAGGGACCTTCAGCGCCTGCAGCGCGAGGCGGGCTACAGCTTCGTATCGCGCACAACCCTCCAGAGCGATCCGGCGTGCCCGGAAGACAAGGTTGTGCTTCGCACAGTCATAATGAACCCAATGACAGACATGCGGGTTTTGCGCGAAATCCTGGATGAACAGGAAAACATTGCCAAGCAGTTCTGCACCACCGACCTGCCCGGCGTATAGACAAAACACGGGCTTGAAATCCCAGGCGGGCCGTGTGACTTAGTACACGCAGTCATAAATACCGTGACATTACAATCCCGACAGGAGGTTCACTCTTTGGATCTGAAGCGAGGCTGAAAAATCCGAAATTCGAAACACGAAGCACGAAACAAGCACGAATGACCAAAATATAAAACAAAACCAGCGGAATTTTACCCCGATTGAATTGAGCCGGCAGAGGAGTTTTATCTATACAATACCTCACCGAACTTACGAATCAGAGCACTTAGTAAGCCGCTGCCTGACGTCCCAGCTCGAATGCTTTCAGATTGGTATCCACAAAAGCGGACCTGGTGACTTCGCGTATTGCCGTCTCGATGCTCTGCGGGCTGACAGGGAGAAGATCAGCAGCAGTCAGCGCCCCGAGAAGCACCATGTTCACTGCAAGCACGTTTCCGGCCTCACGGGCAAGGGCTGCCGCGTCAAGCGTTATAAGC
>JAWLEU010000143.1:0-6377 GCA_041685965.1 Desulfosalsimonas sp.
CAATGAAGAGACCACTTACATGGTTGGCGGTACCCCCTGGACGCCGGAAAATTTCGGAGAAATTCCGGGGAAGAAACTTTCTGTCAGGGACATGCTGACACTGTCATGCAACCGGGCGGCCGTGGACATGGCGGTTCGCGGGGGACCGGAAAAGGTGGTTGAACAGGCAGAAGAATTTAACTTTTCAACGCGGATGCGCCCCTATCCATCAATCTCTCTGGGAGCTTTCGAGGTAACCCCCCTGGAACTGGCCCGGGCTTATTGCGCATTTGCAGCAGACGGGGTCCAGCCTTTTCCTCTTTCAGTCAGAGACGTTGCTGATGAAGACGGCAACATCCTGGTCCAGCGCCACATGGACATAAATCCCGTGATGTCGCCTGCCGAAGCCTTTCTTGTTACCTCAATGCTAAAGTCCGCAGTCACCGAGGGCACCGCAAGTTCCCTGAAAGAACATGGCCTTGACTTTCCGCTTGCGGGCAAAACAGGGACCACCAATGAATACAGGGATGCCTGGTTTATCGGCTACACTCCTGATTTTCTGGCCCTGGTCTGGGTGGGGTTTGATAACGGGGCCCCGGTTCTTGCCACCGGCTCCGGCGCCGCGCTGCCTATTTTTGCTGACCTGGTAAAATCAATGCCCGGCTATATTTCACACAAGCAGTTTACAATCCCGCCTGGTGTGGTAAAAAGGAAAGTGTGCAGTCAAAGCGGTCAAAAGGCCGCTTTTATGCAGTGCCCTGAAACATACGAGGAATATTTTCTTGAAACCAACCAGCCTGAGAAAAAATGTGATATACACGGTCCTGCAAACGTGTTTAAAAGAACCTTTGACGGGGTCAAAGATATTTTCAGGTAAATTTTTCCTAAGGCCGCTGTCGTGCCTTTTGCTTATTGCCTGGATGGTGATTTTTCCCGCCTGCGCCGGGATGCAGCGCGCACCCGATAAACCCGGCGGGCCCGGCAGTTCGGGCCGGGAAGATGATTACAGAATGGCTGCATCCAGCAGCCTGACCAGGCAGGGCCATGAGCTTCTTCAAAAAGATAAATATGACAGAGCCATACGCGTTCTTGAACGGGCAGTAGGAGTCAATCCCGGCGACGGCCGGGGGTATTTTTACCTTGCCGAAGCCTGGATCGGAAAAGAGAATTTAAACCAGGCAGCCCGTTTCAATGAAATGGCAATCCTTTATCTCAGGGATGATCCTGCCTGGCTGCAGCGCGCACGTGCTCAGAAAGAAAGAATAGAAAAAAGAAAACAACCGGAATAAAGCAAAAACAAGAATCCTGAAACAGGATGTACCGGGGGTTTACCGTATATGTCAGCTTCTCCGGTCTAAGCCTTGCCTGATCCGCCTCTTTGACCACCGCCTTTTCCCCGGCCGCCCTTGCCGGGCCCCTTGCCCCTGGCTCCGCCGCCCATGCCCTGGCCGCCCTGACCCGGGCCCCGGCCCCGGCCGCCTCCGCCTTTGTCCTTTTCCTGAGCTGCATCCGGTTGGCCGTTTTCGGCGGATATCCTGGCAAGTTCATTGCGCTGGAAGGCTTCAATTGCCTCCTGCACAGTGGTATCCGAGCCGGCAAAGATCCGGATCCGGGTCTGGCTCAGGGCCTGCAGGGCTTTGGGTCCTATGCGCCCTGAAATTAGCACGTCTATTCCTGCCCTGCTGACCATTTGAGCTGCTTGAATACCCGCTCCTTGGGCCAGTTCCTGCTGTCGTGAATTGTCCAGAAATGAACTGGTCTGTGTGTTTGTATCAAAGACTACAAAACCCGCGCACCGGCCGAAACTCGGCTCCAACCGGTCCTGCAGGGACTGCCCCCTGGAACTGACAGCTATCTTCATGACCGTACCTCCTTTACAGGAAAATGTATTTTCTGTGTTTTTCCCAGCCTCCCTTAAGGAGACTGCCCAAGTCCGCCCGCATAACGGGTTCTAAATCCTTGAAGGAAAAGACTGTTAATTATGAGCATAATCTCAAAATAGTTTCGAGGCAAGGGAAAAACAACTCTCTTTCCGGACGGGCTTTGTCATGGCTTTTTTGCAGAGTTCTTACATCAACTTCTGCTGTACAAAAAAATTGAGGATAGTTACCCTGTCGAGTAAATCAATATTTTCAAGGATTAGGATAAATGAAAATCAGTTTGCTCGTAATGTCCGGGATAACCATACTCCTGGCCGTAATAGGTGTTGCAGACCAGGGGCCCGGAATAATTTCGCAGGCACTTTTGGCCGGGGGAGAAATGTTAATAGAGGTGGTCCCCCTGTTAATCGCAGCCTTTATTCTTGCTGGAATGATCCAGGTGGTGGTTTCCAGAGAAACCATAAACAAATGGTTGGGCAGGGATTCCGGCATAAAAGGAATAATGATAGGCGGGATTGCGGGCGCCCTGGTACCCGGGGGGCCGTATATTTTCTACCCGATTGCCGCCTCCTTTCTGCTTTCAGGTGCGGAAATCGGCACGGCAGTGACTTTCGTGGTTGCAAAGAACCTGTGGAGCCTCAGCAGGCTGCCCATGGAAGTTGCCTTGCTGGGCCCCAGGCTTACCATTGTCAGGTTTGTTGTAACTTTAATATTTCCGGTAATAGTGGGTTTGATCGCCAATACATTTTTTAGCGGGTATGCGGATAAAGTCAGGGAACAAATAAGGAAAATACAGGGGGAAGGTGAAAAAACTTGATTGTCGCCTTTATCATCTTAATTGTTTTCGCCGCTGCAGTTTCCGTCTACGCCTACAGAAAAGGCGACGGTTCTCATATCAGGGGCTTTAAAATTGCCGGGAAAACTTTCTTCAATATAGCCCCCTTGCTTTTAGCAGCTTTTATACTGGCCGGCTTTATGCAGGTGGTAATCCCGCCTGAATTAATAAAGAGCTGGCTGGGCGAAGAAGCAGGGTTGAAAGGTATTTTTATAGGGAGCGTCGGAGGGGCGCTTATCCCGGGTGGTCCTTATATAGCTTTTCCCATCATCGCTGCAATCTTCAAGGCAGGAGCAGGTCTGGGCACTGTAGTTGCCTGTGTTACAGGCTGGGCCATGTGGGGTGTAATAACCACTATGTTTGAACTTGCCATCATCGGGCACAGGTTTACTTTACTGAGGATGGGGCTGGTTCTGATTTTTCCCCCTTGTGCAGGAATAATGGCAAATATGCTTTTCTGATTTGATCATTTTGTTTCCTTATAGTCCCCGCGCCGGGCGTTGGGGGCAAAATATTTGCCGGCGGCAAACATGCCCGGATCCATGGCCGGCCCACGGGCGGGGCAATTAAAAACCGCCTTGTATAATAATGTTTTTCTTTTAGCCTTGCACTTTGCAAGAGGCGATGCCTGTGGCCATGTTTTCAGTCCCCGGGTCCCGGTGCTCCCGCAAGAATCCATTTTTCAAGGGTACTGATGTCGCCGTCGGACAGGGCCGGAGCTCCAATGGGCATTTGCGGTGTTGATTCGCCTTTTACCCGCCTGATCAGTTCACTTTCTTCAGGTTTTCCGGGAACTACCACAGGATGATTTTTGCTGCCTTGCATTACATCCTGATATGAAGACAGACTCAGGCCTTTGGGCGGGTTGTTGCCGGTGTGGCAGTTTGTACAATTGTTGCTGAAAACGGTGTCCACATCAGCGAAAGCAACACCGTTGGATTCCGAATCCGCGGGAGCAGTTTTTTCAATCCCGGTATGGGCCTTGTTTGCTTTATCGAATTTTTGACCGAAAACGATCTCGCCGCCAAAGTATCCAAGCCCTACCACCGTAAGAAAAGAAAGCAGGTAAATTATCAAAATCACGCCGAAAAGAGCCGGGGAGCGAATATGCAGAATAATTGATAAAACCAGGAGCAGTATAAGGATACCGGCAAGGATTATTTTCATTTGAATCGGAAAAACCATGGCTGCCCCGTAATAATGAAACCAGTCCATCAGGCCGAGTATTACAGTGGGAAAAACTACAACAAACGCCAGGGAACTGCAGTGCCTGGCGGTTTGTGTATATTTGCCGTATCCCGGCAGTATAGCTATCAGTTTGAAGATAAGAGCCCCCATGACAAGGCCGATGGTCAGATGGGTAAAAGGCGGATGAATAGGATGCGTATACCCCAGATTTTCCAGAAGCCGGTAGATAAAATCGATATTCATGCTGTCCTCCCTGTTTTGTCATAACCGCGGCGGGCCGCCATGGGCTGATATATTTCAGCCGCTTGAAATCATAATACAAAACAAGTATCTAAAACCCGAATTCAAAATCCATCAACCAGGACCATTCGCTTATATAGGGCCCCCAGTTTTTCCAGTTGGCCTTTCGCTGACGATGGGCCTGAAGTCTTACCTGTTCTGCATTTAAAGCCATGGACGATATCCTATAATTTTCCTCTGGCCCAAGTCGTTTATTCAGATGCCTTCATTATGATATCACCATAATAGGTAACAGTTGATTCACCGGTATTGTCAGAATCTGTCATAATGGCAATTGCCCGGATCATGGGCGGGTCTTCTCCAAAGGCCATTTTGTAGTCCTCTAAAATATTGCGGGACTCGGAAACCCAGGTGCCTGTTTTTTCCCTGCCGCTTTCCGCCACTATCATACGTGCCCTGTCCGTGAATGCGTTCGGCACGGTCTTGCCTTCAGGCGCGTTGCTGGCCCATATATAGGTAAGTGCAGCGGCGGGAGGGTATTGTCCGTGAATCGTCTTGATTGCCTTGAATTTCGCACGTTCCAAAAACCCGACCTTGTCCGGATCGTATTCAAAAGCGATATAAAGGCGGGCCGGGTAGTCGTCCCCTGATTTTTTGGTGACATCGCCCTTTTCGTAGACGCCGGTTGCCTTCCAGCTCCATTGGATTACCGGATATTTTTCGGGATCAATGGGCATTTTGCGGATTAAGCCGGATGCGGAAGAGTCACTTTCCGCGCGTATTACAGCGGTGCCCTTGTAGTCGACCAGGCTGTAGTCTGTATGTGCATCAATTTTTTCAAATGTCAGCGGCTCCCAGTCCGATGGAATCCCGTCTGAAGGAGCCGCGTCTGAAAATTTTCCAACATGAACTACTGAGCTGTTGTCTGAAGCGGAATCAGCGCCGGCGACGACCGGCTTGAAAACAGAAAATAAAGCAAACAGCGAAATAATAATGATGCGATAGATCGTCATATGGAATACCTTGACCAAGTTTCCGCTTCGACTCCATGGATAAATCGCCCTGTGCGGGATCGGTTATCATTAATTACTTGGGCTCTGTGACCACATAATTTCCCCCGCCCATTGATTTATGACAGGAAATGCAGCCTTCCACCTTTCCGGCAGCCGTGGCTTCCCCATCCGGCTTGTATTTCGCCCAGAACCAGTCACCTGCGTCAGGATTGTACCCGGAGGATTTGTACATGGGGGTGATGGCCATCAGGGTTGATTCGTCTTTACCGTAATTCTCCTTGACCAGAATGGCGCCGTCCGGCATTGGCTCACCGTTTTTGGCTGCCTCATAGGCAATGTCATTGGCATACAGTTTTAAATGCTCGCCATGCGGGCTTTGCCCCGGGTACATCCCCTCGTAGCCCGGGAAGAATTCCCACTGGGTATAATCCTTTTGCTCGATGTAATCCCACAAGGATTCGGCATCAGGTTCGGGCATGTGTTCATCCGAGAATACCGTGTTTGACATTGCAATAAATACAAATCCCGAAACGAAAATAAAGGTCAATATTGCGGCTGTTTTTTTCATGATAGACCTCCTTTTTGTTTGAACGTGGTCAAGCTGCGGCG
This sequence comes from Desulfosalsimonas sp., assembly GCA_041685965.1. GTDB lineage: Bacteria > Desulfobacterota > Desulfobacteria > Desulfobacterales > Desulfosalsimonadaceae > Desulfosalsimonas. The sequence continues at coordinate 5,745 of JAWLEU010000143.1, forward strand.
TGTTCGTCAAGTTACCTCTGGCCGCAAATTTGACAGTTACGTGGATGTATACTTAACTTTAGGCATACATGAAAAGATCGCAAAAAATTATTTCAAAACGGTTTTTGACATCATGATACCCAAAATATACACCGCCTGGTTCGTGGCAATCTTTTTGGCCGGAATTTTTTCTTCAGCGGCTGAAAGCCGCGACGAATATTACAGGCCGTTATATGAAAGCCCTGAATCCAGCAGATCAGACAGGGTTCATGATACTATCGGTATACATCAGATCGAAGACGAACTTATCGGGATTGTGCAAGGACGAAGAGAATACAGCGTTGACCTGGATCATGATGAGAAGATTGTGTGGAGCGGAACCAAGGGAGAGGTCGGCGCTGTTCTCACTGAGAAAAGAGTCCTGGCCTTAACCAGGGTTTCCCGGGGCTGGGTTGAGCTGGAGCTCAGGTCCAGGGAATCAGGCAAGCCTGAATCCATTACTCCCCACATATCCGATTATCTTGTAATGGTGGTGACTGACAGGCGTATTGTAGGATTCGACTCGAGAGACGGTGAGTGGGTGCAGCAATTCATTCCCATTCATGATCAAAGAGTCGATTCACATATCAACAATTATGTTGCCGCTGTAATCAC
>JAWLEU010000144.1:0-6339 GCA_041685965.1 Desulfosalsimonas sp.
GCGATTCCTCAGAATTTCACGTACGGCTAAGTACGCTGCATTCTTCGGAATCGCGCAAGCCTTGATCTTAAACTTTTTACGGCGCCATCTAAAAACTTAGTTTTTACGATTCTATCAAATTTACATGTTCATGAGAATAAGAACCCGCAGTTCCAGGGGCCCGTGCACGCCCAGGGTAAGGACCCTTTCAATGTCTGCTGTCCTGCTGGCCCCTGTAATGAATGCAAGATAGGCGGCACCGGCTGAAAAAAACTCCTCCATCTGCCGCTCCAGGTCAAAGCTTGCGGCGCATATCCGGGAAGCGGGCAGAAGCGCTATATGGCTCTCGCTTATCATGGTGGCCAGGCGCAGGTCCTCCGAGGCCGAGTCCTGAACAATGGTTCCTGTTTCCGCCAGTCCGAAGGCAGCGGTGGTAAGGCCGACGTCGATTCCGCCGAGATGGGCGTGCAGGCCCTGCCTGATAAGGGCGATATTGTTTTGCCGGCAAAGCTTCTGCAGGTCATCCAGGGTTTTGTCATCCAGGTCAGGTGCGGCAATGATTTTTTCCCAGTCCTTTAATCCGCACAAATCCTCTGCCTCAGGGGAAAGGTCCAGGCTGCAGCCTGATGCAAGAACCTGGCAGGCCTGTTTTTCAGCGCAGATGTTAACCGTTTCCTCCAGGGCCTGCCCCATGTCTTTTACCGGTTTTACCACGGCGGAAACAGCCTCCGCCTTTTGGGTGAACATGGCTGTCAGTTCTGTTTGTTCCATGGCTTTTTCTCCGGATTTGATCATGAAGTGCCGCGTTTTTCAGGCAGGCTTTCCGCGTAGACCTGCACAGGGTGCCTGACCCTGATTCCGGGGCCTTTTTTTGACACCAGATCTATTATCTGCAGCATGCAGGCGGGACATGCAGTGCAAACAACGTCTGCTTCGCTTTTTAGTATGTTTTCGAGCTTTCGGTTACCTACCTTTTTGGAGATCTCGTAGTTTTTTAACCCGAAGCTGCCGCCCATGCCGCAGCACCTGTCCGCATCCGCCATTTCAGTGAACTCGTAGTCAGGATTGGCCCTGAGCAGGGTTCTGGGCTGCTGGTGGACCTGCAGGGATTTTTTGAGATGGCAGGGGTCGTGATAGGTAAGTTTTGTAACTTTTCCGGAATTTTTTCCGGCAGGTTCGCACTGGAAATTGTCTGCCAGAAATTGGGTAATATCCATGGTTTTTTCTGCTATGCGCGCGATATCGTCTTTTTCCTGCGCGGTGAAAAACTGCCCCATCATGGGCCAGATCTCTTTTATTGTTGCCGTGCATGTCGCACAGGGAGTGACTAAGGCCTGATAATCGGTGTTTCTGAAAAACTTCAGGTTCTGCCGCACAAGCTGCATGAATGCCTGCCTGTCCCCTGAAGCAAGCGCGGGTATTCCGCAGCAGGCCTGGCCGGAGGGCATGTATATGCCCACATCATGGTGCCCCAGGGCCCGGCGCACGCTGCCGGCAACATCGGGAAACACCTTGTCCACCAGGCAGCCAGGGAAAAAAGCCACCCTGAACCCGCTTTTTCCGGCGGGCTCATCGAGTTTCGGCACCTGTTCGTGGAAGGGCGTGTCTGCCAGGGGCATAAAATGCCTGTCTTTTAACGGCCCGGACTCGAATCTTGCACATGAAGCGCCCAGCATATCACTTGCTTTTTTGGTGAAAATGCCCTGGAACTTTGAAGCCATGGAAACCACGCTGTTAAACAGCGCCGGCCTGGCCAGAAGCAGCCGGAAAACCATCCTCTGGGCCCGGGGAAGCCCCAGGTAACCGTTTATTATAGCCCTTGCCTGCAGAAAAAGATCTAAAACCTTTACCCCGCTGGGACAGGCCGCAGCACAGGAGCCGCACAACAGGCAGTTTTCAAGCCTCTGCTTGACTCCTTTTGGGTCTTTTAGCATTTCCTGGCTTAAATGTTCGAGCAGCACGATCTTTCCCCGGGCCACGTCTGTTTCCCTGCCGGTTTCCGCGTAAATGGGGCAGGCCGCCTGGCACATTCCGCAGCGCATGCAGGTAACCATCTGCTCTTCCAGGGACTTGAGCATTAAGGACAGCTCGTGCAGGTCGGCCATGGCTATCCCCCTATTATTTTGCCCGGATTAAGAATATTGTTCGGATCCAGGCATCTTTTGAGCTTTCTTGAATATGCGATCGTGCCCCCGCTGGTTTCCTGCTCCAGGTACTTTGACTTGGCAAGACCTATCCCGTGCTCGCCTGAAAGTGTTCCGTCAAGGCCCAGGGCGATATCAAAAAGCTCGTCAATTGCCTTTTCAACCCTGGCAAACTCTTTTTTGTCCCTGCGGTCAGTGAGAAAGGTGGGATGCAGGTTGCCGTCTCCGGCATGCCCGAAGGTGCCTATGGTCAAATCGTATTTTACTGCCAGATTGTTTATAGCCTCGATCATCTGAGGTATTTTGCTTCTCGGCACGGTGGCGTCTTCCAGAATGGTTGTGGGCTTGAGCCTTGCAAGAGCGGGCAGCGCATCCCGCCGGGCCTGCCAGACAGCGTCTCTTTCCCGGCTGTCGCGCGCCTTTTTCACCTCCGTGGCGCCCATTTTGCCGCATATCTCCTCTACCTTTGCGGCTTCTTCTTCAACCTGGGCGGGATGGCCGTCAACCTCTATCAGCAGCAGGGCCTCGGCGTCCACTGGCAGCCCTGCATGCCGGAATTCCTCCACTGTTCGGATGGTGAAGTTGTCGAGAAATTCCAGGGTGCAGGGAACTATCTTTTCCGCGATAATCGCGGAAACTGCCCGGGATGCCTTGTTTACGGAATCAAACACCGCAAGCATTGCCTGCTGTGACTGGGGCGGGGGGATGAGTTTGAGAGTGATCTCCCTGAAAACCCCGAGGGTGCCTTCGGATCCCGTCAACAGGGAGGTGAGGTTAAACCCGCTCACGCACTTGACAGTCCTTGATCCGGATTTGACCAGCTCCCCGTTGACGTCGAAAAAATCCAGGCCCATTACGTAGTCCTCTGTAACCCCGTATTTCAAGCCCCGCAGGCCGCCTGCGTTTTCAGCCACGTTTCCGCCAAGGGTGGACACCGCCTGACTGCCGGGATCAGGGGGGTAAAAAAGATCCATGGCCGCAACCTCTGCAGCAAACTTTGCGGTTATAACCCCGGGCTCCACCCTGGCGTAAAGGTCTTCGCTGTTTATTTCCAGGATCCTGTTCAGGGAATTGGTCAAAACCACCACCCCGTTTTCACTGCTGGGTATAGTGCCTCCGCTCAGATTAGTGCCTGAACCGCGAACAGTCAGGGGCAGGCTGTTTTCATTGCACAGCCTTACCACCTGTCCAAGCAGATCCGCGTGAGGCGGCTGCAGCACCAGTTCAGGCACCACCTGTTCCAGCACCGCGGAGTCAAAGGAAAAAGCATGCCTGTCAGACTCCTCGGTTAGTACGTTGTCTGCGCCCAGCAGGGTTTGAAATTCCCTGATCAGTGATTTGCTTATCATGTAAAGCTCCTTGCTATCCGCTGGATTCCAGCAGGAAAGCGCTTAAGGGATCATGGTATCCTAATACGTATATGGCAACAAGGCCTATTATGCCGGTAAGTATCAGGTAGTAAAGCGTCGGAAGTATTGTCCTGCGAAGGGTTATGCCCTCCATTCCCAGGAGCCCCACGGTGGCGGAAGCAGCCACCACGTTGTGGATGCAGATCATGTTACCTGCAGCAGCTCCCACTGCCTGCAGGGACACTACAAGAGAGCCGGGAATAAGAAGATCTTCTGCAACTCCGTGCTGAAACGCACTGAACATGAGGTTGCTCACTGTATTGCTGCCTGCAATAAATGCCCCGAGCCCGCCTATGAAGGAGGCAAAGAAAGGCCAGATGGCACCCACGTTCACCGAAACCCACTCGGCCATGGCAAGCGGCATGCTTTCAAAACCGCTGGCGTTGACATCCGAGTTCAGATAGATACGCACCATGGGGACGGTGAAAATAAGCACAAATCCGGCTCCCAGAAGAATGGAACCCGAATCCTTAACTGCAGCGCCAAGCTCGTCGCCCTTCATGCGATGCAGGAAATAGGTAATTATAACCGTGAGAATAAGCATGGCAGCAGGCAGATAAAGAGGCGTGGAGGCCGCAGTTATGCCGGTTCCCAAAACGCCTTCCCACTCTATTTTAAACATCTTTAACCATTCGCCGAACGGAAGGGACTGAAGACGGGTAAGCACGAGAAAAACTGCCAGCAGTATATAGGGTATCCACGCAGTGACCAGCCCCATCGGCTTTTTGGGGGCCAGGGACTCAAGCTTGGCCTCCATTTCGGAAACCCAGTTTTTCGGCCACTCCTCGCGGTCCGGAAAATCCCAGGTGTCTGCAGGGACAAGAAAGCCCTTGACCGCAAAAAAAGACATTACCGCAAGGCCTATGAGACCTCCGAAAAGCGCGGGAAACTCAGGGCCGAGAAAAACGCCTGTCAATGCGTAGGGAATCACGAAAACAAGACCGCCCATGAGGGTAAAAGGAAGTATGGAAAGTCCTTCTGTCCAGGACTTGTTTTTCCCGAAAAACCGCGTCATCATCATGACCATGAGAGTCGGCATTAAAACGCCTATGATCGCGTGTATGATTGCGCTTTGTGCCGCAATAAGCTGTACGTACTGATCAAAGGGGATGCCCGCGTCTGCCAGGAGTCCTTCCAGCCTGGAGCTTTCAAGCCCGCCTGTTACACCGACTATTATGGGGGTTCCCACTGCTCCGAAGGTGACCGGAGTGCTCTGGATCATCATGCCGATCATGACCGCTGCAAGAGCAGGAAAACCAAAGGCCACCATGAGAGGGGCGCACACCGCGGCCGGGGTGCCGAAACCCGAGGAGCCCTCGATAAAGCACCCGAACATCCATGCAATTAAAACCACCTGTATCCTGCGGTCAGGGCTGATATTTGCAATACCCATACGGATGGATGATATGGCGCCTGAATGCTTGAGGGTGTTTAAAAGCAGAATCGCGCCGAAAATAATCAGCAGAAGGTCAACGGTAAGAAAAAGACCTTCGATGGTGGATGCAACAACGTGGACAACTTCAACCTTCCAGAAGGCAATTGCAATTACTGCTGCAAGGACAAAACTGATAGGCATGGCCCTTTTTGCAGGCCAGCGCAGACCGACCATCAGTACGGCAGCACTCAAAATTGGAAGAATAGCGAGAAATGCCTGAACTCCGATACTCATTTAATACCTCCTTGAAAAATAATTTAACTGAACCCGTCTTCTTTAACAATCAATAATTAGCCCGGAGAAACGATTGCCGATGGCTGGTCCTCAGGGCTGAAAATCTATTTACGACACTAAACAGCGATTACCTTCAGCCACAAAAACTCCGGCGGTCAAGGCGCCGGCATGCTGCAGGGAAAACTAAATTGGTAATACCATACGAAGAAATTGCAATGGCAGATAGAACATGTCAAGGAATTTTTTTGAAAAAAATTTGCCGCATGCTTTATTCTTTTGCAAAAAGATCCCGGAATTAAACCACAAACAAACAAGGAACAAATCTGCTCCCTAATATTCCGGTTGCTTATAAAATGGTTTTACCAATTTTACCATAGGGGGCGCCGGACCCAGCTGTTTAGCCAGAATCGACCCTGCCGAAACAGGCGTTTCAAGTATTGTGCTGGCTGAACTTCTTGTTTGGTTTTCTAATGTTTTGACAGAATCGTAAAAAGTAAGTTTTTAGATGGCGCCGTAAAAAGTTTAAGATCAAGGCTTGAGCGATTCCGAAGAATGCAGAGTACTTAGCCGTACGTGCATGTTTACAAGGCGTAAGCCGCAAATTCTGAGGAATCGCGTGTAACGCAGATATTGAACTTTTTAGGGTGCCATCATGTTTTCAGGGTTTATAAAATAGAATCAGGAAGCAGAATCTGTATGGAGAGGATTTCCGGCAATAGGAAATCTCTGCGGAGATATCAAAGATAAGCAATATGGAGGCGGAGGACAGAGGGGAAAGGTGCAAGGTTCAAGGTAAAAGGTGCAAGGGGAAGGCAGAGGACAGAGGACAGAAGGCGAAGGGCGGAGGACGGAAGATGGTGGAGCGCTGGATTGTTGGTTTTTGCAGAAGGTTTCGGGTTTCCGAAAACCCGAAATCCTCTTCTCTCCCACCAACCCCCCAACTTCTGTCATCCGTCATCCGTCTTCTGATTCTTCGCCTTTCACCTTACAACAACCATCCCTGCAATTATGTGAAATATGTAAGGCGTCCCCGGAATTGCTAAAATCAAGCAGATATTCGCTGCACATGCACCGGCAGTTTATTAATATCGATCTCTTTTAAATCCAATTTTGTGCTTGCGTTGTCAATATCAATACC
>JAWLEU010000145.1:0-6260 GCA_041685965.1 Desulfosalsimonas sp.
GCTGCGCCACTCTGTGGCCGAAGACAGGTGGCTGGTAAATGTGGTTACATCATCGCGGGACGACCGTACACTTAAATCCCTTGCGGATTATTTAACAGCTGCTCATAAAGATATTGCGGGCGTGGTAAACAATGTAACAGCAAGCAAGGCAGCGGTGGCAGCAGGCGAGTATGAAGTGCCCGTGGCAGGACGCATGGTTCTGGCTGAAAGGCTGGGCGGCTTTGAATTCGAGGTTTCTGCAAATTCTTTTTTCCAGACCAACACCCGCCAGGCTGAAAAGCTCTATGATACAGTGAGACGTTATGCAGGCCTGGAAGGCGGGGAAACCGTGGTGGATTTATACACCGGCACGGGAACGATTCCGGTGTGGCTGGCAAAGGATGCAGGCGAAGTAATAGGTCTGGAGCTTGTGGAGGCTGCTGTTGCTGATGCGGAAAAAAACTGCAGGAGAAACGGAATTGAAAATTGCCGTTTTATTTCCGGGGATATCCGCAAATCCATTTCAGGCATTGAAAAGAGGCCTGAAGTGATGGTTATCGACCCGCCCCGTGCCGGAATGCACAAGGACGTGGTAAAGGCTGTAACCGGGCTGGCGCCGGAGAGGATCGTATACGTATCCTGCAATCCTTCAACCCTGGCACGGGATATTTCAATGCTTGCGGAACAATACAGGGTGGAGGAGGTCCAGCCCGTGGATATGTTTCCACACACTTTTCATATAGAGGCTGTTGCAAGGCTTGTGAAGAAAACTGAAGACTGAAGACGGAAGGCAGAGGACGGAAGACAGAGGGCAGAGGGCGTAAGACAGAAGACAGAGGAGATAAGGGAGGCTAAGGATGAAGGTTGAAATGGAGGCTATCGGGACATTTTATACGGAGGAAACCGATATTCCGAGGCACTGGAGCATTTCGCAGGTAAGTGGAAGAATCGAGATAGCACCGGAATACAAAGAGGGCCTTAGGGATGTTGAAGAAGGACAGCAGATAACCGTGCTGTTTTATTTTCACAAAAGCCCTGCGTTCACCCCTGACCTGCTGATTCAAAAGCCGCCTCACAAGGACCGATCATTCGGGGTCTTTTCAATCTGCTCCCCGCGCCGCCCCAATCCGATAGGCCTTTCAGTGCTGCGCGTGACAGGTGTCAGCAGCAATGTCATTTACGTGGAAAACATAGACATGATCGATCAGACCCCGATTCTGGACATAAAACCCCATATAACGGGTGAGCGGTAAAGCCTTGTTAAAAATCTCCGCCTGTTTGAATCCGTGTTGCCGGGAGCAAAAGATGGTGTTATCTTTAGCTTAAAAGATAAATACTTTTTTGTGCGCTTGTCCTTTAAAAAAAGGAGCACGCAGAATGAAAACCAGAATTCGCCGCATTCTTTGCGCCACGGATTTTTCGGAAGTATCGCGCATGGTGGTGCCCTACTCAATCGATCTGGCATCAGAGTTAAACGCAGAGCTTTATGTCTGCCACGTGATTGACCTGCCCACCATCTCCGTATACGGAGAGGCGGTATTCGATCCTATCACCCAGCAGCAGAGATTCATTGATTTCGCCCGCCGTGAGATCGAAAACGAGCTGCAGGACGCCCCCGTGGAATCAACACCCCTTGTAACGATAGGCCATACCACGGAGGAAATAACCAGACTGGCCCTGGACTACGACATTGACCTGGTGATTGCCGCCACCCACGGCCGTTCAGGGATTAAGCGTCTTTTTCTCGGCTCTGTAACGGCACGTCTTATGCGAATTCTCAACTGCCCCATCCTGGTTTTGCGCACCATGGAGGAGCTGGAAAAGCCGCACCGCCAGAAGATTCCCTTCAGGCGTATCCTGGTGGGGTGCGACTTTTCAGAAGACTCGGATGCAGCAGTGGAATGCAGCATCAACATGGCACAGGAATTCGAATCAGAGCTGCACCTCGTGCACGTGGTTGAACCCACCGCATACAAGGGTTACCTGCAGTTTCCTGCAGAATCGGGCGAGCCGGTTCCAGCCGACCTTTACGAGGCTGTAAGGGAAAAGCTTTCAGCCAAGATACCAGAAGATGCCGCCAACTGGTGCCATGACATCAAAACCGGAGTCCTGGTGGGCAAGCCTTATGCAGAGCTGGTGCACTACGCAGACACCCACGACGTGGACCTGGTTGCCCTGGGCGTGCGCGGCCACGGAATGGTCGAAAGCCTCCTTGTGGGCTCTACAACCGACCGCGTGGTTCGCCGGGCCCCGTGCCCTGTTCTTTCGGTGAATCCCGGAGCACGGAGCCGGTAACAAAGCTGCCGGCCCTGTTTTTTCAGGCAGGGGCCTCTTCCAGGACCTCTCCCCTTGTGCTGATTACAATTTCTCTGTGCGGCACGGATTCGTCTGCAGCATCCATTGCCTTTTTAACTATATACGGCAGTCCGCTGCAGCAGGGCACTTCCATAACAACCGTTGTTACTGAGCTGAGCCCCGCCTGTCTGAAAACATCCGTGAACTTGGCGATATATGCGTCCGTGTCATCGAACTTGGGGCATCCCATCATTACGGCCCTGCCTTCGAGCAGTTCCTTGTGCAGATCAGGGTAGGCAACTGCCACGCAGTCCGCCAGCACAAGAAGATCAGCGCCTTTCAGGAATTCGGCTTTTGCCGGTACCAGCCTTATCTGAACGGGCCAGTGGGAAAGCGCGGACTGCATCTGTCCTGTCGGTGTTTCAGGCCGGGCGTTTTTTGCAGCCGGGCTTTCAAAGATCCTTATCCGCTGTGATGGGCATCCGGCACCAGGCATGTTTTCATGATGCGCCGAATCTTTTTCCTCCGTGCCCTGCAGGTGCTTTTCCACCGCTTGCTCGTCGAATTCTTCTGCCTCGCGCTCAACTATTTTCAACGCGCCTGTGGGGCATTCTCCCAGGCATGCACCCAGGCCGTCGCACAGGTTTTCCGAGATAACCCGGGCCTTGCCGTCTATGATTTGGATGGCGCCTTCGGCGCATGCAGGTACGCACTGGCCGCAGCCGTCACATAGTTCTTCGTCTATTTCGATTATTTTGCGCAGGGTTTTCATTTTTTTTCCTCCGGTTGTTACCTTGCTACTTCAGAAAAAGTTCTTCTGCACGCTGTTTGCCGGCCCGGGTGAGAAAGTTTTTGCTGATTGTCTTTTTCAGCTGTTCCGGGTCAGTTTCGCTTTCCTTGCGTTTGTCCTCAATGTTTGCAATCAGGTCTGCATCATAGAGAACCCTGAAATTAAGTGTTTCGTCTTGTTCAGGGTGGTGATGCCTGCCTATGATTCCGCAGACCTCTTCGATCAGGGCCTCGTCTGCTCCCAGCTTTTCCATGATCTGCCTTGCAATTGCCGGGCCTTCCTGCTCCTGATATTTCGCCGCAGTACTGCCGTGCTTTTTCTCGGCCTCGTGGATGCCTATGTCATGCAGATAAGCTGCCGCAAGTATTACTGCGGGATCCCCGCCTTCCTTGCCTGCAATGGCCTCGGCATGACGGGCCACCCGGGTGGCGTGGCCGATGCGTTTGAAATCGCGGCCGAAGTATTTTTTCATTTCAACTGCTATGCGGTCTTTCATCAGCTCCTGTCGCTGGGCCAAAAGTTCTGGCGGAAGTTCTCCTATGCACTGTTCTGCAAACTTGCAGTAGGCCGCGCATCCGAAATCCATGTCGGGATTCACGAACCTGTGGCCGCAGTTGCCGCATCTGCGCATGGTGTCGTCTTTGAAAAACTCCACCGGCTTTCCGCATTCCGGGCACTGGGTTTCAAAAATCGCGCCTGGCTTCCAGTATCTGCTGTCCTGTCCCGGGCATTTCATATCGATTCCTCCTGATACGGACCCATGAGTATGGGCTGTTTGTCCTTTGATGAAAAATAAGCATCATTTTTAAGCCGTAAATCTTTTGCCCCTTTTATAGGACAGTTATCAATATTGCACATTGACTTAAGTCAAGGCGGCAAAAATTGAGTCTCCACCCGCATAGGGGGCGGCCCCGCGCGGCCTCATAGGCAGAATGGAACGAATGCTGGAAAAACCGGCCATGATATTTTATGATATTAATATATTGTTTATTATGTTTGTTTACGGTTTTGCCCGACTGGTTGGCCCCTGGATGTATCAAGGCAAAAACCGAATCGGAGGTGGATTAAAATGAAGCCCGAAAGCCTGGCTGAAGTAAAGCCCTTTGAAATCTGCTCAATCCGGCCGCCCACTGAGAACAACAGCCTCACCTTCAGGCTGACCCGCAACTGCTACTGGAACAAGTGCGGTTTTTGCCCGGTTTATAAAACCGGCGCTAAGTTTAAAAAACGCAAGGCCGAGGACGTCAGGGCAGATATAACAAACGCGCGGATTATAGATGACCTTCTTGCTGAAAACGGCATCCACGCCTCATTGGATACCACGAGCATTCAGCGGCGGGCCGTGTCGCTTGTAAACCGGATCAGGCAGGCCAAGCAGGAGGCCGGCATCAGGGAAAAACAGCGGGTGCTGCCGCTTGCAGACTCACCGGATCCGCGCATGAGGTGGTTTAGCTCCTGGTTCATAGACTATCCCGATATCTCAGACTGCGTTGAACACCTCCTGGCCTGGCGGATTTCCGGGGCTTTTACCTGCTTTCTGGGGGATGCCGACGCCCTTATATTAAAGCCCGGTTACGTCGAAGACGTAATGTCGCATATACGTGAGAGATTTCCCGGTATTAAACGTTTTACAGTATACGGACGGACTCGCACGGCAGCCAGGCTTCGTTCGGAAAAGGAGCTGGCGGCTTTTAAAAACGCCGGGATTGACCGGGTGCACTTCGGAGTGGAAAGCGGCAGCGCCGGGGTGTTAAAGATGGTAAACAAGGGAGCAACCCCGGATGATCATGTGAAAGGTGCGCTCAAGGCTTCAGAAGCCGGGCTCTCCTGCTCGTTTTACGTGATGCCCGGGCTCGGAGGCACTGAGTTGTCAGAGCAGCATGCAACTGAAACCGCCCGCGTAATAAACAAAGCAAAGCCCGATTATGTGAGAATCCGGACACTCGAGATTTTTGACGGGACCCCGCTGGATGTCATGCGCAGGAACAGGGAGTTTACAGAGGCGGATGACGATACGGTCGTGCTTGAAATAAAAAAAATGATAGAAGAAATAAATACAGAAACAGAGGTGTTAAGCGACAGCGCCACCAACCTGCTGCAGGTAAACGGAAGGCTTCCCGGGGACAAACAGCAGATGCTTTCGGTAATCCGGGATTATCTTTCCATGGAGGCCAGGCAGCGCCTTGAATACAGCCTCACTTCGAGGCTTGCCGCCTTTGCCGGCCAGTACGGCGGGTTGTCAGACGAGGTTGCAAGCGCCATTGAGCCGGTTTTAAAAAACGGCAGCCTTGAGTTGGCCAGGGCATCTGACGAGGAGCTGAAACAAATGACAGCTTTCATAAAATCAAGGCTCATGCCCTGAAGACCTTTCCTTATTATAATTTTGAATTTGATTATCCCTTCCTGATTGCTCTTACCGCGTCCACTATTCCGGGCATGGCCTCGCCTGCCTTCAGCGGGATATAGGCGTCTGATACCTGCTGGAAGGCGTTTTCATTCGGATTGACCACTATAACCTGCGCCCCTGCATCTTTTGCCTGGAACGGAAGATAGGCCGCGGGATAGACCACACCTGAGGTCCCCACTGCCAGCATGACGTCGCATGTTCTTGCAGCTTCAAATGCCCTTGGAATATCCTGAACCGCTTCGCCGAACATTACCACGTCCGGCCTGGTAACAGAACTGCACTGCCCGCACCTGGGCATCAACTCAACAATTTCAGACAGGTTGAAGCCTCCGGCGGAGTCGATTTTTTCCCTTACCTGCCGGATCAGCTCCCTGCGGGAAAAATCTCTCCTCCAGGAGCATGACAGGCACCTGAAGCGGAATCCGTTGCCGTGAACTTCCACCACATCGGTGCTTCCTGCTTCCTGGTGCAGGTTGTCGATGTTCTGGGTCACCACGGTTTTTAAAATCCCCATGTGTTCCAGATCGTGCAGGGCCAGGTGTGCAGGATTGGGCTCAGCTTTTTCAAATGTGTCCAGAAGGTCGCGGAAAAATCCAATCAGTTTTACAGGATTATTCCGCAGAGTGGTCATCAGGCCCTCAGCTGTCCCGACTTCAGCCGGGTTCACCTGTTCCCAGACACCGCCCGGATCCCGGAATGTTGCAATGCCGCTTTCCGCGGAAATGCCCGCACCACAGGATGCTGCGGCATTTCTCGCCCCGGCGAGAATCCCGGCTGCTTTCTGGATTT
>JAWLEU010000146.1:0-6198 GCA_041685965.1 Desulfosalsimonas sp.
GCCCGGTCTGAAATCACGTTTATCAGCCTGGGGTATCCGCCTGAAAAACGGTGGATCTCCTTGATTGCGCTTTTGTCGAATATTTCCCCGGGGGCGCCGGACACTGAAAGGCGGTGCTTTATGTATTGCCGGGCTTCCTTTAAACTCAGGGGCTCGATATTGTAATTTACTGTTATGCGCTGGCGCATGGCCCTGTTTTCCGGCCGGAGCAAAAGCTCGTTTAACTCGAGCTGGCCCACCAGAAAAATGTTTATCAGCTTTTTACCCTTTTTTTCCAGGTTGGAAAAAAGCCGTAGCTCGTTTAACAGCTCGTCGCTTATCAACTGGCATTCGTCAATTACCAGCAGCACCCGTTTGCCCTGGTAGTAACAGCGGTTGAGAAAACTGGTAAACTCCTTTAAAAACGGCCTTTTTGTTTCAAAATCATCCCGCAGGCCGAAGGCTTCCGCAATATATTTGAAAAAATCAAGCTTTTCCATTCCGGGATCATGAAGGACAGCTGCCGCGTCATCCGGGTCCATGGAAGAAATAAGCGAATTTACCACAGTGGTTTTGCCCACACCCACGTCTCCGGTCAAAAGCAGCAGGCCCTTGCCTTCCAGCACCCCGTACTTCAGCGTTGCCAGGGCCTCGCGGTGTTTTTCCCCGGCCCACATGAATTCCGGATCAGTGTTTATCTCAAACGGTTTTCTGGAAAGTCCGTAATAGTTTAGATACATATCCCCGTATTTATCAATTTGTTGTGCTTATGTTTAACTTGTATGCTTTCGCCTGCAAATCAAGAGCCAAACCTGTCAGGCCGGCTGATTTCCATTTCTGACAAGCCGCTGCAGAATATCGCCCACTGCCGCGCACTCGAGCCCGAAGGGAAGGTAGCCGGCATATCCCAGGATCGGCATTTCAAACACCTGGAAGGCATGGACAAACGGAATGCTGTATTCCCATTTGGCCAGGCTGTAAAAATTCCACATCTCCCAGAAAAATCCGCATACCAGTGCTGCTGCCGCAAAACATACAAGTCGGCTCCAGTCGCCCTGCCTGACAGGGGTAAAAATATGTTCCGCACCGTCTATAACACGGATGCAGACTATGATCAAAAGCGGCGAGACCCACAAAAGCGGAAAAACAAAGTTTGGGAAAACTCCCAGTAAAAAAAGACCCGCCGCAGCCGCCAAAAGCACCGCCAGGGCAACCGGCCGCGGCCTGGCAGGCCTCAGCACGATAAAATTTTCAAATCCTTTGCTAAAAAACTGAAACGACTGCAGAAGCTCCGCAGTGCTCAAAACCGCGGGCAGTACAGTTGCAAAGCACACGGTAGCATACCCTATATACTGCCACGGGGCAAACATGTCCACCCCCAAATAGTACCAGTTTCCCACAAACCGGTTAAGATACTCGAAAAACCACCAGAAAACTGCGCTTGCAGGGAAAAGCAGGGCAAAAAACCGCGGCTTTTCAAGCATAAGGCAGGTGCCGGTCCTTTTGCGGCAAAGCGCGTTAACAACAATTATGTAGCCCACCCACAAAAACGGGAACGGATATGCCTGGAAATCTGCAAACCACTCAAACCTCGTCCAGGCAAGGACCCAGGCGGCCGCGCACACCAATACCCCTGCCCATCCCCAGGCCGGGAAGAAGCCGTTTGGAGATATCGCTCCTCGTGCGCTCCTCCCTGAACCCAGAAATTTTGCTCCCCGAATGACAAAAGGGGCAAGGCATGCTGCGATCAGCAGGGCAAGGCCGATGAAAACCGGCCATGAAAATCCGGCATGATCCACTATTCCCGGCCCGGGCGGAAAGTCGAAGTACACGGAAAGGGGACGGTCGACAAACACCCAAACCCCCGCAAGGGGAAGACCCAGGAGGAAAGCCAGGAGAAGCAGGAATCTTGTGGAGAGTTGAGTCATATCAAAACCTCAGGGGTTTAAATTCGAAATCCGAAATTCGAAATTCGAAACAAATTCAAAATCCGAAATCAAGGCAAATTCAAAACTTGAAATCGGCGCGAAGACTCCCTCGGCTACTGGATTTGTTTTGATCATTCTGTAATTCGAATTTCGGATTTATTTATCCCTTACGGTATGCTCCGCGCGGATTTCGAATTTCGATATTCGGATTTTCTATTTAACGGAATACAGCTCGTCAATATAGCGCTCCAGCATATCTTCCACAAGACCGCGAAACGGAATCGTGGCAGCCATGCCGTAGACGGGTGCGGTATCGCCCTTTTGCTCGGGATTGGCTTTTACGTATGAAACTGCATCCTTTAAATCCGACACAAACCTTTCAGCCACGCCGGGGCTTGTATGCCTGAGGGTTACTGCAATGTGTACGCATGCAGGGCGATGCAGGCCGTTTAAGCTCCAGCCCCTGTTTGCCATCTGCTCCATTACCTGGTAGATGTTTAAGGTCTCAGAGGCAAATGCTATCACCCACAGGGGATCTCCCAGGATGTAGAGCTCGGGGATTTCCCTGATCCCTTTTTTGATCTCTTGTGCTGCTGCAAGGATCTGTTTTGTTGCCTCGGTGTAGCCCTGCTTTCCCATTTTCACCATTGCAGCCCAGCACTGGGCAGAAAGCGCTCCCGGACGGCTTCCTGCAAAGGTCGGGGAAAAATAAAGGCCTCCGGGCCAGTCCGTGACGGTGAAATACTGGTAGCGCCGCAGGTGCCTGCCCCGGTAAAGGATCACCGAGGTTCCCTTGGCGGCATACCCGTATTTGTGGGTGTCTGCAGACATCGAGGTCACCCCGGGCAGCCGGAAGTCAAAGGCGGGAACGTCGTATCCCAGCTTTTCGGCCCACGGAAGCACGAAACCGCCGAGGCAGGCATCAGTGTGAAACCCGATGCCCTTTTGCCGGGCAATCTCCGAGAGATCGCCGATCGGGTCAATGACCCCGTGGGGAAACGAGGGGGCGGATCCCGCCATGGCGATGGTATTGCGGGTACAGGCCTTTTTCATGGCATCCGCATCCGCGGCAAAGTCGTCTTTTACAGGCACGTGAACGATTTTTATGCCGAAATACTGCGCTGCCTTGTCAAATGCCGCGTGCGCGGTAACAGGCACCACGAGCTCGGGCCTGCGGATTCTTTTTTCCTTTTTTGCCTGATCCCGGTAGGTCTTCATGGCAAGAAGTATGCTTTCAGTACCTCCGGAGGAAACAACCCCGCAGATTTCATCGTCTGTCATGCCCGCGCCCAGCATGTCTGCAGTCATGGCGACTATTTCAGCCTCGTACTTGGAGGCGCTCGGCCATATATCAGAGTGAAGCGGGTTGCTCTGGGAGTGTATTGCATAAACCCGGTTCAAAAAATCTATGTGATCCTGGTCTCCGTGATATACCGCGCCGGATACATACCCGTCCTTCCATTTCGCGGATTCATTTTTCTGGAGATCGCTCATGATATCGATGACAGACTCCTTTTCCATGCCGGCATCCGGTATTTGCGGAAATTCAGGCGCCTTGTTCCTGTAAGGTTTGGCCGAGTCTCGCATGCCTGCCATGATTTCATCCATTTCGCATTCAAGGGATGCGCGCACCGACGGTACTGTCCTGGCTGCGTCAAAAAGCCTGGCTGCAATGCCTTCGGGAAGACGGTACAAAATCTTTTCAATCAGCTTCTGAATATTCAACCCTCCTCCTCCTTTCCCGCCCGGTTGCGGTTAAGGCTGGCGCATATCTTTCTGGTCCGCCTGTATGAGGCAGTGAACTCCTGAAACATGCGGTTGTAAATCTTTTTGTTTCCAGGGTCAGGCTCGTATACGCGCTCTGTTTCCACGAGTCCGGGGACCTCATCAAAGCCGATATGCCCGAGAGCGGCCGAGGCCAGAAGCCCCGCACCGCGAACGTTTGCAAGCAGGGGATCCTTTACCTTTGCAATCCTGCGGTCAAGCACGTCCGCATGAATCCTGCACCATATATCCGAATTTGCCCCGCCGCCTATAATGCGGATTTCATTGAACTTCCGACCTGCAAACTTTTCAACAGCATACAGGAGCCACCTGGTGTTGTATGCCACGCCCTCGAGCACCGCCCTGGCCATATGCGCCCTGGTGGCAGAAAGAGAAAGGTTTAAAAACCCGCCGCGAATGAGCCTGTCGTCAACAGGGGTGCGTTCTCCGTAGAGCCAGGGCAGGAAAATAAGCCCGCCAGCCCCGGCAGGGGCCTGTTCCGACAGGGCGTCAAGTTCCCTGTAGAAATCCGGCGGGGCGCATATGTCACAAAGCCGATCCCGGGGGAAAAAGAGCCGGTCTCTTAAAAACGCAAGGCAGGCCCCTGCTGTTTCCTGCTCGTTTGCCGCAAAATAACGGCCAGGCACCGCGGAAGGCAAAGAAGCAATCGAGGTTTTAATGTCTGTCTTCTTGAAAGGCACATGGCAGGTCAGCCAAGCAGAAGTCCCTATATATAGGTGGGCGGCAAAATCGTCAACAGCCCCTGAGCCCACTGCCGCTGCCTGCACGTCGGGCGTGCCGCATACCACCCTGACCCCGTGTGACAACCCAAGCTCGTCGGCGATATCTTTTTTAAGGGTGCCCACCACGTCGGTTGCTTTCAGCAGATCCGGGAATTTTTGGCGATCCACGGTTGAAAGTTTCACCAGGCGCTCATCATAAAAGATTTTATTAATATCCCTGTTGTCTGTAACCCAGTGAAGAGCTATTGAATCATACGAGGCGGCAGCCCTGCCTGTAAGGCGAAGATTTATGTAGTCCTTGGGCTCAAAAAACTTCCAGGTATTTTCGTAAATTTCAGGATGCCTGTTTTTTATATAAAGGATGTGGGCAAGAGAGTCCTTGCCGGAATGGGAGGGCGCCCCGCCTGTGAGCCTGATCCAGCGCCACAGCCTGGCTGCTCCATACCCCTGAATCGGGAAAAATCCTTTCGTGATCTCCTCTATATACCGGCTGCCGCGGGAATCAAGCCAGATAAGTGCGTTTGCCAGATGCCGGCCGTTATGGTCCACGGCCACAGTTCCTGACCACTGCGACGAGCAGCAGATCGCATCTATGTCTTCTGCAGGGACAAGTCGTTTTTCAAGAAGTCTTTTAAAACACTCCAGAACGGATGTCCACCACTGCTCAGGGTCCTGTTCCGCCCCTCCGCCCGGATGCAGGATAAGTTCGTTTTTTACAGACGTATCTGCCAGGATTTTTCCTTGAACTGACACAAGCGCGCACTTCGGCCCGGAGGTTCCCAGGTCCGCGGCAAGAATGTATTTTTCGGCTCTGTCAGACACCTTCCGCCTCCGTATCTGCTGTGCGTCTGACAACATTTTTATTTTATTCCGGCTGTTTGGTCAAGCAAACAGAGGATTTATTTTTTTTAGCACGATTTTCCTTGACAGGCGTTTTTCTGCCCGGTATTAATTAATCAACCATTCAGTTAATTATTTTTAAAGTTCGCCCCCTCCTCAAAGACCCTCCCCCGTGTTTTTGTCCGGGGGAGGGTCTTTTTTCATAAAAAAGAGGAGCAGACAATCATCTTCGCGTATCTGCAGGACCGCCATGTCCCCAAAAAGCCCCGAGCCCGGCAGACAAAGACAGAACGCCGAGATACGAAAGCCTGAAATAGTAAAAAGCTTCTACTCCACCATCCTGGACCACGGCTTTGAAGGCGCCTCCATCGCAAGGGTGGCCGCCCGCATAAACATCCACCCCAGTCTTATACTTCATTATTTCGGAAACAAGGAAAACCTCACCCTGGAACTGGTTGACTACGTTATCGAGGAATACGCAAAACTGCTTGAAAACGTAAAACTCGGGGGGCTTTCTGCAGAAGACCGCGTGGATAAACTCATAGAGGTGGTGTGGAGCCGGGAGTACTATGAAAAAATTCACATTGCAGGATCTTTTTCCATTGTTGCAGTCAGCTTCCACAACCAGAGAATACATGAAAAACTCAGGGGATTATACGAAGGATTCAGGCGCTTTCTGGCAAAGGAGATCAAAAAGGCAGCCGATGCTGGGGTCATAGAAAACAACGATCCAATGCGCACTGCGGCCCGCATAATCACCCTGGTGGAAGGGGCCCGGCATTTCAGGCATTTTTTTGTGGGAGATCACGAAATTGAGCAGTACAACAGGGATATGAAGGAGGCAACATGGATGCTGCTGAAAATATAAAAATTCGAAATTCGAAATCCGAAATACGAAACACGAAACAAATTCGAAATCCGAAATCCGAAATCCGAAATCCGAA
>JAWLEU010000147.1:0-6165 GCA_041685965.1 Desulfosalsimonas sp.
GCGGGGATGCTCTTTTTGAGAAACATCTCCACAAACTGCACCAGCGATGCGATCACAAGAATAAACGCAATTGTCCTCAGAAATTCTATGCCAAGTGTCTTTAAAAGGTAGGTATCTATACACCACGTGATAATGGCAGCAAGGGTCATGACAAAGACAACGGCTCCGGCCATGCCTGTTGCGGTTTCCATTTTCTTGGAAGTGCCGATAAACGGGCAGATCCCCAGGTACTGCGCCAGAACGATGTTATTGATCAGCATGCTGCTGATTATCAGGACCAGATAGTCGCCCATAATATTTCTCCCATGCCTCCTAGTTAACCGGCTTTTTTCGAGCCGTGCAGCATATCGTTTTCAAGCCCCCGTTGTCATTTGGATAACCGGGGGCAGACATTTATTTTTTACTGGCAATGTTCATCAGGCACAAAAGCAGCCCGAGGCAGATGAAAGCACCCGGCGCCTCCACCATGAATGACAAGGGTTCATAAGAAGGCCCGAAAACCTCGACACCCATAAGAGTTCCGCTGCCGAGGCTTTCGCGAACAGCGCTGATTGCTGTCAGCGAAAGTGTAAATCCGATTCCTATGCCAAGACCGTCTGCAAGAGAAGGCACGATTCCGTTTTTGGATGCAAACGCTTCGGATCTTCCAAGCACGATGCAGTTTACCACGATCAACGGGATAAATATCCCAAGTTCCTGGAATAACTGGTAGGTATATGCCTGCATCACCAGCTCGACAACTGTTACAAAGGTAGCTATGATAATGATAAAACAGGCGATCCTGATTTTTGAGGGAATGACGCCGCTTAATATTGAGACCAGAAGATTGGCGCATACCAGCACGAATGTGGTTGCGAGCCCCATCCCTACACCGTTTTCAACCGCCTTTGTCACTGCAAGCGTCGGGCAAAGCCCGAGCACCAGTCGAAACGGAGGGATCTCTTCCCATAAGCCTTTTACAAATTCCTGCCCGATGGTTTTTGCCATAATGGATTCACTCCTAGCCGGTAAAGGTTTTCACCTGGTCATTGATTTGCGATCTCATCTCCTGGTAAATGTCGGTAGCCCTGCGAACGGCCTTGCATACGGCCCGCGATGTCACTGTCGCTCCCGCAATGGCCGTGATATCGCCGTCGTCGTCCTTTACCGCGAAATCTCCGTCAAGTTCCATCCCCTTGAACTGATTCTTGAAATCCTCGTTTGTTTCAACGGTGGCTCCTATGCCCGGGGTCTCGTTATGGGTTGTTATCTCCACGCCGAAGATCTCACCTTTTTCAACGTCTATTGCCACAATCACGCCCACGTCTCCGCCGTAGCCCGAGGCGGCGGTTTCAAGCGCAACCGTACTGGGCTCGCCGTCAAATATTCCAACGAAAAAGTCTCTTGCCTCATCATCAACATCAAGCGAGAACCTGTCTGCAACCGGATCGTTTTCAGCCCCCTCCATGATCTTTTCAATGGCAGGCCCCTGGACGAATTTCAATACCTGGTTGTCAATACGGTCCTCGGTCTTATTGTGCAGGGCTGCAAGCAATCCGCCGGACAGGCTGCTCAGCACCGTCAGGACGATGACCATTTTTACCATTTCACGCATGATGCATAATCCTTCCCATCGCTTTGGGTCTGATTTTTTGGATAATCGGATGAACCAGATTCATGATCAGGATAGCGTATATAACCCCGTCCACATGAGCGCCAAGATTCCTTATAAGCACTGTTAAAAACCCGCCCAGAGCACCGTATATGAGCATGGGCACGAAATTAACCGGCGAAGAGGAATCTTCCGGGGCAAGAAAAAAGGCGCCTATGAGGGTATATCCCGTAAGTATATGGAAACCCGGACCTGCGTAAACCTCAGGATCATAAATGCTGAAGCACAGGGCGGTGACAAACATGCTTACCAGAAAGGCAGCCGGTATTTCCCAGCGTATAAGTCCCCGTGCAATCAGGTATATTCCCCCTATAATCAGTCCTAGCCCGAACGTGGTGCCAATACCGCCTGTCTGCCTTCCCAGAAGCAGGTCGGTCGTGCTGAAGGACTCCAGAGCGCCCGGGCCCATTGACTTGTAGAGCATAAGCGGGTATGCGGCATTAAAATCAAAAGTGTAGTTTACAAGGGCTGCATTGAAATTAAGATAAAGCGGCCAGGAAACCAGAAGAATTGCGTATGCTACCACTACCGGATTAAACGGGTTGCCGCCTATTCCGCCGTAAATCTGTTTGCCTATGACAACGGCAATCAAAGTTCCTGTTACAACCAGCCACCAGGGCACAACAGCAGGCATTAACATTGCAAAAAGAAGCCCGATCAATGCCGCGTTGCCGTCTCCGATGGTTACCGGCCGGCGCATGGCCAGGTTCATGGCCAGTTCCCAGGCCATCGCAGAGCCGACCGAAAGGGCAAGCACCGCCAGAGCCGGAATTCCGAACTGCATCAGGCCGGCAATTACCGCAATCATGGTGGCCGCAATTATGTTGTAATGTTTTGTGTTTACACTGCTCCCGTCATGCCAGAACGGGGCATGTGATACTGTGAGCTTCATCCGATTAGGCATTTGCTTCCTCCGCTGCGTTCATGCGATTTACAGCATGTTTGGCCAGCCTGATAAACTGAAAGATCGGTATCCGGGACTCGCACACATACGCGCACAGCCCGCATTCAATGCAGGAAAACAAAGACGCGTTCTCTGCGGCCTGTTCGTATTCCCCGGCATCCATGTATCTAACCAATTCGTTTACCGGGATATTGACCGGGCAGATCCGAACGCATTCCCCGCAATTGGTGCAGGGAGTATCGGTTCCCTCAACGATTATATCTTTTCCCTGAACAATCACTGTATCAGTATCCTGCTCCACCGGCTGCTCCAGTGAATACAGTGCGGCCCCTGTCATAGGCCCCCCTGCAATCAGACGATCACCTGCCTGGACCTTCTCGCCGACCGCCTCCAGGATATCTGAAACCTGGGTTCCTATGGGCGCGGTTACAATCTTGCGGGTACCGTCTTTTTTCACAGCGGTGATAACTTTTTCCAGGGGCATGGTACCGCTGTTAAATGCCTCGCCCATTGCCGCAACGGCTTCCGCAGTAAGCAGGGCTATCCCGCCCTGTTCTATCTGCTCATGAAGCTGATGCCTAAGGATCATCTCTGGATTGGCAGATGGATAAACGTTGTCCACCGATCTAACACCTGCAGCGGCGGAACCTGCTGCCTGGACCTGATTCTGGGCAACCGTGAGTACTACGTTCTGCACACCGGTTAGTTTACGAAGTATGTCAATGCCGGACTTGATTGATGCAACGCCGGTCTTGATTACATATTGACTGGAAACGCTCATGAGATCCCGGTCCGCACCGAGAATAACTATGGTTTTTACCGGTCTGTGAGGATCGGTAAACCTGGCAAGATCGGGTTTGCCGGGAAGCACGTCAAGAAAACGTGCCACCCCTTCGAGAGTCGGGCTCTGCGAGACTTCCCTGAACCCGTTGTCTGCTGCTTCGCCGCCTTCCTTTTCGATGTCTATGACCACGGCAGTCCTTTGCTTTTCCATCATTCCTATGAAAGGCGAAATCTCGGAGATTTTCCCGGAAACAGGGGATACGGTGTAGCCTGCCGGCTCGTCTTCTAAAAGCTGCAGGCGCTGTCCGGCAGCCACCGAATCGCCCTTCTTGATAAGGGCATCACCCGCATTTTTGAAAGCTGCATCTATAAACAGTGTAACCCGTTGTTTCGGCTCAACAGAAACAGGCTCTGACCTGACATCCTCTATGTTGTCATACGTTAGCCTGGGTGCAGCGATTCCGAAAAAAGACCTCTTAATCATGGATCTCCCTTTGCTTGGGCTTTAATTGTATGGATGTTAACCCCCCGGCCGCGCGAAAGATCAATATCCGTGGCAATTTGCGCAATCTTCTTCCGCGGGTCCAGTTCCCATATCTTCATGGCACTCGATGCACTGGCCATGAAACGCTTCTGTCCTGGCGCGTTCCTTGTGACAGTCACTGCAGTTCTCGGTTGTCGGGCCGCTGCCGAAGTCCACGTGGCACTCTATGCACTGCTGATGATAAGAGTCTTTAAGGCCCGGCATGTAGTCGTCGCCGGTTTCACCGTGACATGCGTTGCAGTTCTGGGGCTCGTCATCGCTGTCTTCGTCATACATATGATGGCAGTCGGTGCAGTCAAGCCCGTACCAGTCGACATGAGCATCGTGATCAAACAGCCCGTCTTCGCCCAGGGCAGGCTCATGGCTGCTGTCGGGTGTGTGGCAGCTGCCGCACGAAATCTCCATGTCCACGTCCTCCCCGCTTTCCCATGCCACCTTGTGATGGCAGTCGGTGCACTCAAGGCCGTAGCCCTCACTATGGGTCATGTGGTCGAAAAGGACGTTTTCGCCGGTGGTCTCGTAGAAAACGCGTACCGGTTCTTCGGGGTCTTCGGGATCCTCTGGCGACCCGGTCTTTACCAGGCTGTAAGAGGCAATCCCCACAACCAGGCAGACCAGGATAATACCGTAGGCGAGTTTTCGTTCTTTGTTATCAGACATGTTCTGGCGATTCCTTTCAGAGGGCATGCTTTCCGAGTTGAGCCCGGCATCCATTCATCAGGCTGCCTCCGCCGCCTTCCGGACTGCCGAATAAATTCCAGAAATTTAAACTACTGCATCTATTACGGAAGATCCGATTTGTCAAGCACTTTAAACAAATTTTCCGCAGCCCGCCTCTAATCCGCCTTTCTGCGCAGAAATGTCGGAACATCGAGCATATCAAGGTCAAAATAGTCATCCATGCTGTTTCCTGCTTTTTTCCTTTTCTGATCAGTTCCGGATTCCTTCTGTTCTGCCTGCTGCTGTTCCTGTTGCTCCTGCTGCTTTACCCGCCAGAAAGTGGGCTGGTTAAGGGTCTTTTCGTATTCCCTGTCTGCAGAGGTATAATCGCGAACCCTTCCGCGCTTTACATCTTTTAACTCCCGTACCGATTTTCTGGGAAGATGCATTTCCTCCCCGCTTTCCTCGCCTATACCGGTGGCTATAACCGTGATACGCATTTCATCGCCCAGGCCGTCATCCATGGCTGTACCCCAGATGATCTCCACGTCATCGTCGCCGATTTCATTGTATATCCGCTCAGACGCCTCTATGGCTTCTTCCATTGTAAGTTCGGAGCTGCTCGTGATATTCATCAGCACCCCCTTGGCTCCGGAAATGGAATTATCCTCGAGAAGGGGATGGGAAATGGCCTTTTCCGCAGCCTCAATTGCACGGTTGTCGCCATCGGAAATCCCTATGCCCATGATTGCCATGCCGGACTTGGACATGATGGTTTTGACGTCTGCAAAGTCCAGATTGATCAGCCCCGGATGCATGATTAAGTCGGTGATACCCTTTACTGAGTGATGAAGTATTTCGTCTGCCATCCTGAACATATCTATCAGGGTGGCGTTTTTCTTGGCAAGCCCCCGCAGGCGGTCGTTGGGGATCGTTATAACAGTGTCTGCAACCTCCTTTAACCTGGCTATGCCGTCTTCAGCCTGCTTGCTGCGCTTTTTGGCCTCGAACTTAAACGGTTTTGTCACAACAGCAACTGTAAGGGCCCCGACCTCCTTGCAGATCTCTGCGATGACCGGCGCGGCTCCCGTACCAGTGCCCCCGCCGAGGCCTGCGGCAATAAATATCATGTGGCTTTCACTCAGGGCCTCACGGAGAAGATCTGCAGACTCCAGTGCTGCGTCCCGTCCTACGTTGGGGTCTGCACCGGCTCCCAGCCCCTGTGTGAGCTGCTCGCCCAGCTGGATCTTGGTGTTGGCCTTAGCATGAGCCAGGGCCTGGGCGTCGGTATTGGCGGCAATGAATTTCACCCCGTTTAGCTGGGAGTCTATCATGTTGTTAACTGCGTTGCCGCCGCCCCCGCCGATTCCGATCACTTTGATTTTTGCAGACTTTTCGTGGTCTACATAGGTAAAATCCATATCCGGCCTCCTTATTATGTTTGGAGTTTTATGTCTGTTTTCTTATTTCGAATTTGTCTCGAATTTCGGGTTTTTATCTTTTAACCGCCCTATATCACTTCATTGAACCACCTTTTCATGCGGTTTATGATCCTGTGAAAAATATTTGTGTCCCGAATGCGGAACTTTTTTCGCTCCTCGTCCTTGGCCCCGTACAAGACTA
>JAWLEU010000148.1:0-5986 GCA_041685965.1 Desulfosalsimonas sp.
GGCATGATGTTTGACAATCACAAAAACCACGCGCTTTTCATGAGAAACGTTTTCGCCCTCAACGCCTGGGGGCTTCTGGTGAAAACGGTTCCATGGGTCTATCGGACGTATCACAACCACGGGTTTGATTATGAGTATTTTCCCGCCCACCTGCAGTCCTGGGTCCGGGCTCTGGGTGAATTGCTGCATCCTGATGACGCAGCGCCCCTGATAAGTGTTTATGAATGGATGCTTGCCAGGCATGATGATTTTATAAGGGCTGCTCAAAATTATTCCCCTGTTTTGCCGGAACCCTCCTCAGAGTGGAAAGAGACCTTTGATGCCTTTGTCCGGGGCCTTCTAAATGCAGACCGCAAGGCATGCACCCAGCTTGCGGCAAGATCAGTTAACTCCTCTGCCGAGCTTGCTGATTTCTACCTTAACGTAATCCAGCCGGCCATGTATGAAGTGGGCAGAAAGTGGGAGGCAGCCGAGATCAGCGTGGCCGGGGAACACATTGCCTCCGCTATAGTAAACCGTATCATGTCCATGCAGTACCTTGAATTCATGGAACAAAAGGACGAAACCAGGGGTAAGGCCGCGATCTCTGCAGGAGCAAATGAGTTCCATGAAATCGGGACCGCAATGGTGGCAAATGTTATGGAGGCTGACGGCTGGGATGTTGCCTACCTCGGGGCAAACACGCCTGCAGAGGAGTTGCTGGAATTCATTTCCGCCGGGGATTTCGATATTGCGGCAATTTCCGTAACCATGGTATTTAACCTTGAATACGTAAGAGGGGTCATACGGCAAATACGCTCCTGGCCCGGCCACACTCAGCCGTGGATAATGGTGGGAGGCCTTGTTTTCAAAGAAAGCCCTGAGCTATCCGAAAAATTGGGAGCGGACGGCTGCGCTGCGGACTGCAGGCAGGCGGCGCTTCTTGCAGACAGGTGGATGAAGAAAAAAGCAAATGAAACTCTTTGATGCAATAAGAAATAATCCAAAAATTATATCAGCCTTTTTTGAGGCTTCGGGTACTGTCCTGGCAGTGGCAACAGATGAAAACTATATAATTTCTGCCTGCAACGAAAATCTGACAAGAACTCTGCATGCCCCGGAAAAACCCCTGGGCCGCCATCTGGGCGATATCCTGTGTGCGCTGGAGCCTGATGAGCAGTTTTCATTGCTTACCTCCAGGCAAGACGGCAGCCTGACCCCTCAGATGATGAAGGTTTGCTATACTGAAATCCTTTATAAATGCTATGCTTTCGAAGTCGAAGGGGGTTTTCTGGTGCTGGGCGACAGAATGGGGGGAACTGACAACGAGGTCCTGGAAACCATGTCCCTGTTAAACAATGAATTGTCTGTTCTCACCCGTGAGCTTGGAAAAAAGAACAGGGATCTTGAAAAGGCCCACGCCAAAATAACGGAGCTCTCCAGGACAGATCCACTGACAGGCCTTGCAAACAGGCGATATTTCAGGGAAAGATACGAAGAGGAGTTCTCCCTTGCTCAAAGGCGAAGCTTTGCGCTGTCCGTGGCAATGATGGACCTGGATCACTTCAAGCAGATAAATGATACCCTGGGCCATGATGCGGGAGACGAGGTGTTGAAGGTGTTTGCCTGGGTCTTAAAGCAGAACTGCCGGCTTGAGGATTTTCCTGCCCGTTTCGGGGGCGAGGAATTCATAGTGTTTTTGCCGCATACAGCGCAGGGCAGGGCTATGGCTTTCGGAGACAGGTTAAGACAGGTCCTGTCCGGCGTGGATGTATTGGAAGACAGGGGATATAAGATCACCGTAAGCGTAGGCATAGCTGAGTTAAAGACAGAGGATACACCGGAGAGCCTTATAAAAAGGGCTGACGAGGCGCTCTACGAGGCCAAGGCACAGGGACGCGACAGATGTGCAGCGAAATAGACGAGCAGAAATACCGCCTTATTTTCGAATACGCCCCCCTGGGGATCCTGCATTTTGACAAAAGCGGCGTGATAACCGCGTGCAATGATAATTTTGTAAATATCATAGGTTCTTCCAGAAAGGCTCTGGTGGGGCTTAACATGACCAGGCTGCCTGACCGGAGGATGGTAGGAGCCCTTGAAGAAACACTTGCAGGAAGAACCGCTTTTTACGAAGGCGAGTACCATTCCGTGACCGCTGACAAGATCACGCCCGTGCACGTTGTTTTCGGGCCGGTTTATTCAAGTAAAGGGGAGGTCAACGGCGGCATAGGCATTATCGAAGACATCACCGAGCGAAATCAGATGGAGGAGGAGAGGGAAAAGCTCGAAGCCCAGCTCCGCCAAGCCCAGAAAATGGAGGCTGTAGGGCGTCTTGCAGGCGGGGTTGCCCATGATTTCAACAATACCCTGAGCATAATTAACGGGTACGCAGAGCTGGCACTTGCCTCCCTGGATGAATCCCACCCGCTTTACGCAAGTATCAAAGAAATCCTGCGTGCGGGCCGCAGGTCCTCGGATCTTGTCAGGCAGCTTCTCGGCTTTGCAAGAAGGCAGACCATTTCACCGGTTTCCATGGACCTAAATCATGAGGTCTCGGAAATGCTGAGTATGCTCCAGCGCCTGCTCGGAGAGGATATAGAGCTGGTATGGCGCCCGGCAGCTGACTTGGGAAGGGTTAAAATGGATCCTGCCCAGCTTGACCAGATAGTTGCCAATCTCGCGGTAAACGCAAGGGACGCAATTGACGGCACAGGCAGACTGACCATAGAAACCTTCAATATTGTTTTCGGGGAGGGTGCCTGCACGGAGGACGCCGACCCTGCCCCGGGCTGTTATGTAATGCTTTCGGTCTCTGACAATGGCTGCGGCATGGATGGCGAGACCACTGAAAAGCTTTTCGAGCCTTTTTTTACTACAAAGGCCGAGGGCGAGGGCACGGGGCTGGGGCTGTCCACGGTTTACGGCATTGTAAAGCAAAACTGCGGCTTCATAGATGTTGAAAGCCAGCAGGGCAGCGGGACCAAATTCAGAATTTATCTGCCCCGCCACCCGGGGGAGGACCGGCGCGGCAGCTGTGAGACCGAAAACAGCGGGGCTGCCAAAGGCACTGAGACAGTGCTTGTGGTCGAAGACGACGCATCACTGCTGGATCTTGCAAAAGTCATGCTTGAGCAGCTGGGATACAGGGTGATTTCAGCCTCGTCTCCCGGCAGGGCGCTGGAGCTTGCACAGGCCCATTCACATGAGATTACACTGCTGCTCACGGATGTAGTCATGCCCGGGATGAACGGAGGCGAGCTCAGTCAGCGGGTAAGCGATCTGAACCCTGAAATAAAGTGCCTTTTCATGTCCGGTTATGCATCTTCTTTTATCTCCGGGCCCAAAGAGGTGTGCCCCGAGCACAGCTTCATCCAGAAACCCTTTTCCCGCCGCACTCTTTCAGAAAAGCTCCGCAGGGTAATAGAGGATTCCTGATTTATCATTCCTGATCAAAAAGCTTTTCGTAGAGTCCGTAGCCCTGTTTCTCCAGGTTTTCTGAATGCACGAACCTCAGGGCCGCGGAGTTGATGCAATATCTTTTGCCCGTGGGAGGCGGGCCGTCGTCAAACACGTGGCCCAGGTGCGAGTCTGCATGCCTGCTGCGCACCTCGGTTCTGGTGGTAAAAAAACCCTTGTCAGTCCTTTCAACCACTGCGTCCGGCTCGATGGGCCTGGTAAAGCTCGGCCAGCCGGTGCCTGAATCGAATTTGTCCACTGATGCAAACAGCGGCTCGCCTGATACTATGTCAACGTATATGCCGGGTTCCTTGTTGTCCCAGTATTCGTTTTCAAAAGCCCTTTCAGTTGCGTCTTCCTGGGTTACCCGGTATTGCAGATCCGAAAGGCGCTCCCTGAGTTCCGAAGGATCGGGTTTTTCGTAATTCCGGCTGTTTTCGGAGTCTCCGAACGGGTCCGGGGTGTCAGGATTTCCCCAGTGCTTTTCAATAAATCCGTCCCTGCCGGAGTTATATCTGTAGAACTTGTAGCGAAGCGGCTTTTCTTTATAATAATCCTGATGGTATTGCTCTGCTGTGTAGAAAGTTGTAAACGGACGGATCTCAGTTACAATCGGCTTTTCAAACAATCCGGACTCAGAAACGGCAAGCCTGGACTGTTGTGCATGCTTTTTTTGCACCTCGTTGTGGTAAAATATCACAGACGTGTACTGCCGCCCCCGGTCCACAAATGAGCCGCCCGCATCAGTGGGATCAATCTGCTGCCAGTATACTTCGAGCAGACGGTCATAAGAGATTGTCTCCGGGTCATATTCTATTTGGACTGCCTCCACGTGCCCGGTCTGCCCTGAAGCAACTTCTTCGTAGGAGGGGTTTTCCTCGCTGCCGCCTGCATACCCGGAGGTAACCGAAATCACCCCTTCAAGTTTTTCAAAGGGCGGCTCCATGCACCAGAAACATCCTCCTGCAAATGTGGCGATCGCAGTGTTTTTTGTTCCAGCTTCATTGTCATTCATTTTATATTGCCTTTCTTCCGGCCCTGCAGCCGGGTATGAGACTGCAATCAGCAGCCCCGCAGCCGCGAGCAGCAAGGCTGAGAATATTTTTTTTGCCGGTTTCATTTTAAGTGTCCTTTTTTCCGGATATATTTCACCCATAGAATAATACCGGTTTGATGATACGCAATGCCCGATCCCCGGTTTTTCCAAAAACGCTATCGGTATCGGGATCGGTATCGAACCCGATTTTCCGCCCGCAGCAAAGATCTCAGTGATTCATGCGGCTTTTTTCCTTTTACAAGAAATTGCCCATTTATTTGACAGGTGTTAAAGCCCCGGTTATAATTGGTTTAAATATGTTTAAGGCATTGCCTTTGTTCTGTGAAGCGAACGTGAGACCGGGAAAGGCCCATGAAGAGGAAAAGCTCTTATGTAAAAGCCTTTTTACTGGTGGCTGCGGGAATCGTTATCGCGTTTCCGCTTTTTTCCATGACCTATTACACCATGGTGCGTACATCAACTCCCCAGTTCTGCGCATCATGCCATGAAATCGAACCAGCCTACAACACCTGGAAGACATCCACCCACGTAAACAATGCCCAGGGGATTGTGGCAGACTGCATGGACTGTCACCTGCCTGCACCCCATGACACCATAGACTTTTTCTACAAAAAGACACTTCACGGGATAAAAGACGTGGTTGTTCATTTTACAATGGATGAATACGACCGCGAAAAAAACCGGATGAAGGCATACGAGTCATTTGACAATGCTCAGTGCCGGAAATGTCACCGCAATATAATCCACATTCCCGAAAACCGCGGGGCAATGTTGGCCCACCGCTCCGTGGTATACGCGCTGGAAGGGCGCGAGAAAAAGTGCGTGGACTGCCACCGGGACCTGGTGCACAATCCCTCGGAAGTATACAATTATAAACAATATCAGGTAAATTGATTAAAATCATGTTTTCTCAGGGAGGGCGGGTATGAAAAAGTCGTTTATAAGCACCGCGGCTCTAATTATTTTTCTTTTGCTGTTTTTATGCTGCGCTGCGTTTTTGCAGGCGCAGGAAAACACATTAAAGGAAAAAGAATTCAGGATCGAACGCAGCATCCCGGAAGAAGGAATTGCATGCATAAAGTGCCACAAGCAGGAAAGCCCCGGAATATTTGCAGACTGGGCAAACAGCAGGCATGCCAGCGCCAATATAACCTGCATAGACTGTCACAAGGCTGATAAAACCGATCCGGATGTGAGCAGTGATCATTACCAGCAGTATGAAAAATCGGATAACAAGTGGGGCACAAAAGAATACCGGGTGCCTGTTGCAGGGGTGGTTTCCCCCAAGGACTGCTCCCGCTGTCATCCAGACGAGGCAGAGCAGTACAGCCGCAGCAAGCACGCAAACACCCTGGAGATAATCTGGAAGATCGACCCTTGGTTAAACAAGGGAATGAACAGCGATTTCGAGCGTGCCAGCGGATGTTTTTACTGCCACGGCACGGTGCTTGAACAAGACGAGGACGGAGACCTTACCTCTGAAACATGGCC
>JAWLEU010000149.1:0-5930 GCA_041685965.1 Desulfosalsimonas sp.
CAGCCCCTGGGGAAGGGGGAGGCCCGGCTGGCACATAGAATGCTCTGCAATGAGCGCGCAATACCTGGGAGAAACTTTTGATATCCACGGCGGCGGAAAGGACCTGATCTTTCCCCACCACGAAAACGAAATAGCCCAGTCAGAGGCCGCCTTTGAAAGGCCGTTTGTCAGGTACTGGGTGCACAACGGTTTTATAAACATAAACCAGGAAAAGATGTCAAAATCCCTCGGCAATTTCCTGGTAATAAAAGATATCGTCAAGGCCTGGCACCCCGAGGCTCTCAGGCTGTTTCTGCTGTCAAATCACTACAGATCCCCGCTGGATTACACGGAGCAGGCCATGCATGAGGCCGCATCAGCGCTTGACAAGATTTACGGGCTTTTATTCCGCCTTTCTGAATGCTTTGACCAGTGGCCTCCTTTGCACCGCGGCGGACAGGATCTGCGCGAAAACAGCAGCGGAGACCTCTGGCAGCGTTTCTGCGAGGCAATGGATGACGATTTTAATACAGCAAGGGGCATGGGCATATTGTTTGAGGCCGTGCGCCTGTTAAACCGCAGAATCGACGAGCAGGGCCATGATGCAGTGGCCGGCGGCAAGGGTGACTTAAACCTTGTAACGGATATTCTCCGTATCGGCAAAGTTATGGGATTAATGTCAGAGGATCCGCGTCTTTATTTTGAAAGGCGCAAGCAGGCTGTCCTTCAGACAGGCGGCATTGACGAGGACTGGATTAGCGGAAAAATCAGGGAGCGCACAGAGGCCCGCAAAGCCAGGGATTTTGCCAGGGCCGATGAAATCCGCGATGAACTCAGGCAATTAAATATTGTCCTGGAAGACCGGCCCGACGGCACCATCTGGAAGCACGGTGATGGAAAAGCGTAAGTTCAAACTTCAGACACAAATGGTCCCCAGGGGAGACCAGCCGGGGGCCATAGAATATCTCAGCCGCGGGGTCGAACAGCAAAGGGCTCACCAGGTAATGCTGGGGGTCACGGGTTCGGGCAAGACCTTTACAATGGCCAATATTGTGGATTATGTCCAGAAGCCCACCCTGGTTATCGCTCCCAACAAGACCCTGGCGGCCCAGCTCTACAACGAGTTCAAGTCTTTTTTCCCGGAAAACGCGGTGGAATATTTTGTAAGCTATTATGACTACTACCAGCCGGAAGCTTATATTCCTGTCTCTGATACCTATATCCAGAAGGATTCGTCTATCAATGAAATGATCGACAAGATGCGGCATTCAGCCACTCGTTCAGTGCTGTCGAGAAGGGACGTGCTTGTGGTGGCAAGTGTGTCGTGTATTTTCGGCCTGGGTGCGCCCGAGGACTACCTTGCCATGAGGCTGGATCTCGACACTGACATGGAAATGCCACGGGAAAAGCTGTTGTCCGCCCTTGTGGAAATGCAGTATCAGAGAAACGACACGGATTTTTACCGCGGTGTTTTCCGCGTGCGCGGAGACAGGGTCGAGATTTTTCCCGCATATGAAGAAGACCTTGCAGTGAGGGTGGAATTTTTCGGAGATGTTATAGATGCTGTCTCAGAGACCGATCCCCTGACAGGGCGTGTACAGAGGCGGTTAAACGGAGTGACCATATATCCTGCAAGTCATTACGTGACCAGGCAGCGCGGCAGGCGCAGAATAATAGAAGATATCCAGACGGAACTCAAGGAGCGGATAGACCATTTCAGGGACTCGGGCAAACTCATTGAGGCCCAGCGAATAGAGGAGCGCACCAATTACGACATGGAAATGATCCAGGAACTGGGCTACTGCAACGGCATTGAGAACTATTCCAGGCATATCACCGGCAGGTCCGCAGGAGAGCCGCCTCCCACGCTGCTTGACTATTTTCCGGAGGACTACCTTGTTTTCATAGACGAAAGCCATATCTGCGTGCCGCAGCTGCGGGGCATGTTCAACGGTGACCGCTCCAGAAAGCAGACACTTGTGGAATACGGGTTCAGGCTGCCGTCGGCGCTTGACAACAGGCCACTGACTTTTGACGAGTTCCGCGCGCGCGTTTCAAAAACTATTTACGTGTCAGCCACTCCTGCTGACTATGAGCTGGAAAAGTCCGGCGATGCAGTGGTGGAGCAGATCGTGCGACCCACGGGCCTTATTGACCCAGAAATAGAGGTAAGAGGGGCTGAAAACCAGGTGGATGATCTTTACGCTGAAATACGTGAGCGGATAAATGAAGATCAGCGGGTTCTTGTAACCACTCTTACCAAGCGGATGGCAGAAGACCTGACTGAATACTACACAGATCTCGGCATCAGGGTGAGATACCTTCATTCTGATATCAAGACACTGGAAAGAATTGAGATAATAAGGGATCTGCGGGCCGGGGAGTTCGACGTCCTGGTGGGCATCAACCTCCTGCGCGAGGGCCTTGATATCCCCGAGGTATCCATGGTGGCAATTTTTGATGCTGACAAGGAAGGATTTCTGCGCTCTGCGCGATCCCTGATCCAGACCTTCGGCAGGGCTGCGAGAAACGCGAGGGGCAAGGTGGTCATGTATGCCGACAGGGTGACGCCTGCGATGCGGCAGGCTATGGAGGAAACAGAGCGAAGGCGCAGCATTCAGAAACAGCACAATAAAAAACACGGGATAGTGCCGGCCACTATTGAAAAAACACTGGTTTCAGCCTTTGCGACAAACCAGGAATCCCCTGCAGCCGCGCCTGCGGACAAGGTGGCGGAAAAGGCCGCTGCATACGGCTCTGAAAAGGATCTGGAACGCCGCATCCGGGACATGGAGGATAAGATGCGCAGGGCTGCGGACAACCTGGAATTTGAAAAGGCTGCTGAATACCGCGACCAGATCCGGACACTCAAGAAAATGATGGTTTTTGATTTTGAAGCAGCAGTCTGATAAATCCATGCATGAGCAGGATTCAGGAGTTTCAGAAAACACTCCTGCACAAAGCCTTGCCCGGGTACCGCGCAGCCCCGGGGTCTATTTGATGAAAAACTCCGCCGGCAAAGTGATTTACGTGGGCAAGGCAGCTGATCTCAAAAGCCGGCTTGGCTCATATTTTTCAAATTCAAACCGCCTTGATGCCAAGACCGGTGTTCTTGTAAAGCATATATCTGATTTTGAGACCGTTGTGACCGCTTCGGAGGCAGAGGCTCTGATACTTGAATCCAACCTGATCAAGCGCCACCGCCCCCGTTACAATGTAATCCTCAAAGACGACAAGCGTTATCCCTCACTGCGCATAGACGTCAGCCAGAGATATCCGAACCTGACCATTGTACGGAAAACTAAAAAAGACGGAGCTCTCTACTTCGGGCCGTATGCGTCTGCAAGCGCAATCAGGCAGACCCTTAAGATGATCCACCGGATGTTTAAGCTGCGCAAGTGCCGGTCTGCGCAGGTCAAGCCCCGCAGCAGGCCCTGCCTGAACTACCAGATCGGCGTCTGCATGGCACCGTGCTGCTACAACGTGGATCCTGAAGAATACCGCAAAATCGTAAGCGAAGTGCGGATGTTTCTGCAGGGCCGCACCCCTGATCTTATCCGCAGGATCAGATCCGAGATGCGGCAAGCCGCAGAAGCCAGGGATTTTGAGACAGCCGCCAGGCTCAGGGACAAGATGTATGCACTTGAAAAAACCCTTGAAAAGCAGGTGGCGGTAACCACCGATTTCGTGGACCGCGACGTTATAGCAATCAGGCGCGACCAGGACAGGTCGGTTGTAATGCTGCTCAAGGTGAGAAACGGTTACCTGCAGGGAATGAGGGATTTTTATTTCACAGACGGGATTTCAGCAGACGAGGAAATACTCGGTTCATTTATTAAGCAGTATTATGCTGAAAACCAATCAATTCCCGATGAGATCCTGACAGGCATCCGGCTTCCTGAAATGGATCTTTACGGGAAATGGCTGTCTGAGATACGCGGCAGAAAAGTAATACTGCGCAGTCCAGTGCGCGGGGAAAAAGTCAGACTTGTTCAGATGGCTGCAGAAAACGCCGGCCAGCGCCTGACAGCCATTATACAGCAGCAGGACTCGGCAGAGCGCCTTTTATCCGGGCTGCAGCAGAGGCTTTCGCTTATGCGATATCCCGGCAGGATCGAGTGCGTGGACAATTCCGGGCTTTCCGGTACCGACCTGGTGGCAGGGCTTGTGGTATTCGAGGAAGGCGAGCCCAAAAAATCTGATTACAGGTATTACAGGATAAAAAACATCTCTTCCCAGGACGATTACGGGTGCATGCGCGAAGTTCTTTCCAGGAGGTTCGCAGCAGAAAAAAAAAGCAAAGCTCTTGCCGAACCGGATCTGTTGATGGTTGACGGCGGCAAGGGCCAGCTTAACATAGCTCTTGCGGTTTTAAGCGAACTGGGGATTTCAGGCAGGTTCAACGTGATCGGCATTGCAAAAAAAGACGAAAAAAAAGGAGAGCAAGACGACAAGATATATCTTCCCGGCAGGGCCAATCCCGTTAATTTTCAGAAAAACAGACAGGAACTTTATCTTCTGCAGCGCATAAGAGACGAGGCCCACAGAAGGGCGGTGTCGTTTCATAGAAAGCGGCGCTCCGGCAGAACACTCAAGTCCGCTCTCGATGATATTCCGGGCATAGGCAAAAAGCGCAAGGAAGTGCTGCTTATGCACTACGGCAGCGTAGAGGCAATACGAAAGGCCAGCAAGCAAGACCTTGCCGCCCTGCCGGCAATGACGGAGAAGGCGGCAGAATCCCTGCTGTCGGGCTTATCTGCCTGACTGAGAAATACGCATTTTATCTTATTTTATCCTCTTTAGCATTTAATAAGCCGGAAAGACGGATTATATGTCCATAAAGGGAACTCTCGAGACATTCGACCTTTCATCTCTGCTGCAGATGTTAAACAGCGAGAAAAAGACAGGCAGGCTTACAATCAGGTCAGACACCAACCAGGTGCAGATTTTTTTCAGCCAAGGTCACCTCGTTTTTGCCACTGAAAAAAACAAGAGCAACAGGATAGGGCTGCTTTTGCTAAATAACGGTCTTGTCAGCCGGCAGGCCTTAGACACCTGTCTTGCCTTAAGCAGGGAAAAAAAACAGTTCATAGGCAAAACTCTGGTGGAAAACGGCTATTTAACCCAGGCTGAACTCAATGCCTTTCTTTTGAAGCAGGCGGAAAATTCCATATACAACGTATTTTTATGGAAGA
Source organism: Desulfosalsimonas sp. (assembly GCA_041685965.1). Classification (GTDB taxonomy): domain Bacteria; phylum Desulfobacterota; class Desulfobacteria; order Desulfobacterales; family Desulfosalsimonadaceae; genus Desulfosalsimonas. Next base: position 5,175 of record JAWLEU010000149.1, read on the forward strand.
ATGCAAGATTTGTATACAAGGATTCGGAAATAAACACAAAGGCCATGGCAGGCAGAAAATTCAACACCATGAACATTCTGCTCGAAGCCTCCAGAAGGATAGATGAGCTTGAAGTGCTCAAAAAAAAGATTCCGGATGACAATGCAGTATTAAAACGCACTGGCCGTAAAAAAAAGGACACTACGGCGAAATTGAGCGCGGATGAACAGCGGCTGCTTTCGCTGATCAACGGGTATGCAACCGTAGGGAAATTAATTGATCAGACCGGATGGGATAGTTTCAGCGGATACAAGGCCATGTATTCGCTTGTTTCCTGCGGGCTGGCTGAAATCGTTTCTTCGCTGCCGCCGGAGGAACTCGCCGCACAGGCGGTTTCTCAGCTGCAGGGTATAGACGGCAGGCAGTTCAGGGAAACCCTGGACAACATGGGTATCAAACGCAGCAGCATACTGCGGGTGTCACTTACACGCCTGTTCAGGGATGCTGCGGATAAAAACCAGCTTTTGGACTCAGTGCGTCAAGAGGCCGGAAAAGTAATCTCAGGCCTTGATAGCGCTGAGCTGGACCGGCTCAGGCATGAAACCAGCCAGCCTTTTATAAGGCTCATGCTTGAACTTCTGCTCCATGAGGCAATCGAGGAATCATCGGAGCAATGATGCATTTATGTATGTTTTATCCGCTGCTGTTTTTGCAGGGAAGGCTTAAAAGCCTTCCCTGCGGGGGTGATTATTGCAGCTTTGCCATTGCATCGACAAG
>JAWLEU010000150.1:0-5916 GCA_041685965.1 Desulfosalsimonas sp.
TTTTGTGCGGTGTGCGCCCGTAGCTCAGGGGATAGAGCGTCAGCCTCCGGAGCTGAAAGTCGCAGGTTCGAATCCTGCCGGGCGTACCATCCCTCCCCCCTGTCAGTTTCAAAACCCGTACCCCTGATTTTTCCCCGGCCCGCAGTCCGGGACCGAGCACTGCAAATAACTTTTTTCGGCATGCTTAAAATCTTTGATTTCATTTTTTTGAACCTTGAGCCTTTAACCTTGACAGAATCGTAAAAAGTAAGTTTTTAGATGGCGCCGTAAAAAGGTCAAGATCAAGGCACCATCATTTTCTCATTATCCACATGATCACCGATAAAACCACACTCACAAGTATCATGGTGGTAATCGGTATATAGACCTTCATTCCGGGCCGGTCTATGATGATGTCTCCGGGAAGTCGGCCTATGGGAAGCCTGGCGAGCCAAGGCCATAAAAGCCCGGCTAAGAGGATGGCTATTCCGATTACAATGAGAGTCTTCTGCATTTCAGGTGTTCTGCTTTTTTAAACTCCGTGCACCTATGCCCCGTAATAATCCAAGTACCACTCAACGAATCTTCTTATCCCGGTGTCAATGGGAGTTACAGGCTTAAACCCCACTGCATTGTAAAGATCGTCTATATCCGCGCACGTGGCAGGCACGTCACCGGGCTGAAGGTCGAGAAACTCTTTTTTCGCCTCCCTGCCCAGCACTTCTTCGAGTACGCTGATAAAGTGCATAAGCTGTTCAGGCCTGTTGTTTCCTATGTTGTAGATCCTGTAGGGGGCATAAGACGTGCCCGGGTCGGGATTCTGTCCGGTCCATTCAGGGTCGGGTTCGGGCTTTTTTGCCATGACCCGGACCACTCCCTCGATTATGTCGTCGATATAGGTAAAATCACGCCTCATCTCGCCGTGATTAAAGACCTTTATCGGCTCGCCGCTTAAAATGGCTTTTGTAAACAGGAAAAGGGCCATGTCGGGTCTTCCCCACGGCCCGTATACCGTGAAAAACCTTAAACCGGTGGCAGGCAGGCCATAGAGATGGCTGTATGTATGCGCCATGAGCTCGTTTGCCTTTTTTGAGGCAGCATAAAGCGAAACAGGGTGATCCACGTTGTCATGAACCGAAAACGGCATCTTGGTGTTTGCCCCGTAAACGGAACTCGAGGATGCAAAAACCAGGTGGGAAACGTTGTAATGCCTGCAGCACTCCAGAAGGTTTACAAAACCCGCAAGGTTTGCATCCACGTATGCATGGGGATTTTCAAGCGAGTAGCGCACACCTGCCTGGGCTGCCATGTTTACAACCACGTCAAATCTGTTTTTTTCAAACAGGTCCTTTAATGAGTCCAGATCTCCAAGGTCAACTCTGTGAAAGGAAAACTCCCCCCTTTTTTCAAGCTCTGCAAGCCTGGCTTTTTTCAGTTCCACGTCGTAGTATGGGTTAAGGTTGTCAATCCCTGTAACGCTCCTGCCGTCGTCTGCAAGGCGTGCTGCAAGGTGATAGCCGATAAAACCGGCGGCACCGGTTACAAGTATCCGTTCCATGATCAGTATATCCTGTTTTAAGCTATAGTTTTTCAATTAAGTCCATGAGCAGACGCACCCCGAAACCCGTGCCTCCGGGCGGGCAGTAATCGCCTGGACTTCCTGCATAAGCCGGGCCTGCGATGTCTATGTGCGCCCAGGTGGAATCCCCCGTAAATTCAGACAGAAACAGGGCTGCTGCAATGGCTCCTCCCCAGCGGTTTTGGCCCACGTTTTTGATGTCAGCGAAATCGCTTTTAAGCATTTCCCTGTAGTCTTCGGGCATGGGCATGGACCAGCACCGTTCGTGGGTTTTCTGTCCGGATTCTGCTATAAGCCCTGAAAGTTTAGAGTCCGTGGAAAATACTCCCGCTATTTTCTCCCCCAGCGCCACTTTACAGGCACCTGTAAGGGTTGCAAGATCGATTAGCGCGTCCGGGCTGTACTGCCTGACAGCATAATCGAGCGCATCGGCCAGGATCATTCGGCCTTCCGCATCAGTATTGCCTATTTCAACCGTTTTGCCTGAAGCCGTCTTTACGATATCCCCCGGCCGGTAAGCAGTGCCTGACGGCATGTTTTCCACCAGGGGGATCACACCAACCAGCCTGTTGGAAAAACCGGTATCAGCCGCGGAAATAAGGGCTGCCGCCACAGCAGCCGCCCCTGCCATGTCCTGTTTCATGGTTTCCAGCCCTGATGCAGGCTTGATGTTTATGCCGCCGGAATCAAAGGTCACTCCCTTGCCCACAAGAGCTATTGTTTTTTCCCATGACTCCGGCCTGTAATCAAGAACCACCATCTGGGGCCGGCTGCTGCTGCCGGAGGCCACTGAAAGAAGTGCGCGCATCCGGTTTTTCTTCAAATCGCCGGTGTCAAGCACCACTGTCTCAAGGGATTGCTTTTGCGCGGCCTTGGCGATGGACCGGGCAAAACGAGAGGGTCGTTTCTCATTCGGCGGCATGCTTACCCAGTCCCTTGCCAGAAGAGTACCCCCGCAAACAGCTCCGGTTTTTTCAGCAATGCGGCCGGCTCTTTTTTCAAAACCGGGCTCAGCGTAAAACTCTATAGTCTTTACAGGCTTGTGTTTTTTTTTCTTCTTGTAGAGATCAAACCTGTAGTTTGCCAGAACTGAGCCTTCCATCACCGCCTCCGCAGCAGCATTGCGGTCAGGTGAGCCGGTTTCAGGTTCCGGGGCGCAGATGAGTAGAGAGGACTGATCCAGTCCTATGGCCCGGTTGACAGCCCTGCCTGCGGCCCGGCGCAGGGCCTCGGCATCTGACTCTGCCGTCTTGCCAAGCCCCAGCACCAGTACCCTTTTGGCCTTAACGCCCTGGAGATCGTAGAACATCAGTTCATCCGCCGTCTTTCCCGAAAATTCCGGCCAGTCCAGTGCCCTGTCCGCAAGTTCCTGAAGCTGCGGGTCTTTGTATGCCGCACCGTCTTCAAATACGATCAGCACCAGTATATCTGTTTTGACCACCGCGGGATGGTCGGTGCGAATCTTGATCAAATCAAACCCCCCTGGGAATAAATTCGAAATTCGAAATCCGAAATCCGAAACAATATCGAATTTTCAAATCCCAAATTACCAAAACATATTGTTAACCCGGAAAGATACATTTTTGAAAATTGAGTTTTTTATATCCGGATTTGTTTCGAATTTCGATATTCGAATTTCGGATTTCACTTCTATTTGATTCCTCTTTCCTTCTGTATTGCCTCGTAGGCTTCCTGGATTTCGCGGAACTTGTCATTGGCAAAATTGACAAACTCCTCCGGCAGGCCCTTGGAGGCTATCGCATCCGGATGATAGTCGCGTGCAAGCTTTCTGTACTGCTTTTTAATCGTCTCGTTGTCATCAGACGGGCTGCAGCCCAGAACCGAATAGTATTTTTCAGCCACTGACACGTAGCGCGATTTCATGCTCTTATAATCCGAATCCGGAATCCTGAACTTGCGGACCGCGCTTTCAATAAGCGCCTCCTCGCTTTTGTCCATTTTTCCGTCAGCAACCGATACCCGCAAAAGAATGTCTATCATCAGTTCAAGCAGCTCCGGGCGGTCATGGAACTGCTGGTAGAACTGGTCGGCAAACTGCTCAAAGGTCTGTGGGGCCCTTAATGCGGTATTAAATATTTTCTCCCCCATCTGGCGGCTTTCCGCGTTGAGGTGAAGATCTTCTACCATGAATTTTCGTATCGAGTTCACCTCTTCTTCGGTGACCTTTCCGTCCACCCTGGCAAGCTTTGCCAGCATGGAAAAGGCCGCCACGAAAAAAGTAAGCTGCGCCCTGTCATGATCGGCCATCTGTCCGCTGCCCGGCAGAACCTGCTGCTGCTCGCCCGTGTCAGCATCCATCAGGTGCCCGAGTGCCGCCCCTGCAATGGCTCCAAGCGGACCTCCCAGGGCAAAGCCTATGGTACCGCCGACCATTTTACCCAGCCAAGCCATAAATCTTCAGTCTCCTTTTTTTATTCCCTTTAAGTCAGCGGCCCCGATCAGTCTGCGGCGAAGCCTGTCAAGAGCGGCTTCTGCAAAAATCCGCTTGTTTGCAAGCCGGTTTTCAAAAGGAAAATGATACCGTACTGCACAACATTGCTCAGGTCCGCAAAGCCCGATACACACTGTTCCCACCGGCTTCTCCGGGGTTGCTCCGCCCGGCCCCGCTATACCGGTCACAGACAGGGCGTAGTCTGCGCCTGCAATCTTTCTTGCCCCTGCAGCCATTTCTTCTGCGACCTGTTCTGATACTGCCCCGTGGGCTTCGAGAGTCTGCGCAGACACCCCGAGCAGGTTTATTTTTACCGTGTTTGCGTAAGTTCCTATCGAACCAGCAAAGTACCCGGAGCTCCCGGGAACATTCGTGATCCTGTCGCCGATAAGACCGCCTGTGCAGGACTCTGCCAGCACCAGGGCGGCTGACCTTTCAGCAAGCAGATCGCCGACAACTTCCTCCATGCTCTGGCCGGAATCCGAATAAACATACCTGCCTATCCTGTCCATCACGGATGCTGCGGCATTTTCAACGGAAGCTTCCAGCCGCTCCAGATCCCGGCCGTACGCGGAGAGTTTTACATGGATTACCGGAAATTCCGACAGCATGCCGATTCTTACATCAGCCGGCAAACCTGTCAAGTCCGCAAGCCGCTCGTTTACATGTGCCTCAGGCAGCCCGAACAGGGACAGTTTTTTTTCCCTGTAATAGCTGCGGTCCTGACCCCTGCAGTAACGCTCCTCCAGGGCGGGGATCACGTTGTCTGTCATCATACGGCGCATCTCAAAAGGCACCCCGGGCAGAAAATAAAACCTGCACCCGCCGATGGTCATGGAAAAACCAGGGGCGGTGCCCACCGGGTTTAGAATCGGCCGGGCTCCTTGCGGCAGCTCGGCCTGCTTGGCATCTGAGTCTGAAAGCGGCCTGTTGAAACGCTTGAAAAACTCCTCTATATAAGCCATTGCAGTGGGATTGGGCTGCAGGTCAACGTTTCCGGCCCTGGCAGCGGCAGCAGCCGTGATGTCATCCACCGTGGGCCCGAGCCCCCCTGTGACCACACCGATATCAGCCCGTTTTCCGCTCTCTGCCAGAACAGCAGTCATTCGCTCCAGGTCGTCGCCAACGGAAATGTGTCTGCCCACCGGAATTCCGATTTCATATAGCCTGGCAGCGATATAGGCGGCATTTGAATCCACCACCGTGCCGGTTAGCACCTCGTCTCCTGTTGATATTATTTCAGCTATCATTGCAGGATTTCCTTGCAGGTCCGTAAAATATTTTAAGAGAATTCATACCCGAATGTGTTTCCAAACACAAATGAAAACACCAATGCCTCTGCAGGTCAAATTTCTGCTTGACAAATAGTGATTAAAGCTTTTATTGATCTTAAGACATCAGGGTACAAAACAGCATCTGATTCAGGCAAGATTTTTTAAAACCGAAAAAGAAAATGACCTTGCATTCTTTTCAGACACAAACAACTATCAGAAACTGGTGGTGGCGGATCTTCATAAAGGGGTCTGCCTCAGGACCGGTTTGAGCAAACAAAAGCGCAAGCAAAAAGACCGAGGCGGCCCCCGGCCCCCCGGTCTTTTTTATTTTTTGATACACCAGAAAGGCCGCGGGGCGATCCCGCGGCCTTTTTTTGTCAAAAACCAATGAATGATAGTCTCGTAAAAAGTAAGTTTTTAGATGGCGCCGTAAAAAGTTTAAGATCAAGGCTTGTGCGATTCCGAAGAATGCAGCGTACTTAGCTGTACGTGCATGCTTACAAGGCGTAAGCCGCAAATTATGAGGAATCGCACGTAACGCAGATATTGGACTTCCAAGGAAGCCCAAGGTCGGGATCGGTTTTTGATGCGACATTGAGCGCTTGCGGTCAGGAGCGAAAAAACTGATCCCG
>JAWLEU010000151.1:0-5900 GCA_041685965.1 Desulfosalsimonas sp.
GATATGAGCGATGTGGCCGGCTGGCGCGCCAGGCAGAAGGAAGAGCGAAAACAGGGCAGATATATCGGGGTGGGCGTGATAAGCGCCATAGAACCTGCGGGAGTGGCTGTGCCCAACTCCCAGATGGGAGGAATCACCCAGGCAAGAGTCCAGATGACCGCGGACGGAACAATAGAAGTGCATTCAGACCGTACGGAAATAGGCCAGGGAGCGGAAAAGAGCCATTCAAAAATAGTATCGTCAACTCTCGGCTGCCTGGAAGACCACGTGTACGTAAAGCCGGTGAACTCAGATTTTATCGGACAGGGGCCTCTTTCAAGCCGGGGTGCGGTGTTTCCTGCAAGCGCGGTGGCCAAGGCCGCCGGGCTTTTAAAGGAAAAAATGCTCAAGTGTGCCGCCCATTTCCTCAAATGCCGGCAGCAGGACCTTGTACTGGAAGACAGCAGGATTTATGCCGGATCAGACCCTGAGCACAGCCTGAGCTTTAAGGAATTCGCCCGCAAGGCTTTTTACTTTCCCGGTCCCCGGGGGCTGCCCAAGGAAATGCTGCTGGCCCATGACCATCTCCTGGATGTGACCACCACCTGGTACAGCCCGACAACCCCTGAAAGCGGGACCTCTTATACAACCTTCTGCGTTTCGGCCGACGTGGCAGTGGTCGAAGTGGATGCTGAAACCGGAGAGACAGGCATCCTTGACTATGTGCACGTGCACGACGCGGGAACCATAATAGACAAGGAGGTTGTGGACGGCCAGATTCACGGCGGAATCATACAGGGAATAGGCGAGGCCCTGAGCGAGGAGATCACCTATAACCAGGAAGGCCGGATAGAAAACACCTGCCTGTCGGAGTACCTGATGCCCACTTCGGTGGACGCGCCAGATATCCGCATCGCGCACATGGAAACCCCGTCTCCTTTCTCTGAAACCGGCAGCAAGGGAATGGGAGAGGCGCCCATAATCGGCAGCAAGGCGGTAATTCTGGCGGCAATCGAAGATGCGCTCACCCCTTTCGGGGTTGAGGTAAACACCTCGCCTGCAACGCCGGAGCGCGTAAGATCACTGATCCGCAATGCCCGGCAACCCGACGGCGGGGCGCAGGGCAAACAGGAGGAATAAATGGAACAGACCATACATTTGACAGTCAACGGAAAAAAACACGAGCTGCAGGTCATGCCCCACAGCACTCTGCTCGATGTCCTGCGCGATCAGCTCGGCCTTACAAGCGTGCGCCGAAGCTGCGGTGAAGGCGCGTGCGGAGCCTGCACCATACTTTTAAACAATGAGCCGGTAAACAGCTGTCTTGTGCTGGCAGTATCGGTAAGCGGCGACGAGGTTCTTACATCCGAAGGATTGCTCAGTGGCGAGGAAGTCCACCCACTTATGCAGTCTTTCGTGGATAACCACGGTTTCCAGTGCGGCTACTGCACATCCGGCATCCTCATGACATCCTACTCGATTATTAATGAAAACAAGTCCCTGGATAATGCAGGAGTGCGCAAAAGCATGGAGGGACATATGTGCCGGTGCACCGGTTATGTAAACATAGTCAGGTCGGTGCAGGCGGCAAAAAAGGAAAAGGATGCCGGAAACTGGTGGTAACACCGGCTTGAACCAAGGAGGCAAACCAATGCAATCATCATACATAGGCGCCAGAGTTATGCCGCAGATAGTATATCACCGGCCCGCTGAGACCGAGGATGCTCTCGCGCTGATGCGCGGCAGCGATCCCTGGGCAGTGGTGGCGGGCTGCACGGATTTCATACCCGCGGTGAGAAAAGGGGCCTGGACATACCCTGACGGGGTCAATGTCATTGATATCCGTGATCTTCCGGGATTCAGGGGCATCACCCTTGAACAGGAAAAAGTCCGGATAGGTGCTGCAACACGTCTGTCAGACATAGTTAATTCCAGGATAATTGAACACTCCGCGCCCCTGTTGTCCGAGGCGGTCCAGTGGATGGCCTCTTTGCAGGTGAGAAACACAGCCACGCTCGGGGGTAATTTGTGCACCGCATCCCCTGCAGCAGATACCGCTCCGCCGCTTCTGGCACTGCAGGCAGAACTGGAAATTGTTGACAGGGATGGCGGGAGCTCCGAGATTCCGCTAAGCAGCTTTTTTTCAGGTCCTGGCAAGAGCGAGTGCGGGTCCGGAAAACTTCTGAAGTCGGTTAGCTTTCCGGCACAGCAGGAAAATGATCGCACGTACTGGCGCAAAATGGGAGTTCGGCAGGCTTTTACCATATCGGTAATAACAATTGCGGCAAAGGCCGGCATGAAAGACCGTACATGCACTGATGCCTGCCTTGCATTCGGCTCGGTTGCCCCCACACCCATGCGGGCAGTCAAAACCGAGGAGCTGATACGCGGAAAGGAACTAACCCCTGAACTGATTGAGCAGGCCGCAGACCTGGCACAACAGGAGATAAGCCCCATAAGCGATCTCAGGGCAAGTGCGCAATACCGCAGGGAGATGGCGGGCGTACTCACAAAAAGAGCCTTTAAGGGCATGCTATGATACAATCGCCGGGCAAAAAACCCGGAGATCAAGATTCGGCAGGCGGCAAAAAACGCCTGCTGCTTATAAGGCACGGCCGGGCCGGGGACCCGGAAACCAGGCGATTTATCGGCCAGACAGAAACCAGGCTCACCCGGCAAGGCAGACTGCAGGCAAATGCCCTTGCCGGGATGCTGGCGGATGTTTCAGTTTCACGCATTGTATGCAGCGACCTTGTCCGCAGCAGGCAGACCGCCGAAATAATAGCAGAAAACCGTAGCCTGGCAATCGAGACAGACCTGTGGCTCAGGGAAATTTACCTCGGAGACTGGGAAGGCCTGTCTTTTGAGCAGGTAAAACAAGAGGACCCCGAGGGTTTTTCGCAAAGGGGGCAGGACCTGGCAGGTTTCAGGCCGCCGCGCGGCGAATCCTTCGCGGATCTGCAGGCCAGGATTGTACCGGTTTTCCAGCGCATTGCGGACAGGACAGAGGGAACCGCGGCAGTGGTGAGCCATGCAGGGGTAAACAGGGCCATACTCTGCCACTGGCTGGCCATGCCCATAGACCGGCTGTTTTCCCTGGCCCAGGACCCTGGCTCCCTGTCCGTCATAGACTTCGAGGAAGAAGACAGGGTCATAGTGCGGTGCTTGAACCTGGTGCCGGGTTTTTCGCTGTAACCCGGGAGATCAGATTTTACTGCATGTTTCATATAAACAGAAGATTTACTTGATATCCTGACTTAAAAAAGAAAAAGGAAATGCAAATGGAGTTTTCGTGGACAAAAGAACAGGAGATGCTTCGTAAAACAGTGCGGGAATTTGCAGGCAAAAAGCTTGCACCCAACCTTTCCGAGTGGGACAAACAGCACTATTTTCCCCGCGAAGAGGCATTAAAACCAATGGGAGAACTCGGGTTTTTCGGCACGGTTGTCCCGGAGGAATACGGCGGCGAGGGCATGGGGTTTATGGCCGCCATGATAGTGACCGAGGAACTCGCGCGTTCGGCAAGCTCCCTGAGAGTTCAGGTCAACATGCAGGAACTGGGATGCGCATACACGATTTACCGCTACGGCAGCGAGGAGCTTAAAAACAAATATGTTCCAAAGCTGGTACAGGCGGACTATGTGGGGGGATTTGCAATCACAGAGCCAGACGCGGGCTCCGATGTCATGGCAATGCAGTCAACAGCGGAGGACAAGGGTGATCACTGGGTTTTAAACGGAAACAAAACCTGGATTTCCAATGCCGACGTGGCCGATGTTCTCATATATTACGCATATACAGACCGGACTGCAAAATCCGGCGGGTTGTCCGCCTTTGTAATAGAGCCCAAAAACTTCAACGGGGTGCAGACCACCAGGCTGGACAAAATGGGCTCGCACTGCTCTCCCACCGGCGAGGTGTTTTTAAACAACACCAGGGTGCCAAAGGAAAACATTCTCGGCAGCCCGGGCGACGGTGCAAAAATCGTTTTCAGCTCCCTTAACCAGACCAGGCTGTCCGCGGCCGCGGGCGGTGTCGGGCTGGCGCAGGGCTGTTTGGATGAAATCATCAAATACTGCAAGCAGAGAAAGCAGTTCGGAAAATCCATAGGCGACTTCCAGATGAACCAGGAAATGATCGGCCGGCTCTCTGCGGAAATCGAGGCTGCCAGGCTGGTAGTATACAAGGCCGCATACAACAAGGACCAGGGCAAGCTAAACAACGGGCTGGACGTGGCGCATGCCAAGTACCTGGCAGGAGAGGCGGCCAGCAGGGCGGCGGACTTTGCCATGCGCATCATGGGGGCCTATGGATATTCAACGGAATATCCCGTGGAGCGTTTGTTCCGTGACATGCCCACTTACTACATGGTGGAAGGCTCCGCCAATATCTGCAAAATGATTATTGCCATGGACCGGCTCGGCCTGCGCAGGGCAAACAGGGACAAGTAACAAAGCTGAAGCGCAGATGCGGGGAGTTTTAAACCCGGCGGCATGGTCAATTAAAAAAGCGAAATGCAATGACTGAGAAATACAATGAAATAGAGTTAAGCCTTACCAGCGGCATCGCAAGGCTTACACTAAACAGGCCTGATATCCGCAATGCTGTCACCGGCCCTGACATGATCCGGGAGATAGAAGCCGCCTGCACATGGATCAACAACGAGCAAAGCGTCAAGGTCCTTGTCCTGACAGCGGCTGACCCCGCATTTTCAGCAGGCGGCAACATAAAGGACATGCTCAATAAAAGGGGGATGTTTTCAGGCGGGCCCGCAGATATCATGGACAATTACCGCAAGCAGGTGCAAAGGATTCCCAGGGCGGTGTATAATCTTGAAGTGCCCAGCATTGCCGCTGTAAACGGACCCGCCGTGGGCGCGGGCTGCGACCTGGCCCTGATGTGCGACATGCGCATCGCATCGCAAAACGCCTGTTTTGCGGAGTCATTTTTAAACGTCGGCCTGATCCCGGGTGACGGCGGGGCCTATTTTCTGCCCCGCCTTGTGGGCCAGGCAAGGGCCGCGGAGATGACTTTCACGGGCGAAACCGTATCAGCCTCTGAGGCCGCCGGCATAGGCCTGGTAAACCGCACTGTGCAGCACTGCGATCTTCTGCCCGCTGCAACGGAGCTTGCCGGAAAAATCGCGGCCAAGCCCGCAGCCGCCCTTCGCATGTCAAAGCGGCTGCTCAGGGTAAGCCAGCACAGCACCATGGAAGAAGTCCTGGAGCTTTCAGCAGCCTACCAGGCTCTGTGCCACAGCACCCAGGAACACATAGACGCACTTCAGTCCATTCTGGGATAAAAAAAAGAACTATTTGTCACCCTGTTTAAGAAAGGCTGCGGCAAAATTTAGAGTGCCGTAATCGTATTTTCCGGCAAAAAATTCATGCACCGGCCTGAGATAGGAAGTTTCCAGACTTTTGAAGGCTTCCGCGATTTCTTCAAGGCTTTTTTCGGAAACCAGGCTGGTAACCTCAATTTCGCCTTTTTCAACCCAGTGGGCAAGGTGGCCCTGGATGGTGCGGACCGTAAGACAGCGCTCCTTTGCAATTTCCTCCACCGCCCTGCCCTGGTTGAAAAGCTGAAGGGTCACGGTCCTGGTATCGGGTTTTTTCCCTGATTTTGTTTTTTTCGGGGAAGAACCTGCCTTTTTCGCTTTTGCTGACTTGTCACCTTCCTGCTGCGCTTCGGGCAGATCCTTTATTGTCAGCTCCTGCCCGCCGGCAAATGAGTCGATCAGGGCAAGGGCTTTTTCGATTTTCTGCACCCGGTCGTAAAACAGCCGCTCAAGGGCCTCTGTTTCCTTGATATATTCCTTGAGGCCGGTTTTGTAGGATTGGAGCTCTTTTCTGTGGCTTTGGATGCGCTCGCAGAAATCCTTTAAAATCGGCTCGAAATATTGCCTGGCCGCATGAACTCTC
>JAWLEU010000152.1:0-5881 GCA_041685965.1 Desulfosalsimonas sp.
TGGTTTTTATCATTTAAACATTCGATATTCGTATTTGTTTCGGATTTCGGATTTCGATATTCGGGTTTTGGCTGAACAGGGTTTTCGTTCAGCCACTATCTATAAATGTATCAAACCTTACGGAATTAAGCAGATTTTCCGGGACAAGAAAGCAGAAATCTTCTTCTTCGTCAACAACAAGAACCTTTTTCTTATACCCGGTCTCGTAGCTTTTAAAATAATAAGCTCGCCTGTAGCCTGTTTTATAGCCCGCCTCTTTTACTTTCCATGAATAAATTTTTATGACCAGCTCCTTTTTTTCCGCTTCCTGCATTGCGTCAAGTGCATTATTTAAAAGATTATTCAGAACCTGGGGCAACATGTATCTGTTTCCGGAGGCTTTTATCTCATTTGAAGCAAGACCCAGCATGGAAACCCCGTCTTCAAACCCGTATCCTGACGACAAATACTATCTGTTTTATCGTAAACTGATATTCAATAACTCAGGATCCTGCCTGAAAGCTAAATTACCGTGCAGACTAACCGGAAAACAGCCGGTTTTCAAGGTATTTAAACCAGCGCAGCATTTGACTGGAGCAACGCTCTGCCCGGGCTTGACCCGCAGGCTTTTTATTGATATTTATAAAGAATGTATCGGGAAAACTATATAAATTCTCTTCGCCTCGAAATGGTGGAAATGGTAAGGGACCATCTCTCCCCTGTTGCCCTGAAGTACGGGTATGCGGATGTCCCCCTGGAAAGCACCATAAAATGGCGCCCGCTGGTGCTGGTTGTGGGCAATTACTCGTCAGGCAAATCAACCCTTATAAACGAATTTCTAGGGGCAAACATACAGGCAGTGGGCCAGGCGCCCACAGACGATTCATTCACGATATTAACCTTCGACGAAAACTCATCTGAAAACGATCCTGTGAGGACCACGGAAGAAAGGGACGGAAAGTTCCTTTTAAACGATCCTGACTATCCCTTTGAAATTCTGAAAAAACACGGCCAGAGGTTTGCATCGCATTTCCGGCTCAAAAAGGTAAACTCCCCTTTTCTCCGAAACCTTGCCCTTATTGACACCCCCGGAATGCTCGACTCTGTCACTGAGCGCGACAGGGGCTACGACTACCAGGATGTGATCGGAGACATGGCACAGCTGGCAGACCTTGTGCTGGTCTTGTTTGACCCGCACAAGGCCGGAACCGTCAGAGAGGCCCATACAAGCCTGCGCGAGACCATATCCGCGCGTACCTTTGAAGACCGGGTGCTTTTTGTTTTAAACCGCATAGACGAATGCTCCTCTCTAACGGACCTGCTCCAGGTCTACGGAACTCTCTGCTGGAACCTTTCCCAGATAACAGGAAGAAAGGACATTCCGCCGATTCACCTGACCTATTCCTCGCGGGCAGCCGGAGACAGCGAATACAAGAGGTCAGAGGCGCGGATATTTCTCTATCTGCTGCAGAATCAAAGAAAAAAGCTCAAGGAAGGAATACTGGAGGCCCCGCAAAGACGCCTTGACAACCTGGCCAGCTTTATTGAGACCCATGCAGAGCGCCTGGATCAGCTCCTGGAAGCCCTTGCAGCCCACCGCGGAAGGCTCAGGAACTTCAGATTCAAGGCCGGTTTTATAGGAACCGTTCTGGGATTGGCGTGCGGAGGGACCGCAGCGTTTGCAGGTGCAGCCGCGGCAATACTGCCTCCTGCGCCGGAGCCGGTGACAGTTGCATCCGGAATCGGGGTTTTTGCGCTTTTTCTGATCATTTGGTTTTTCGGGCCCATGCGTATTGCAGCCCGGCTTTTTAACCGCAGGTCTTTGCGGCGCATAGACAGGATGATTCCGCTGGAAACCCAGACCCGGCTGGATACATGGCAGGTTATCAGCCCGGTTGTCTACCGCTATCTGCAGAAAACAGGCGGAAATTACTCACTTAGCTCTGTCAGGCACGAATACGAAAATGTTCATGCAATTCATGAAGAGGGCGCCAGGGAAGTCAGAAGGGCGTTAAACGAACTTGCCAACATGAAGCCTGATCAGTCCATGTATGACGGACTCTCAACACCCCTGCCCGAATCATACCGCCATCCGGAGCCCGAAGAGGAAAATCCCGTAGATGAGCAATCTTCCGACTCCTATTCAGGCAAAGAATCATGAGCGGCCAGGCAAGCCGGAAGCAGAATCAGGACGCGTTTACCAAGTCACTTCATTTTCTCAAATACCGCCCGCGAAGCAGGCGGGAAATCAATCGTTACCTTGAGAATAAGGGATTTTCACCATCCGAAATCTCGGATGCCATTGAGCGGCTTGAGCGTTACCGATATATAGATGATAAAGAATTTGCCCGGATCTGGATTGAAAACAGAACCAGAAACCGGCCCCGCGGGGAATTCGCTTTGCGATGCGAGCTCAAGGAAAAAGGCGTCTCAGATGAAATAACAGAGAAAATGCTTGCGGACTTCGATGAGGTAGAACCCGCCTGGTTTGCTGTTTTACCAAGGCTTGAAAGGTGGTGCGGACTTGAGCCCATTGAACTTAAAAAAAAAATATATGACTATCTAAGGCGCCGGGGGTTTTCATATCCCACCTGCGAACAGGTTTTTAAAAGAGCCGAAAAACACCTGGGCCTTTAAATGCCACGCCTTTTATCGGCGGGAACCTCTTTTGATAAATTCCTGTGCAAGCGCGTTATAATCCCTGGCTCCGTTGCTGGTGCTGCGGTAAAATACCACGGGCTTGCCTGCCTCACTGCTTGCTGCAATCGTAGTATTGCTCCTGATTACTGTATCATAGAGCAGGCGGCTGTAGCGGTCATCCGCCCTGAGACGGTCGAAAATCATCCGGCTGACCCGGGTTCTCTGGTCGTAGAAAGTTGCAACCACACCTGAAATTCTGAGTTCCGGATTAATATCCTCGGCAACAGCATCCACTGTATCAAAAAGATCCTCTAAAGCCCTGAACGCGTAAGGCTGTGTCTGGCATGGAACCAGAACCTCGCTGCAGGCAGCAAAAACGTTTATGGTAAGAAGTGAAAGACTGGGCGGGGTGTCCATCAAAACAACGTCATAATCGTCCACCAATGCGCTCAGGGCAGTCTTGAGCCTCTCCTCCCTTCCCTTCTGGTCCACGAGCTCAACTTCAGCACCTGACAGATCCACATGAGACGGCAGAAGTTCCAGGCCTTCCCACCTGCTCCTGCGTACTGCGTCGGAAGCCTTGCTGTTTTCAGGTGAGGTTATAAGGTCATACACGCTTGGCTCATCTTCGCTGATTTCAATGCCCAGCCCGCTGCCGGCATTGTGCTGTGGATCCATGTCCACGATCAGCACCCTGTTTTTCATCCTTGAAAGCGCAGCACCCAGGTTTATAACCATTGCGCTTTTGCCCACACCGCCTTTTTCGTTAGCCACCGCCGCGATACGCGCCCGCTTCACCGCCATTTCAGCCTCCCTGAAATCCGTGGATTGTCGCCGGATTGTTAAATATGCCTGCTGCTTTTATCCTGCCAAACGGATTGCGCCGCCGAGTTCCTCCAGCCGTGAGTCCAGCTCAGCCAGATCTGCCAGGACCGAATCGATTCCCTCCAGTGCCTTTTCCCTGTCTGCCCTGTCCCTGCCGGTGATCTCCGTGATCCTTTCAAAATCCGTGGAGTAAGTCTTAAACCTGTGGACCAGCATCTCGCTGATCTCATCTGCCACAGAGTCAACAAGCCTGAACAGGTATTGAAATTTCAGGTTTTCCCGGTAATTTTTGAAATGAAAAATAATGGAGGCCTCTGTTTCGCGCTTCATTCTTGCCACACCGCTTTTAAGCGCGGAGACATCCGCCCCGCCGCCGCTTTGCGACCGTCTTGCGAGCTTTTTGATGCTGTATAAGAACCTGTAGAGGCCCAGCTTCATGAATGCCTCGGTCTTCAAGCTGCTGCTGTATGCAAGCGTGGCTGCGGCCTCGGGGATTTCAATGGAATATGTCTTTTTCACCGTGTCAAGTGAAATCTGAGGGCGCGGAAAATTCGCATCCTGTGTTTCACTTCCTGCGCCCTCTTCCCTGAATTCCTCCATCGCCTCTTTTACCGTGCTCTCGTAAGGGCCGGCTATGGATTCAAAATAATCCCTGATATAGTTTTCATTTTCCCTGGCAAAGCGGAAAAGCTTTGGATTTACTGTTTCCGCCATATACCGGTCCAGCTGTTCCTTGAAGTCCTGGAAAACAGCAAACAATGTCTCTGCAAAACCGTTTTCCTCAATCTGGCTGCTATAGCGGTCATAGGATACAGTATATCCTGAGATAAAATCAATAATCCCGGGTACCACCTCTCCGTGACGGATATCAAAAAACCGGTCCACGGAAGACCGCATCTCCTTTTTCAGCTGCTGCGATGCCCCGGATAGGGTGCTGTTAATCATGGAGCGGATTTTTTCCGTTTGTTTCTTCTGCTGCTTTATCCGCTTGAGCAGTGTATCGGCACCGTCTGCATCGGCTGAAAAAATTTCACGGTTAAGTTTTAACCACCGCTTAAAATCCGCCGAGGTAGCCTGCAGGCGTCGCAGCTGATTTTCCAGCAGAAGGCTGTAGCGCTGCTCTGTGATCATCTTTTTGAAGTCTGCTTCAAAGCTCTTCTGCTGGCTTTCGGAAAACTCTGACATTCCGGTTTCTGCTTCCCACTGTGATAGGCGCTTTCTGTCTTTTTCAGGCAGCTCATCTCTAATTGACTGAAAAAGTGAATAAAGAGACGAAAATACATAGACTTCGGAAGAATCGGTTAAAAGGGAAAGATCCTCTTTTATTTTACCGGCAACCCTTTCGAGATTCTGCCTGCTCTCATGCTCGTTAAAATCAAAGTTCACCACGAACACAACATTTCCCATGCCCCCGATCTGCTTGATCATGGACATGAAGTTCAAATCCGCCTGCCTTATGCCTGTGCGGCTCGATATCAGATAAATGATCATGTCAGAGGTTCGAAGATAGTCCTGAATCATGGCAAGGTGCAGGGGGTTGGGGGAGTCGCTTCCCTGGCAGTCTGCAATTTCGATGTTGCCTGCCAGGCTGCCGGAATCAATCTCCAGGCATAGATCCTTTAAAAATACAGCCAGGTCTTCGCTTCCTGCGAAATCCTGATGCTCGTAAAACCTGTCATCTTCAAAAACAACAGTCTCGGGCTGATCGGATAAAAAATCCTTTACCTCATGATACCCCTTTAGACAGGCGCTTAAAAGAACGCTGCTGACGCTGCGGGTGTCATGATTGAGCAATTGTCTTGACTCCAGGCTTTCCAGGGCCTGCTGCAACTGAGTTCTGTCAGAATCATTTCTTAAATCGAATGGCTCCGTGGATGTGCGCCAGCTGCCGGAGGCAAACAGGCTCAGGGCATGCCTGATTTCTTCGTTTATCTCTTGCCAGGATTTGAAGGTAAGAAGTGCCCTTAAACGCTCAGCACGCCTTACCCTGGTCACTATCGAGGTGATAACCCCTGCGCCGCGCCTGAGGTAATCTCCCCGGAAAAGAGAATTTACAAAAGTAGATTTTCCGGATTTTATTGTTCCCACCACCCCGGTGCGAAGCAGATCATCACTTAGACGCTGCCTGCAGCGCTGACATGACCTGCGCCATTCATCAAACAGATCACCGTTTGCCTCCGGGATGCGGTTTTCAGCCCGGCTCAGCAGATCGCACAGGGAAACGCTTATGTCCACAAGCTCGTTTTTCGGGTTTTGTTCAGCCATAACCATGCCGGAAACAATATGTGTACACAGAAGGGCCGGAAAACCTGTGCCCAGGCATTCAGCCCGCTTTTGTCTTTTAAACCTTTATAAATCCACATTTATGTCATCATACAGCGTTATTGTCAAAGATATTCTCCATGTACGACAATCCCCGCTGAAAACAAAGCAGAGA
>JAWLEU010000153.1:0-5869 GCA_041685965.1 Desulfosalsimonas sp.
GGTGCCCTGGGCCTTTGGCATCTACGAATTTCAGATGCCCCGCATGGACCGGGAGATGGCCGAAATGTGCCAGCAGTACGAAGATGCCTTTGGCCGGCAGTTTTTTGCAAACACCCCCCCTTTGATGCAGGTCATTCCCGTGGAGGCCGAAATTTCCGGCAAGCACCAGGTGCTGCCCCATGAACGGGTTTCGCACATCATAGAAAACAGCAAGTCTTTCATGTATTTTGAATGCATCTGCAAGAAAGAAAAGGCTTTGCTGGGAAAACCGTGTGACAGGCCCGTACAGGTATGCACTGTATTTGCCCCTATTGCCGGGATATTTGACAATCATCCCTTTGGCACCCCAATGACCCGGCAGGAGGCCTATGACCTGTTAAAACGCACCGAGGAAGAGGGGCTGGTGCATATGACATGGAACGTGCAAAACGGCCATTACTTTATCTGCAACTGCTGCGGATGCTGCTGCGGGGTACTTCGCGGTATCAACGAAATGGGCTTTGATACGGCCCAGGTGGTCAATGCCCATTATTTTGCGCAAATCGATCCCGATGCCTGCACTGCCTGCGGCATTTGTGAAGAGGAGCGCTGCCAGGTAAATGCCATTGAACCGGGAGAAGAAAGTTACAGGGTAATTGCGGAAAAATGCATCGGCTGCGGCCTGTGCGTCACCACCTGCCCCACCCGGGCAATCAGTCTGGTACACAAGCCGGAAGACCAGATCCGGACTCCGCCTCAAGACGAAATGCAGTGGTATGAATTACGGGCAAAAATGCGGGGGGTTGATATCAGCAGTTTTACCTGATGCCATATCAATCCGCGTGCCAAACTACCACGGCGGCTTTCTGCGCACGGCACAAGCTCTTCGCGCAGGCATCCATCCGGAAACGCTTTATGCCCTGCGCGACTCGGGCGTTATAGAGAAGTACACGTCGCGCTTCCGTACGGAGCCGAGGAGCCTCGTTTGGAACACCCGCCGATTAAAACCTGTCGGTTCTCCGGGCGTGCGTATACCGAGGGAGTGGAAAACTATGAAGTCGAAGCTTTTGCAGCGCGCATCTACTCTCCGGAAAAGACACTGGCCGATTGCTTCAAATTCAGAAACTAAGGTGGGGACGGAAAATCTCAAAAAAGTCTCTGCATCAGTGCATCAGCGGCTTCTCAATAAGGCCGGTGAAT
Organism: Desulfosalsimonas sp.; assembly: GCA_041685965.1. Taxonomy (GTDB): domain Bacteria; phylum Desulfobacterota; class Desulfobacteria; order Desulfobacterales; family Desulfosalsimonadaceae; genus Desulfosalsimonas. Next base: position 1,180 of record JAWLEU010000153.1, read on the forward strand.
GGGGACGCTGTTAAAATTATAAATTTTAATCTTTGCAGTATTTTTTCAGGCAGTTATTTTGGTTATATATCAGAAGCATATGGCGGGTTTTCTGCCAGACCTTTATAAACCGGGAATCCTATATCAAGCTTTTATTTGAGATGTAAAACAGGAGGGGCACAATGTCGAACGCGGACGAGAAAAAGAGGACTCTGGAAAAAACATCCTCAGGAATCCCCGGTTTTGAAGGCATAACACATGGCGGAATTCCCCACGGACGCCCCACCCTTGTATGCGGAAACGCGGGTTGTGGAAAAACCCTGTTCGGCATGCAGTTCCTGGTGGCGGGAGCCACCGAACAAGAGGAGCCCGGTGTGTTTGTTGCCTTCGAGGAAACCGAATCCGACCTGAAAACAAACGTGGCATCCCTCGGCTGGGATCTGGACACGCTTTGTGAACAGAATAAATTTGCGGTGGAAACCATCAATATTTCTTCAGAAGAAATGATAGAGGCGGGCCGGTATGACCTGGAAGGACTTTTCGTACGGCTGGACGCAGCAATCAGGGAGATCGGGGCCCGCCGTATTGTACTTGACACAGTTGAAACGCTTTTCGGTGCTTTCATGGACGCCCATATTGTGAGAGCGGAGTTTCGAAGGCTGCTGCGGTGGTTCAAGGATAGGGATATTACCACCGTGGTGACCGCAGAACGCGGCAGTGGCGGTCTTACCCGCTTCGGTATAGAGGAGTATGTATCGGACTGCGTGATTGAACTTTCACAGACAGTTTCCGGCCAGACCACGCGAAGGCACTTGCGTATTCTAAAATACCGGGGCTCAGAGCACGGTACAAACGCCTATCCATTTTTGATCGGCCAAAGGGGCATTCATCTTTTCCCGGTTACAGAACTAGGACTCGATTTCCCGGTATCCGAGAAACGCATTTCAAGCGGCATACACCGCCTCGATGAGATGCTCGGGGGGAAGGGCTTTTACCGTGGCTCCAGCCTGCTGCTGTCAGGTACCACCGGCACGGGAAAGTCGAGTATAAGCGCAAGTTTTGCAGCCGCCGCCTGCGCTCGCGGCGAACAGGTTCTTTACATCTCCTACGAAGAAGCCCGGACACAGATCATTCGCAACATGAAATCCATCGGGATCGATCTGGAGAAATGGTACGAAAACGGCAGGCTTGGCTTTCATACCGAGCGGGTTACCACGCACGGTCTGGAGGAGCACTTTTTTCTGGTAAAAGAAATCATTGATATAAACAAGCCTGAAGTGGTGGTTATAGACCCGGTGAGCAATCTGCTGCAGATGGGATCACCGGAAGAGGTGAAAAATCTGCTGACCCGCCTGATAGATCTGTTGAAATCACAGGGTATTACAACCCTTGTCACTGAACTGATAACCGGAGGGCACCCGTTGGAGTCCACCAGCACGGAGATTTCATCGTTAATGGATGCCTGGCTCCTGCTGCGGGACATTGAAAGCGGCGGGGAGCGCAACCGCCTCCTGCATGTGCTCAAATCCCGCGGCATGGCACACTCTCATCAGGTCCGGGAGTTTATTCTGACCGACCATGGCATTGAACTAAAGGATGTTTATGCAGGCCCTGCCGGACTGGTCACAGGTACTGCCCGCTATACACAGGAAGCACAGGAAGAAGAGCAACGCCGTCGCCGCATAGAGGAAATCGAGCGCAGGAAAAATGAGCTGGAACGTAAGCGAAAATTAAAAGAGGCAAGGCTCAAAGAAATAGAAACCCAATTTCAGGGCGAAGAAGAAGAGCTCTTGCGTGCTATCCGGGAGGCTGAGCAGGAAGAAGAAAAGTTTTCAAAGACCGGGCAGCAGCGCAAAAAAATGCGTGGCGGCAGTTGAAACATGGATTGACAGGGCCGGATCCTGGGTAAAAAAGACAGGATATAATGCCACAGGACAGAAACATGTCAGAAGGAAATAATATGGACAAAGCAGGCCATAATAACAACAATCAAGGGGAAAAAGTCGATAAATCCCGCCCCCGTTTTCAACTCAGGCTTTTTGTTACAGGCAGAACCCCCCGTTCACAACAAGCCATCCAGAACATCCGGCAAATCTGTGAAGAATATTTGTCAGGAGAATATGAGCTTGAAGTCATCGACGTGTATCAAAATCCGGCCCAGGCCCGGGAGCACCAAATCCTGGCTGTGCCAACCCTGTTAAAGGAACTGCCCCCGCCGCTGCGCAAGGTTGTCGGCGACCTTTCGGAAAAAGAAAAGGTTTTGGAGGGATTGAATATTCAACCCAAAGAAAGGGCCGGTACTCAGGAGAGAAACAGTTGAGAAGAAGTGGCATTCGGCAAAGACAGCGAGTAACGACCGATGACCCGGAGCGACGAGTGATAAGCACTGAGAAATAAAAAATGAACCACAAATCACAGGACCCTTCACAATCCACGGATGTTCTGCGCGAAAAACAACGCCGGCTGCAAATTGCTGAGGCGCAAATACAGGCTGTTTTTAACAATGCTCTTTTCGGCATCATTTTTGTGGACGAACATGGGACCATAACGTTTGCCAACCAACGTATGGCTGAGATGCTGGGATGGGATTTGGAAGAGTTGGTGGGTTCAGCATATCTTGATCATATTTCTGAGCAGGAGTTGCAGGAAGCGGAGCAAAAAATGTTTCAGCTTATCAGGGGAGAAATTGATCATGTGACCACAGAGTGCCAGTACAGGCGAAAAAATGGCACGATTTTTTGGGGCAAGCTTGAGGCGGCACAAATAAATTACCCGGAAGGCTTTTCTATAGGGCTTGCGGGGATCATCTCGGATGTCACTGCGCAGAAAGAAGCTGAGCAGAAACTGCAGTCAGCATATGACAAACTGGACAAGCTCGTTGAGCTAAATTCGGATGGTATCATGGTAATTGACCTTGAGGGGACCATCCTTTTTATTAACCCTGCTGCTGCACATATGCTCGGTCGAACCGAGGCCGAACTGCTGGGAAAGCAGTTCGGATATCCCCTGACGCCCGGCGAAAGCACGGAGATCGAATTGCTTGCCGGCAACGGCACGGTAAAAGTGGCGGAATTGCGTGCCAGTCAAACAGAGTGGGACGGAAAAACTGCAATTCTTACATCATTCAGGGACATCACTGAGCGCAAGGAAGCCGAAGAAAATCTTCGCCGCATGGGATTCCGTGACTCACTGAGCGGGCTTTACAACCGCAATTTTTTCGAAGAAGAGATGAATCGCCTCCAAGACGGGCGATACAGCCCGATCGGGATTATCATCTGCGATGTTGACGGAATCAAATTTATCAACGATACGCTTGGACACCAATCCGGAGACGAGATACTAATCAGCATTGCCAATCTCCTCAAAAACAATTTCCGTGTCAGTGATATCATCTCCAGGATAGGAGGTGATGAATTTGCAATCCTTCTGGCGGGAGTGGATCAGGATGTAGCGGAGAAACTTGTGAGGCGTCTGCGGCAGGGAATAAAGGATCACAACAAGACAAATCCAGGTTTACCCATTTCGCTGTCTATCGGCTATGCCGTGAGCAACCAGCGACCTGTGGATATGCAGGCGCTGTTCCGGGCGGCAGATGACAGGATGTATCGGGATAAGCTCCAGCGTGAGAAAAGCTCCCGAAGCGCGCCGGTTCAGGCTTTGACAAAGGCCATGGAAGCCAGGGACTTTATTACTGAGGGTCACAGCGAACGGTTAAAGGAACTGGCGGCTTCCCTGGCACACTCAATTGATCTGGGTGAAGACACCATAAACGATTTGCTTTTACTGTCCAAATTCCACGATTTAGGTAAGGTCGGTATACCGGATCGAATTCTTTTCAAGCCCGGCCCTTTAACCGGTCAGGAAATGGAGGAAATGCAAAAACACAGTGAGATCGGGCACCGCATTGCACGGTCTGTTCCCGACCTGGCGCCTATAGCCAAATGGATTCTCTGGCACCATGAAAGATGGGACGGCCAGGGCTACCCCCAGGGTTTACAAGGTGAGAACATTCCCCTGCTTTGCCGGATACTCGCAATTGTGGATGCTTATGATGCAATGACAAGAGACCGGCCCTATCGGAAAGCCATGACCCGCGACGAGGCAATCGAACAGCTGCGGCTCTGTGCCGGCACCCAATTTGATCCGAATCTGGTTGAAAAGTTTATCATGATCGAGCATGAAGCAGACCGTAAATGACACCTATTTTCCCGGTTTTCAGTCACACAACAAAAAAAAGTACTTGTCAATACACCAGAGACCTTCGAGGAGGTGGTTGAAGGGGCAAGGATCTTTTTGGCCCTGTTACAGTCTCTCTTGCCCGCGGGCAATCATTCCGCTCTTAAAGGCGACCAAACCTAAAAAGAAAGGAATCAGTTTCCAAACTTTTCCCCGTGTATAGTTAGGATTCAGACTTGGCGAGTTTACCCCTATAACGCAACTTAAATAATTTATGTTTGTCGAAGCCAATCCTTTCTGCTATACTGCGCGACAAAAAGCAGAAAGGAGGCGCCTTATGTTGCCAGAGACCCGGCAGCCGGACTGTCCGTATTCAGTCCCGAAATTCAATCTCAACCAAAACGACATTGATGATTTCTTAAATGAACTCAGGGGGTTTCATGAACAATTTGCCGACTGCTTTCATCGCTCTGAGTCCAGAGATCATTTTTTCCGTTATATGGCAGGTCAGTTCAGTGAACTGGACCGCAAATCC
>JAWLEU010000154.1:0-5843 GCA_041685965.1 Desulfosalsimonas sp.
GCAGCCTCGGTGCCGTCGCACAGGATGCTTGCAATCAGGCGCGGAGAAGACCAGGATGTTCTTTCCATGAGCATCCAGCCGGACAAGGACGAGGCCGTGTCCCTTCTGGAGGGTCTTTTTGTAACAGGCAGCGGAGAGGACGCCGCCCAGGTGCGAAGGGCTGCTGCTGACGCCTACAAGCGCCTTCTTTCCGGTGCCATGGAAACAGAGGCCAGGCTGCGGGCAAAGCAGAAGGCCGATGAGGAGGCAATCCGGGTTTTTGCAGAAAACCTGCGCCAGGTTCTGCTGGCCCCGCCCCTGGGTGCCAAAAGGGTAATGGGAATTGACCCGGGCTACCGCACAGGCTGCAAGGTTGTCTGCCTGGACCGCCAGGGAAAGCTTCTGCACCATGACACTGTCTATCCGCACACAGGAAAACAGGGGGCTGAAAAGGCTGAAAAACAGTTAAAAACCATGGGCGGCGATTTCGCCGTGGAGGCTGTGGCAGTGGGAAACGGCACTGCCGGCAGGGAAACAGAGGCATTTGTAAGGAAAATCGGCTTTAAAAGACCTGTTTCTGTTGTAATGGTAAACGAAAGCGGAGCATCCATTTATTCGGCATCAGAGACCGCCAGGCAAGAATTTCCTGACCATGATCTGACCGTGCGGGGCGCCGTGTCCATAGCAAGGCGGCTGATGGACCCCCTTGCTGAACTGGTGAAAATAGATCCCAAATCCATCGGGGTGGGCCAGTACCAGCATGACGTGGACCAGAAGGAACTTAAAAACGCCCTGGACGACGTTGTAACAAGCTGCGTAAACGCGGTGGGCGTTGATGCAAACCGCGCGAGCGCGGAGCTTTTGACCTACGTGTCAGGATTGAATTCCAGGATTGCAAAAAACATCGTGGCATACAGGGATGAAAACGGGCCGTTTAAGGAGCGAAGGCAGCTGAAAAAGGTCGCCGGCCTCGGACCCAAGGCGTTTGAGCAGTGCGCCGGGTTTTTGAGAATCTCAGACGGGCCGAATCCTCTGGATGCAAGCGCTGTGCACCCGGAGAGCTATCATATCGTGGATGCCATGGCAAAAGACCTCGGCGCAGCCGTAAAAGACCTGATCAAAAATCCGGATCTGCGGGAAAAAATCGACATCTCCCGCTACGTAACGGATTCCGCGGGCATGCCCACCCTGCAGGACATCATAGCTGAGCTTGCCAGGCCCGGCAGGGATATCAGGGAAAAATTCGAGGAATTTTCATTTGCCGAGGGTGTTGAAAAAATCGAGGATCTGGAAGAAGGCATGCGGCTGCCGGGAATTGTAACCAACATCACCGCATTCGGGGCGTTCGTGGACGTGGGCGTGCACCAGGACGGCCTGGTTCACATAAGCGAAATGGCTGACAGGTTTGTCAAAAACCCGGCTGACGTGGTGTCGGTTCAGCAGAAAGTGCAGGTCAGCGTGCTCTCGGTTGATCTTGAAAGAAACCGGATTTCCCTTTCAATGAAAAAATCCGGGTCACAATGAGCAGTGGATTAACCTGCCTCCTCAAGGATCTTTAAAACCTTCTGCCGCACATCTTCTGAAATCTTTTCAGCCGGGCTTTGGGTTTGCTCTATGAGCCTTCTGGTCTTTTCAACTATCCTGTCAGGCACTGAGCCGGAGCCGGGGCCCGGGCCCTTGTCAGCGGGTTGTTTTTCATCCCGTGTTTTGGAAAAAGTCTCATCTTTTTTTCCGGCCTGACCTGTTTTCCTGTAATCCCCGCCGGGTCCGGCAGCCTGTATCTGCTTTCTCGACAGGGTTTCTTCGTTTACCACCACCCCTTTTGCTATATACTGGCTTTTTTCAATAATCTCGTCTGCCAGAACAAGCTGAAAAACAGAGCCGCACATTCCGGATTCCATGAATCCCACATCATGGACCAGGCTCGGCCCGCTCAGCATGGCTGAATGAATAGACAGGGAGGCTTCTATAGAGGCCTGCGCGTCCATGGACTTTGAATCAGAGCACCCGCCTGCTGAAAAAACCGGAAATCCCAGGTAATCGCCCATTTCGGCAAGCCCTGCCTCCAGACTGCAAAGCTCGGGGGCACCGTAGGCAAATACCGCCTCGCGCATGTCTAACACCGACTGGGTTCCGCCTATAATTATGCAGGAGCCGGGATTTACCGTCTGGGCGGTCACCACTCCTATCAGGGATTCTGCAAGGGTCATTGAAATGTGGGCCGCGTGGGTGGCCGGAACTGTTCCGCCGCCTGTGCTTGCCGGGGCAAATATCTGTGGTATGTTGTTGCCTGCGCAGTAAATAACCTTTTCAACCGAATTATAATCAGAAAGCAGGGGGGATATGGGTTCGTTGTAAAACAGGTAGTTGGGTTTCTGGTCAAAGGCTGCAGGGCCTCCTGCCATGGCAGTTGCGATCTGGTGGATATCCCGGCAGTGATCCTCTGAAAAGCACCAGGCTATGGGCGGCTTGGTCGAATTCTGGATCAGCTCTGCAAACTCGTAAAGCCCTTCCTTTCCATAAGGGGCGTCGCTGACCAGACCAAGGGACATGACAAACCCTATGGAATCAAGCTTCTCGCACAACCGGGCCACCATTGCGGCATCCTGCCGTGTGTAACTGCGGCGTTCAAGGGTGTGAGGATCTATAAAAGCCGGACAGGTGGGACCCGGGCCGAAATAGGTGTGCCCCTGTTCAATACGCAGGGCCACTTCGCCGTTCCAGCTGTAGATGCTGCTGACAGGGGGAAGTGTACTCAGTGCCTTTTTTACCACATGCGACGGGATATAAACCCTGTCGCCTGATACCCTGCAGCCGTTTTCAGCAAGCAGCCTGCGGGCCTCGTCGTGTTTCACCACAACGCCGGTATTCTGCAGTATTTTTAAAACCTGGTTAAATATCAGATGCTTCTGCCCGTCTGACAAAAAGGAAAAGCGGATATACTGGTTTTCAGTGAGATTGGTTCTGGTGCCCATGAGACTGCCCCCTTATTTTCCAGACCCTGCAAGGGCCTTGAGCTCTGCTGCGAGCTTCGGGTCAAGCGCTGCAGGCTCGTGTTCTTCCAGGATTTTTTTTCGCTCTTCAGCAGCCCTGTCCTTCATGGTTTTTTTTCCGTCAGCCGCCCACATGTCATACGTCGCCCGGTTGATCAGGTTGGGGCGGAACCACTCATGCCAGTGATCAAGCGTATGATCACAGGTGAGATACTCCCCTCCCGGACCCACGGATTCTATAAGATCCATGGCAAGGTATTCTTCATCAGTGCTGATACCCTTGCCGATCTGTTTTATCATCTCAATTATCTCGGCACACATTACCATGCCGTCCAGGGAAGCCGCCTTTGCGCTGTTTATAAGCCCTGATCCGCAGATCAGGTCCGCACCTGACAAAAATGCGTAAAACAGCCCGGAGGCAAAATCGGTTCCCGCGTCCTGACCCGGCTCTGCCGCGTCTGTAATGCCCGCTGGAAACAGCATGCCAAGGCCCAGCCATTTGGAAACATCAGTGTTTGCGGCAGTTGTCAGGGCCAGCTCGGGGGCTCCGAAACTGCACCCGGCGCCTGAAGAATCCGGAATTGTTGTTATTCCGCCTCTGATCAACGGCATGCCGGGATTTTCAAGATAAGAAAGCACGGAGACGAGCATTGTTTCAGCAAGGGTCTGCACCAGGGTGCCTGCAACCGCTGCAGGTGCAGTGACACCCGAAACCGCCCTGGATGCGCACACGCACGGTATTTGCTTTTCAGCGCAAAACAGCAGTTTTTTGGCCTCAACGCGCGACAGGGTGAGCGGGGAATCAATTTCCACGTAATGGGCGAAACCCGGGCTCAGACGGAATTCTTTTTCACCGCCGCTTATAAGCGACATCATCCGCCACAGGGTTGAAAGTTCGTTTTTATCGGCAGTTCCAAGAAGCAAGGGCTTTGAAGAACCCTCAACAAGGGCGGGCACATACGAAAGATTCCATGAATCGCCGTTTTTCGGCGACGGTCTCAGGGGTCCGGCTATGAAGTCAAAATTGGTAATAAAATCAGCAAGGCGGGCCGCGTTATAGACATCTTCATAAACCGATCCGGCCGGCTGATCGAGCGGATGTACCGGACCTGCTCCAAAGGCGAGCTCATCTTTCTGACTGCGAACCGAGTACTGGCCCGTCCTGCCTGCAAGGATAATCTTTCCGGGGTGCGATTGCAGGGCCTTTTCCACGAGCACGGCAGGAATACGGACCAGGTCGTAATCAGTTACCACTGCCTCGCTGTGTTCGAACAGCTTCAGTGCCTGCCCGCTTTTCACCCGGGCGCCTTCTCTTGCTATAACCCCCAGGGCGTCAAAATAGATTCGCTCGATTTCATCTTCTGACAATACCCGGAAGTTGGGGGTTGTCTGGACTATTTCCCTTATTTTCATAACATCCCTCCGAAATCCCTGGTAAAAAGCATACCATTTTCCTCGGCGGAAATTAAGCGAAAAAATCCGCCAGGGGGGTGAGGCTACCCCCTGCGGCCGACCGCCGGTGAAGATATATCTTCAATTGCCATGTAAAGGCAGGGCACGATTACGAGTATAATGGAGGTTGCAAAAACGATTCCGAAACCGAGCGAAATCGCCATGGGGATCAGGTAGGCGGCCTGCCTGGATGTTTCAATTATTATCGGGGTCAGGCCACCGAAGGTGGTAAGGGTTGTCAGCACAATCGGCCTGAAACGCCGCAGGCCGGCCTGGTGTATGGCGTCAAAGGCTGAAGCGTAATCCGAGGCTCTTTTTTTGTTTGCATAATGGATCATTATAAGCGAGTCGTTTACCACCACGCCTGAAAGGGCGATTATTCCCATGAAGCTGATAAGGGAAAGATCGAATCCCAGCAGTATGTGGCCTGCAACCGCTCCCACGATGCCGAATGGTATGGCCATCATCACGATAAGGGGTTGTATGTAGCTTGCAAAGATAACCGCGAGAAGCCCGTATATAACCACCATGGCCATGGCAAACCCGCCTTTTAACGCGCTGATCGATTCCCTCATCTCGGCTTCTCCACCCTGAAAGCTCCAGGTGATTCCCGGATAATCCGCCCGGAGCCCGGGCAGCACCTCGCTTCTGATCGAGCCCATGACCCGCGTAACGGCGCTTTTCGGCTCCACAGCCATGCTAACGGTCACCACTCTTCTGCCGTCGCGCCGGTTAATCGAGGTAAAAGCCTCACCCTGGTTTAACTCCGCAACTTCCATGAAAGGCACTTCAGTGCCGTCTTCCGTGCGGATTACAAGGTCTTCAAGATGATAAATATCCTTTCTTTCAGATTCAGGCAGCCTTACGCGGACCTCCACTTCGTTTGCGCCCCTGAGCTGTCGGATGGCTTCGGCGCCGTGAAAGGCGTGTCTTAGCTGGCGGCCCACCTCTGACGCTGTCAGGCCCAGGCTCCGGCCCTCTGGACGGAGGGAAAAGTCAAACTGGGTCTTTCCCTTCTCGTAATTGTCGCGGACATCCCTTGCTGCATCAAAGACTGCGATGCGCTCGGAAAAAGCAGCGCCGGCCTCTTCAAGCAAATCAATGTCCGAATGGCTCAGGTCCACGCTGACGTCCGGCCGGTGTCCGCCCGGGCCGCGCTCCGCCTCAAAAGAGATCTGGTCCACGCCCTTTATGTCGCCGATCTCGGAGCGCCAGAGCTCTATTACCTGTGCGGCGGTCATTTCGCGCTCGGCAGACGGCTTCATGACTATTTCCACGTCTATGAAGTCCTGGCCCCGAACGTTTGTCTTAACTCCTTCGGCCACAAGGTGAAGATCATGTTCTTCAAACATCTTAAGGGTGGACCCGGTGATCTCGTCTGCAACCTGTGCGGCCTGATCAGCAGTGGTGCCTACGGGC
>JAWLEU010000155.1:0-5796 GCA_041685965.1 Desulfosalsimonas sp.
CCCGGAAATATCATCACCTCCCGCTGTTTTGCAGCCTGGTAGATATTTTTTTCCTTTCGCTGTGCAATATTGGAAAGAAACCCGCTTAACACCGACTTGTGAATAGCGGTATAAAGATCCGAAAATCCCCCCTTTTGTCCTGAACCAGCAGACCGGGTATTTCCGGGCGCGCCGGCAGGTGCGATTTCGAATCCCGACTCCTCGATCAGATCCACCATCTGCTCATAGACATCAAGCCATTCGCGCATGCGCTTAAATGACAGAAAATACTGCCTGCAGAAACGTTTCAGATCACCTGCGCGTACCTTCGGCCGCACGGAGTCAATGTTGTGCGTGCATGCCCGGAAAATGTTGTAAAGGGTTATAAAATCCGAAGCCTGATCCGAAAATTCAGCCTGTGCCTGGGCGGCCCTGGCCTCTTTGCCCTCGGGCCTTTCCCTGGGATCCATTACTGAAAGAGCAGATGCAATAACTGTCACCTTACCCAGGCAGCCGTTTTTATCCGCCTCGATAAGCATACGCGAAAGCCTCGGGTCCAGCGGAAGCCGTGCCATTGTCCTGCCCTTGGCTGTCAGACGGACTCCTGCTGAGCCTTGTTTTTTGCCCGGCTTTGTCTTTTCAATGGCGCCGAGTTCATAAAGTATGTCAAAGCCGTCTTTTATCTGCTTTTGAGGCGGGGAATCAATAAAGGGAAATTTCTGAATACTGCCCAGGTTCAACGCGATCATCCGCATGATTACTTCCGCCAGATTGGCGCGCAGAATCTCGGGCGGCGTGTAGAGATCCCTGGACAGGTAATCTTGTTCGGAATAAAGCCTTATGCAAACCCCGTTTTGAACCCGGCCGCAGCGGCCCTTTCTCTGGTCCGCACTGCTTTGGGATATGGGGGCAACAGGAAGAGCGGTTGTGCGGGTGCCGGGGTTATAGGTGGAGATTCTTGCCAGGCCGGTATCTACAACGTATTTAATGCCGGGTATCGTAATCGAGGTTTCAGCCACGTTGGTTGCAACAACAATTTTTCTTCCTGAAACAGGCTTGAAAACCCGGGCCTGGTCTGCTGCCGCAAGCCTGGCGTAAAGCGGCATAACCGAGGCGTTTTTGTAGTTTCTGCCCTCCAGGATTTCGCAGGTCTCACGGATGTCTCTTTCCGTGGGCATAAAAATCAAAACGTCGCCGAACCGGGATTCCTTTTCGATCCGGTCCATGGCGGCTGCGGCCGCATCAGTGTATGAGTATTCACCGCTGTTATCCCCGAATTCTTCCGGCGGCATCCAGCGCACGTCCACAGGGTACATCCGGCCTGAAACCTCAATAACAGGGGCATTTTCAAAAGCCCTGGAAAACTTTTCAGTGTCTATTGTCGCGGAAGTGACAATTACCTTGAGATCCCTGCGGGTGGAAAGAAGACTGCGGATAAGGCCTAGCAGAAAATCTATGTTTAGGCCCCGCTCGTGGGCCTCGTCTATTATCAGGGTGTCGTAGTCGTTTAAAAACCTGTCCCCCTGGGTTTCAGCCAGCAGGATTCCGTCTGTCATCATCTTGACCGCGCTCTGCTCGCTTGTACGGTCTGAGAACCTGATCTTGCAGCCAACGCTCTGACCGGTCTGCTGGCCGAGTTCTTCTGCAATCCTGTTTGCCACGGTTACGGCCGCTATCCTCCTGGGCTGGGTGCAGCCTATTCTTCCCTCGATACCGCGGCCGGCTTCCAGGCAGAACTTGGGAAGCTGGGTGGTCTTGCCTGATCCTGTCTCTCCTGCAACTATAACCACCTGGTGCTCCGAGACGGCTCTTATTATTTCATCGCGTTTTTCAACAATCGGAAGATCATTGTTATATAAAATCTCAGGCAAGGCCTGCGCGCGCTTTTGCTTTATACGCGCGGACTCGTCAATGCGCCTTTCAAGGCGGCTCAACATCCTGTTCGGGTCATCTTTTTTGCCGCCCTTTTTGCCCCGCAGGCTGCTAATTTGGCGCCGGGCCGCGTGCCGGTCCCGGTGAAGGGCCCCGGGCAGGCGTGATTCAATTTTTTTTATACGCTCGTCTATGTTTTTGTGATTCTGCATGGCGAAAGGATCATAACCATATCAGTCCTGAAATTCAAGGATCGGCAGCACAGCTGCCTGCCTTTGCTGCCAAACCGTCCAGGACAGTGCTTTAATAATAACACTTTGACAAGACAGCAAAACATGGTATCCAAAAAGCATTTAAAATAATCTTTTAGAAAAAAAACAGGCAGGATCTGAAAATGCGCCCATATGCCGGATACATGTATATACTTATTTGGGCGGCGGCGGAATTAAAAGCCGCTCCGGCATTGGCGGGCAGCTTTTTTGCAAATGCTCAGGAAAACTCAGTCTCTGCAGAAGCAGCCGGCATATCGCACCCGGTTTTTGGCGCTCTGGCACTTATCCTTCTTGCAAGCCTTGCTTTAAACTTATACCAGTACATAAAAGGGCTAAGGGTAAAGGCGCAGGCCTCCATGTACGAAAAAAGGCTCAGTGAAGCAGTCACTCAGAGCAACTCAATGGCAGAAACCCTGGAGCAGCTAAACGATTATGTATTTTTCCACGACATGTCAGGCTCATTTTACGAATTCAACGCAGTCGTACAGAACGATTCCGGCTACACTGAGTCAGAGCTGCTGCGGATGAACATAAGAGACCTGATCCCGGAACGTTTCAAACCGGAAGTGGACCAATACCTGGCACGCATTCGTCAAAAAGGCGAGGAACGCGGCTACATGCGGATCGTAAGCAAGGGGGGCAACGAAGCAATTCTTGAATACAACACCAGGGCATTCACTGACAAAAACGGAAAATTCAAAGGCATACGCGGAATTGCCCGCAATATCACCGAGCAGCACCGCACCCGCAGGGCCCTGAAAGAAAGCGAGAGAAAATACCGCAATATACTAGAGACTATAGAGGACGGCTACTACGAAGTTGACCTGAAAGGACGATACCAGCTTCTCAATAACTCCGCTCTTAAAATCCTGGGATACACCTGGGAAGAGATTGAAGGCAGAACCTACACCGATATTATCCCGGAAAAAGAACAAAGTCAGGTTTTTGAAACCTTCAACTACGTCTACCGCACCGGCAGGCCCCTCAAAGCCTTTCACTGGAGGGCTGTCCGCGCGGACGGCTCACAGTGCCACCTTGAGACCTCGGTATCACTGAGCATCGACGAAGCCGGAAAGGCAACCGGCTTCCAGGGCATAATAAGAGAAATTACGGAACGGGTACAAACAAGGCAAAAACAAAGAGAGCTGGAAGAACAGCTCCAGCAGGCCCAGAAAATGGAGTCCATCGGCACCCTGGCAGGCGGCATTGCCCATGACTTCAACAATATACTGTTCCCAATTATCGGTTACACAGAGCTTGCCATGCAGGAGCTGCCTTCTGAAAGCGAGGCTTACCAGAACCTGGAAAAGGTTATTAAATCCTCGGAGCGCGCAAAATCACTGGTCCAGCAGATTTTAAACTTCAGTCGCCAGAGCGCAAACGAGCCTGCAGAGCCGGTCTATATCCAGCCTGTGGTAAAAGAAACCCTGAAGCTGCTCAAAAACACCATTCCTTCCTCCATCGAGATCAACTCTGACATAAAAGAGGATACAGGAAAAACAGTTATTAATCTTGCACGCATGCACCAGGTTATAATGAATCTGTGCACAAACGCCTACCAGGCAATGGAAAACATGCAGGCAGGAAAACTCGGCGTGAAACTCCGGCAGACAGAGATAACTGATGAATCCTCGCCGCAGCACCACCACATCACGCCCGGAACCTACGTGTGCATTGAGGTTTCTGATACCGGAACAGGCATAGCCCCGGAGATTAAAGAAAAAATATTCGAGCCCTATTTCACCACCAAGGCCCAGGAAAAGGGAACAGGGCTGGGGCTTTCCGTGAGCTACGGAATTATAAAAAACGCAGGCGGCACCATAGCTGTTGACAGCGCGCCGGCCAAAGGCAGCACATTTTACATATACCTGCCTGTTGCAGGGGAATACGCCGGCGCAATGACGCCGTCAGTCCACCAGGGTCCGCTGCCCACGGGCACCGGATGCATCCTGGTGGTTGACGACGAACACCAGATAGTGGAGCTTGAAAGACAAATGTTAGAAAGCCTTGGATATGAGGTTACCCCGCGCACCAGCAGCGTGGAGGCAATTGAGGCGTACCGTCAAAACCCCGACAGGTTCGATCTCATGATAACCGACCAGACCATGCCAGACAAAAGCGGCCTGGATCTGATAAAGGACCTCCGGCAGACAGGAGCAGACCTGCCGGTGATTCTGTGTACCGGCTACAGTGAGCAGCTCAGCAAAAAAAACACTGAAGCACTGGCAATAGAGGAAGTTTTGTTAAAACCGATCAGCAAAAACCATCTGGCATGGGCGGTAAAGAAGGCTCTTGAAAAAACAGGGATGCAGCGCCCGGAAAAGCTGGACAAAGATAGTTAAGATTACAGAGGATTGGTTTATGATTCATTCAAACGTCCGGATTCCCGAACAGGTCCCGGTGCTGGTGGTAGACGACGAGGCACCCATTACAGAAATGATTTACCAGGCTCTGACCAAGGCGGGATATGAATGCCATACCGCTGAAAACGCGGAAAAGGCCCTGGGTATTATGGGAAACACGCCGATTGACGTGGTTATCACCGATATCCGTATGCCCGGAATGAGCGGGGTGGAGCTTCTGGAAAAAGTCAAGGCCGACTACGACAGCGATGTAATGGTAATGACCGGGTTCACGGAAAACTATAACTACGAATCAATCGTAACAGCAGGGGCCAGCGACTTCATCCAGAAGCCGATAAGCTTCAGGGAGCTGATGATCCGCCTTAAAAGGGTACTGAGGATGCGGTATCTGCTGGTCGAAAGAGACAAAATCAACAGGCGGCTCGAAGAATCCATCGCCGAGGTTGAAGACACCCTCAGGGAGCTGGACTACGCGTATCAGGACACTATCAACAGGCTTGTCAGCGCGGCGGAATACAGAGACGAGGAAACAGGCGACCACATCGTGCGCATGAGCCGCTACTGCACACTGATCGCCCATAAACTGGGACTTTCGGACGAAATGGTCAAGCTGATCCGCTATGCCTCGCCAATGCATGACATAGGCAAGATAGGAATACCGGATAATATACTGCTAAAACCCGGGCGCCTGACAGACGAGGAATTCGAAACAATCAAGACCCATACCACCATAGGGGCAAAAATTCTTGCAAACTCCAAGGCGGAAGTGCTGAAGGTAGCCCATGAAATCGCCCTGAACCATCACGAGAAATGGAACGGCAAGGGGTATCCCAGGGGGCTGGAAAAGGACAAAACCCCTGTCAGCGGAAGAATAGTAGGGATTGCAGACACATTTGACGCGCTTACCTCAAAACGTCCCTACAAGGACCCCTATCCCCTGGAAGTGGCCCTTGAAATCATACGCTCAGAGCGGGAAACAAGCTTTGACCCGGAAGTGGTGGATGTTTTCTTAGACAGCATAGACGACATCAAGAGGATCAAAAACGAGGTGAACGAAAACCCACAGGTTTCCCGGGAAAACTTTGAATGGAGCGAGCGCGACAGGATGGAAAAAATGGACCGCCGGATCAGCCTGAGGCTTTAAACTGCAGAGTTTTACGTACTTGTTGAGCTGGCTGCTCGGTGATATAAATGCTTTTGGCCGGGGCAAAATATTTAGTGCCTGAACGAAAACCAGGTTTTCGTTCAGGAAATCCGAAATCCGAAGCTCGAAATTCGAACCAATGACCAAAACCCTAAATGCATCAATG
>JAWLEU010000156.1:0-2525 GCA_041685965.1 Desulfosalsimonas sp.
GCCTGGAAGATCATGGAGATCCTTTTCCAGCGCACCGCCTGCATCTTTTGTTCCGTGAGCCCAAGGAGGTCGGTGCCGTCAAACTCTATTCTGCCGCTTTTTATAAGTCCGTTTGACGGCAGAAGACGCAAAAGCCCCATGCCCACGGTGGTCTTGCCGCAGCCGGACTCGCCCACTATGCCGAGGGACTTTCCCTTCTCAAGGCTGAAGGAAACTCCGTCCACCGCATTTGTCAATCCCGCGCGTGTCTGGTAGGCAATTGTCAGATTTTCAACATCAAGCAAACCCATATTAGTAGGCTTTTCCAAAGATTATGTTTGTTGTTACTGATTTTTTTTACTTATCGTAAAGTTTAAATATCCCGGGGGTATAATTTCGAAATTCGAATATCGAAATCCGAAACCCGCGCCTTAAAGCGTTGATTCATAATTGTTTAGGTCATTTGATCATTCGGATTTCGAATTTGTTTCGAGTTTCGGATTTCGGATTTCGAATTTTTTTAATTATATATTTTCTCCTTCCTTGCGCAGTCTCGGATCCAGTACTTCCTCCATGGCTCTTCCTATCATGTAGAAGGAAAGCGTGATAAGCGATATGCATATGCCCGGAGGAAGCAGCCAGTAGGGCGCCTGGAACATGTGCCCGGTTTTCCAGACCCACTGGAGCATCATGCCCCAGCTCACGGTGTTGGGATCGCCGAAGCCCAGAAAGGCCAGGGCAGCCTCAACTATGATGGCTGATGTCACCCTGAATGTCATGTATAAAAACGCCATGGGCAATACATTGGGCAGAATGTGGCGGAATATGATCCGCAAATGAGAGGCCCCGGCAACCCTTGCCATGTCTATGAAGGGCCGCTGCTTCAAAGAAAGCGTCTGGGACCTGATTACCCTTGATACCCCGGGCCATCGGAAAAGTGCTATCAAAAGCACTATGATCCAGATGTTTAGCTGGCCGAACAAGGATGCAAGAAGCAGCACCACAAGCAGGGACGGCATGACCATTACCATGTCGGCAAAGCGCATTAGCACCCCGTCAGTGATTCTGCCCGCGTATCCGGCTATCATCCCGATAAGTGTTCCCAGTACAATGCTCATGAATGCTGCTGAAATCCCCACTACGAACGCCACCCTGGCACCGGTCAAAAGCTGGCTTAAAAGATCCCGGCCTATGTTGTCAGTGCCCAGCCAGTGCTCAAGGCTGGGGGGAGTGGAGCGGGAAATGTCAGGATCAACCCCTGTCATTGGATGATACATGGGGTCTATCATCGGGGGGATGTAGCTTGCCAGGGCCATCAGGGCAAAGACCGCCAGAAGGCCGAGGCCGATTTTTCCAAGCGGGCTTTCCCAGAACAGAGACCATCCTTCCAGAAACTGCTCCAGTGCGTGAGAACGCCTTGCAGGGATGTTTTTTATTTCGGTTTCCGCCTGCTCTGCCATCAGTATCTTATCCTGGGGTCAAGGTATGCGTAAAGAACGTCAACCACGAGGTTGGCAACCAGAACAACTATGGAAATAAACAGAAAAGATCCCATTGCCAGGGGGTAATCGTTGTTGCTCACCGCGAATATAAGCTCCCTGCCTATGCCGGGCCAGGAAAACACGGTTTCCGTAAGAGCCCCGCCATTGATTGAAAAAGCAAGGCTGAGTCCTATGGTGGTGACCACGGGAAGTTTTGCATTCGGGGCGGCGTGGCGGTTTCTTACCCTTTTTTCAGACAACCCCTTGGCCCGGGCGGTGAGGATATAGTCCTCTTTTAGCGTCTCGAGCATGCTGCTTCGCATGATAAGCATGTAGGCACCCACATGCGTGATAAAAAGCGTGAGAAGCGGCAAAAGAAGGTGGTGGACTATGTCTGCGAATTTGGCAAAAAATCCCGAAGAAGGGTTTATCCACACTTCAGGGCTCATCATTCCGCTTAGCGGGAACCAGCCCACGTGATAGGCAAACACCCAGATGAAAAGAAGGGCTATCCAAGGCAGAAAAAGCGTGTTGCAGACAAGGGCCAGAATCGTGGTCCAGGTGTCCACCGGCCTGCCCTTGTACCATGCAACCGCCTTTCCCCACATGACCCCCACAAAAGCCGAAAGTATTATGGAGGTGGTAAACAGAAGTATGGTGTTTGGAAGGCGGCTTGCTATTATTTCAATCACCGGCCTGCCGTAATGAAACGAGATGCCGAAGTTGCCGGTAAAGAAATTTTTCACATAATACAGGTACTGCAGCCACACCGGCTTGTCCAGACCGAGCTGGGCAATGAGCATCTGGGTGTCCTGCGTTGTCATCCCCGGCTCCACCATCCGCGAGACCGGATCTCCCGGGGCCAGGTGAAACAGCAGGAACAGGCCGGTAAGGATTATGAAAAAAACCAGCAGGATTTCCAGTGATCGCCGCAGAATCAGTTTTCTTAAGTGCATATGTGTTTCCGGTTCAGATGCATTTAAACAGGATTCGACTCCCGCCGTAATTAAGCTTTAACTTCTCTTCATCCATGGTGGAGAACCCGGAAAGGTTTGACCGTTCCGG
>JAWLEU010000156.1:2625-5791 GCA_041685965.1 Desulfosalsimonas sp.
TTTTTATTCCGGTTTTATCTGGCAGAACGACCAGATATTTCCTATGCCTCCCACCATCTGCTGCCATCCGGAAAACCGGTCCACAGCAGCGGGCTCAACCGCGGAAGGGTTGTAAAGGGGTATATAGGGCACGTCACGCATAACTATCCGCTGCATTCTGCGGACCATGTCACGCCTTTTTTCCCTGTCCATCTCGGAGCCGGAAAGCATTGCTATGCGGTCAAAATCCTCGTTGTGGTATCCGCTCATGTTCCAGCCGCCTGACTCGTCGTTATCCGAGTGGAAAAAGCTTGTCAGGTAGTCGGGATCAAGAGACAGCCTGCCGTAGCCGAGTACAAATGTGTCAAAATCATGTTCGTTCTTTACTTTTTCCAGCATTGCGCTAAAAGACATGGGCCTGGAAGACGCCGGTATGCCAAGGGCATTTAGCCATTCCTGGATCATGACCCCGCAGGTGGCGCGGTTCGGATCGTAGTCCGCCGGAGGGGTAAGTATTGTGAATTTCTCCATTGTCCTTCCGTCAGGCCGAAGGATCCTGGAGGGTTTTCCTACCTCGCCCGATTCATCCACCGGCGGCTTGACCCATGTGTAACCGGCTTTTTTCAGCATGGCGACCGCCTTTTTTATGCGTTGTTCACGATCCAGGCCGCTTCCGTAATCAGGCAGATTGTCCGCGTGCCAGTATTTGTTTTGCGCCGGGATGATGGAATCCATTTCAGAGGCGTATCCCTGAAGTATCCTGTCAACAATAAAGCCCTTGTCTATAACGAATGCCGCAGCCCGCCTGAATGCAGGATCAGAGAAGGGCTCCTTGCGGACGTTGAATCCCATGTAATACAGGGCGCTTTTGTCATTGACAAAAACCTTAACGCCGGCCGCCTTTTTTAGTTCCTTTATATAGCCCGGCTGAATGGACCACCACAAGAAATCCACTTTTTTCTTTTTCAAGGCAAGCACCGCCACATCCGAGGTGCCGTAGACCTTGAACATGACTGCATCCATGTGGGGCCCCAGCCTGCGGCCGTTTATCCTGGTGCCTTTTCCGAAAAAGTGCTCGTTTTTGCTCAGGTAGAGATAGTTTCCCTTGTCCCATTTTTCAAGCACAAACGGTCCGCAGCCGAGAGGTTCTTCAATCCGTGCGTTTAACAGTTCGCTCAGGGGTTCATCCTGTTTTTCCGCACGTTCAACTATCGGACCCCACTGCTTTTCCGGTACAACGTAGTTTATAAGGGTGCGGGTGGTAAATGTGGCCCTGGGCTCTTTGAGGTGGAATCTTACCGTGCGCTCGTCCACGGCCTCGACTTTGCTTACCATATCCCAGTCAGAGTAATACTTGGGTATCTTGAAATCCAGGATGGTTTCCACAGTAAAGACAACGTCATCGGCTGTCACTGCGGAGCCGTCCGCCCATTTTGCCTCCCTTAGTTTTACCGTGTAGGTGTTTTCTTCAGGATCCCACTCCGGCATGGATTCCGCGAGCCACGGCGTGGGCTGGAGGGTTTCAGGGTCCGGGGTGTATAGGGGCTGGTAGAATAGCGACATTACCTTGTTGGAGTTTGCATCAGTGGCCTTGAATACGTTTATGCTTTTGGGCTCCTCCGAGATGCCGATTTTCAGGGTGGAGGGCGCGGCCGCGGCGGATGCCGGATTCAGGGCTGCTGCGGCAAACAGGGCCAGAAAGACTGCTGCTGCGATATTTTTTGCCGAAAAATTCATGGTGTTTTTCCTTTTTAGGATTCCGTCGAACCTGAAGCATGAAAATGCTGCTTTTTCTCACGGGCTTTTTGCTCCACGAAATCAATGACACCGGTTTCTATGCTTATGTCCTCGAGCCTGTTGATGCGGGGGATGCCGCCGGGGCTTACGCAGTTTACCTCTATGAGTTTTTCATCTATTAGGTCCAGGCCCACAAAATGCAGGCCGTCGCGGATAAGCCTGGGCTTTATCTTTTCGCATACCTGTTTTTCCCTGGCGGTGACTTGGTGCTTACACGCGGTCCCCCCGGCATGGATGTTTGTGCGGAAACTTTCCTCAGGCGGTTTTCTGCACATTGCCCCGGCTATTTCGCCGTTTAGCAGAAGAATGCGCACATCGCCTTTTTCCTTGACCCCTTTTAAGTATTCCTGGACCATTATCTGCTCGCGCTCGGCGTAGGGTTTGTGCGCACCCACGTAGAACTGGATCAGGGAGTTTAGGTTCTCAGGATCCCTGGTGCTTACCTTTATTATCCCCTGGCCGCCGAATCTTCCCACCGGCTTGATGACCATGTCTCCGCCGAAGTTGTCGATTATTTTCCTCAGCCTGGAAGGATCCCTCGATATATGGGTCTCCGGGATGAGATCAGGAAAGTTGAGAGTGTAGAGCTTGCTGTTGCCCAGCATCATGCCGATAGGGTCGTTTACCATGAATATCCGTTCACGTATCGGTGCAAGCAGTTCTAATGAGCTGTAGTTAAGGGGCGGGTCCTTTCTCAGAAAAATCACGTCCATCTCCGCGAGTTCCTCGAAGGTCATGGCCTCCTTTGACTTCTGCTCAATTATACTTTCCCAGTATTGTTCCAGTAAAAGCCCCCTGGCCACGGTGATGTTTTTCATCCTGGCAACTATTTCCTGCTTTCTGACATAGATGTCGTGGGGCTCAAGAAAAAACACCGAGTGCCCCCTCTGATTGCACTCATACATCAGGGTTGCCGTTGTTTCATAGACAGGATTTATTCCTTCGGGCCTGTCCATTACAAAGGCTATCTGCATCTATCCTCCCCCGGCGGGCCGGATATCCCCCCGGCCTCTGCAAGTCTGGCGTGAAGGTGGCGCAGTCTGTGGCTCAAAACCGTACAGATCTGCAGGGCTATGCCCGGATATTCCCTTACCAGCTCGTAGAATTCCTGTTTGTCAAGGACCAGAAAACGCGAAGGCTCCAGTGTCCTGATTGTTGCGGATCGTTCTGCTTCTTCGAAAAGAGCCATTTCTCCAAAGTAATCACCCGCGCCCATGGTGTCGAGCCGGAATTCGCTGCCCGGGTCCTTGCCCTTGCAAACCGCCACCCGGCCCTCTATGATAAGATAAACCCTGTCGCCGGCCTCTCCCTCCTCGATTACTGCGCTTTCTGCATCATAGTCAATTTCCTCTGTTACCGCGGCAATGGCGCCCAGCTCGCTTACCGACAG
>JAWLEU010000157.1:0-5786 GCA_041685965.1 Desulfosalsimonas sp.
CTCCTATGAAACCCAGGTGAACCTCGCAGCCGAGGGCATCACTGACACTCTTAACGTTGGCACCGGCGTTGCAGGGATGAAGTCATGCGGAATCCGCTTTTAAAGCTTTTAAAATCAGGGGGCGGATTAACCGCCCCCTGACCGCTATTCTTTTTGCTCCATTTTGACGCCGTATAGGGCGTAATATGTCACCGGCACAACCACCAGGGTAAACAGGGTGGAGGCAAACAGCCCGAAGATCAGCGCCCAGGCAAGGCCCGAGAAAATCGGGTCCAGTGTAATGGGCCAGGCACCCAGGCCTGTGGTCAGGGCGGTCAGCAATATGGGGCGCATGCGGATGGCTCCGCTCTGGACTATGGCCTCCTTTACAGGCATATTGTTTTTCAGGGCATCCTGGATGAAGTCTATGAGCACCACGGAATTGCGTATAACGATGCCTCCCAGGGCTATCATGCCTATCATGCTGGTGGCTGTGAAAAAAACCAGCTTGTCATATCCTCCCACAATGCCCCCGGAAACTATATTTAACAGCCAGAAACCAGGCATAATCCCGATAAGTGTAAGCGGAATTGCCATCATTATCAAAACAGGCATGAAAAACGAATTGGTCTGCAGGACCATCAGGATGTAAATGCCTATTAATGCAGCGGCAAATGCAATTCCCAGGTCGCGGAAAACCCGCAGCGTGATCTGCCATTCGCCCTCTCCGGCCCATTCGGCGCGGATACCCTCGGGCAGAGGGTTTTGTCTCAGGCTGCCGTGCATGCCGATAATGGCCTCTGCAGGCGCCCGGCCTGCCATTTCCGCGGTGACATAGCTCACCCTCTCGAGGTTTTTGTGGTAGATGGGCTGCTGGTTGGAAACACGTTCGACTTCAACCAGCTCTCCGAGCGGAACCGTTTTGCCGCCGGATGCTGCCAAGGGAATCTGCGACAGGCCAGCAAGGCTGCTGCGGCTTTTTCTGGGCAGTATAATCTTTACGTGCAGGGGCTGGCGTTCATCCGGCGTGTGCACCGTGGCGGGATTGTCCCCGCCCACTGCCGTCCTGAGTGACATGATTATTTCCCTTGTGGAAATTCCGTGCAAAGCAGCCTTTTCACGGTCCACGACAAAATCTATTCTTTCGTGCTCATCTTCGCTCATGTCGTCTATATCCACCACCCCCGGCTCTTTGGCCATTATTTTTTTTACATGATCCGTGGCAGCCACAAGCTCGTCATACGACCTGTCAGAAGAACCGTAAAGCTCCGCAACTATGGTGGCAAGAACAGGCGGCCCGGGGGGCACTTCCACAAGCTGGATGTCTGCATCGTGTTTTTCAGCGATTTCCATCAGGTCGTTTCTCAGGCGCAGGATGATCTCGTGGCTCTGCATCTTCCTTTTGCTTTTTTTAAGCAGGTTTACACGGATATCAGCCTGGTGGGGTGCTTCTCTCATGTAATACTGGCGAACCATGCCGTTGAAATCCATGGGCGAGGCTGTTCCGGTGTAGGAAGTGAAGTTTTCCACCTCTGCAACGCCCCGCAGATAGTTTTCAAAATCCCGAACCACCCCGTCAGTGGATTCCAGTGTGGTGCCCTCGGGCATGTTTATGACAACCTGAAATTCATTTTTATTGTCAAACGGCAGCATTTTAAGCGGTACCATACGGAGCAGAACCAGGGATACGGACACGCCCATCAGGACAAGAATTACTCCAAGCAAAACATATCTCAGGGGCCTGGATCTGAGAAAAGGGGTGACGACTTTGCGGTAAATCTTCAGTATCAGGGAGGGAATGCCTGTGCCCTCAATCCGGGCGCCGCTGTTTTGCAGGCCTGCAGCAGGGTGATTGCGCAGAAGCCTGTAAGTCATCCAGGGCACAACAGTCAGGGCGCAGAGAGTGGAAAAGGTCACTGTCAAAGGTACATTTGCAGCCATGGGTGCCATGTACGGGCCCATCATTCCAGTAATGAAAAACATGGGGATAAAAGAGATTATAATGGCAAGAGTGGAGATGATAACCGGGGGCAGCACCTGGTTGACCGCGAAAAGGGTGGCTGAAAAGGGCTTTCGTTTACCGCTGAAAATATGTCTCTGGATGTTGTCAACATTAGTGATCGGGTCATCTACCACCAGTCCTAGTGAAAGTATCAGCGCAAAAAGTGTCACTCGGTTGATGGTATAGCCGAGAAGGTAATTGGTAAAAAGCGCCAGGCTGAAACTCATTGGAACAGCAACCGCCACAACCAGTGCCTCTCGCCTGCCAAGGGCAAATGCGAGCAGCAGCACCACTGTAATAACCGCAAAAGCAAGTGATCCCAGCAGGCTGTTTACCTTTTCCTGGGCGGTGTAGCCGTAGTTGCGGGTAACAGATACATCCACGTCATCGGGTATGATATCCTCTTTGAGCTCATCGAGCTTTGCCAGGATGTTTTTTGAAACATCAACAGCGTTTGTGCCTGCTTTCTTTGCCAGGGCAAGGGTCACGGCAGGGTAGGTCAGGGGCTGGTCTTCCAGCTCGTTTTCCTGACGGTGCCTGTGGGAATGACCGAAGCGCGTATATGATTCCGCCTCAGCCGGGCCGTCGGAAATTTCGCCCAGGTCCCTCAGATAAACCGGCCTGCTGTCGCGTACCCCCACTACAAGGTTTTCCACGTCCTCGGTGGAGCGTAGAAAGGAGTTGGTAGTGACCCTGTAGTTGCGATTGGCCTGGTCTATGTCCCCTGCAGTGACTGCGGCGTCTGCGCCCTGCAGGGCCTTTTGAACCTGCATCAAAGGCAGGTTATATCCCTTCATTTTCTCAGGAGACAGCTCTACCCGTACTTCCCTCGGGCGGCCGCCAACCACTTCGGTTCGGGACAAGTCTTCGAGCTGGGACAGACGCCAGAGAGTCTCCTCGCCTATACGCCTGAGTTCGTGGTCGCTGTGACTGTCTGAGAAAAAGGTGAGATTCACGATGGGCACGTCATCGATTTCCACCGGCTTGATCACCCAGTCGCTTACAATAGGGGGGACCTGGTCAATATGCATGGTAATCTGGTCATGCAGCTTGACCAGAGATTCCTCCATGTCCTCGCCCACGTAAAAACGAACCGTGACAACAGCAAGTCCCTTGCGGGAAACTGAATAAACGTATTCAACCCCCTCGAGCTGCCACAAAAGCTGTTCCAGCCGGGTTGACACAAGTTTTTCAACCTCGGCAGGACTTGCCCCGGGGACCTGTATGTGTACATCCGCCATGGGGACCACGATCTGGGGGTCTTCTTCGCGCGGGGTTATCATTATTGCGGCTGCGCCCAGGCACAGTGCAATGATCAGAAACAATACAGCGGGTGTGCCGGCGAGAAACGGTCTGACTATGCTGCCGATAAGACCCCGGGGAGCGTCGTTGCTATCGGTGGCCATCGTTTTTGCTCTCCTCTATCAGCAGTGTCTCTTCTCCGTCCAGGCCGGCAAGCACTTCAACCTTTTGGTCATACCTGCTGCCGGTTTTGATGTAGCGGTTTTTCCGGCCGTCTTCAGTCCTGACAGTCACGAGTTCGAGTTGTCCCACCCGGCGGATCGCCTCGACCGGCACCAGGATCACCGGCACCTTGTCATACGGGATCATCAGCTTGGCGTACATGCCCGGATATGCGCCTTTAACTTCAGGCATGGAAGCATTGACAAGAAATGTCCTGGTCTGCGGATCAGCATAAGGTATAAGTTCCTCCACCCGGGCATCCACGGTCTTATCCAGGGTGGTAATCCTTGCTTTCAGGCTCTTTCCTGGTTGAACCCTGCTTACCAGGGTTTCAGGGACATGTGCCTCAATTATAAGCTCCTTGTCTGTTCGCAGCAGCAGCAGGGGTTTTCCGGGCGAGGCCATATCGCCGGGATCAGCCATGCGCCTGAGTACCCTTCCGTCTGCAGGGGACTTGATTTCAGTATAGCCCAGGGCGATTTCAGATTTGACAACCGCTTCTTCCGCCATTCCTACTCCTGCTTTGGCCCCCTGCAGGCCGTTTCTGTCACTTTTCAGTCCGGCTTTTGCCTGCAAAAACCGGGATCTTGCCTTTTCAAGCTGTTCTTGTGTGGCAGCTTCTCCTTTATAGAGTTTTTCAGTGCGTTCATAGGCAGACCTCGCCTCTTCAAAGGCAGCTTTTGATGCGTCAACTGCCTGTTCAGCCTGCTGTTTTTTTGATACTGCATTTTTAAGCGACTGCCGCGCGCGGGAAAGTTCGGCCTGCATTTCCCGGTCATCGAGCATGGCCAGTAATTGGCCCTTGCTTACCTTTTCTCCGTCATTAACCCGGACCTCTTCGACCCGGGCTGATACACGGGGCTCGATGCGGGCACGGGTGCGGGGTTCCAGGGTGCCGACTGCATCATACCACCGGGTTGTGTTTTTAACGCTCACTGACGCGGTCACTACATCCCCGGCCTGCACCGGCTCGTCAGGGCCGGAAACACTGCCGGGCCCGATTTTTCCGCTTGTATACAGCCAGAATCCCCCCGCGGCTGCAGCGATCACCAGGAGTCCGATCAGGGTTATAAAAACGACACGTTTGTTTTTTACCATAGCCTTTGCCTGTCGGGTCTCAATAGTTTGTCTTTTTCTGCGATATTATCAATTTTTTTCGCCAATAATTCCTGTTGCGCGGCTTACTTCCGCCCTGGCGCTTATCCTGTCGTAACGGGCCGATACAGCCCTCACCATTGCCCGGTTGCGGTCAAGCTCGGCTTCGAGGTAACGGGTAATGCTTGCGGCACCGTTTTCGTATTGACGCCTCACAAGCCTGTAGGACTCCCGGGCCGCCTCCACGCGGCTTTCTGCAACCCTGCAGCGGGACCGGGCCTCGTCAAGTGTTAGATAAGCTTTTTTTACATCAAGTTTTACTTCCTGCACCGCCTGGCGGTCCGCTGCCATCATTTCCCTTACCCTGGCATCAGCCCTGTTGACCCGTGCGGTGCGCGAAAAACCGGCGAACAGGTCCCATCTCAGCATGAGTGCTGCGGTCCAGTTTTCCCTGTCTCTGTCATAGTCAAGGCCCGAGTCGTCAAAATAGTATCTGCCTGTAAGATCCAGGCTCGGCAGATAGGTGGTTTTGGCGACATCAAGGCCCATGCGGGACTTGACAACCTGCTGGCGCGCCCTGGCCAGCTCCGGGCGGTTGTTTAAGGCCCGGACCACGCCTTTTTCGTAATCGGGGGGTATTTCATAAACCTGTTTGTAACCTGAGGCCAGGCTGTTTTTACGGCCTGTGAACTGTGAAGGCTCAAGGCCCATAAGGTTGGCCAGGCCTGCAAGGGTTAGTTTATAACGGTTTCTGCTTTTTATAACCCGGTCCCTGGCCCTGGCAAGGCGTACTTTCAAAGACAATACTTCCGCCTTGAGCGCGCTTCCGCTTTCATGGCGAAGTTTTGCAAGCCTGAGCTGTTCGGATATGCTTTCCACTGATTGTTGGGCAATATTGATAAATTCCCTGGCTGCCATGGCGTCATAAAATGTCCTGATTACCCCGGCGGTGAGCTCGTTTTCGATTTTTTCACGCTCAAGACGGGAAGCTGCAAGGTCCTTTTCCGCCATTTTTTTTTCCAGGTAGTCTTTTCCTCCGTTAAACAGATTCATCCTCGCCTCGATTCCGGACTCGAAATTTTCAAACCAGCCCGGATCGTTGAAATCCAAATTCTCCGGAAGCTCTCTCTGGTCGATTTTTTTAAACAGGTAGGAAGAGGGTGAATCGCCCTGCATGTATTCGGTATAAACCGATGCCCTGGGCCAGAATTCTGATTTTGCAAGGGAAAGCATGGCACGGGATTGT
>JAWLEU010000158.1:0-5754 GCA_041685965.1 Desulfosalsimonas sp.
CGCCCTGGACCGGGCGTTCGGAGACATGGGGATTTCGGGCACCCGCGTTGCCATTGTAAGCGACATAGGATGCTCCGGTCTTTTTGACACGTTTTTCCATACCCATGCCATCCACGGGCTGCACGGAAGGGCTCTTACATATGCAGCAGGCCTGAAAACCGCCCGCCCGGATCTTCACGTGGTAGTGACAATGGGCGACGGGGGCCTGGGAATCGGCGGGGCTCATCTGCTGGCTGCCTGCCGCAGAAACCTCGATCTGACCCTGCTTGTTTTAAACAACTTCAATTTCGGCATGACAGGAGGGCAGTTCTCTGCCACCACTCCGCAGGAAAGCATTGTAAGCTCAGGTTTTCTCAATCTGCCTGAAAGGCCCATGGATGCCTGCCAGGTGCTGGAAGCCGCAGGAGCACCTTATTTGACACGCACCTCAGCCTACAGCAAGGAACTGGCCGAAGAGCTTACACAGGCTTTACAATACCCGGGCTTTGCCGCCCTTGATATCTGGGGCGCATGTCCCGGCCGTTACATGAAAAGAAACAAGATATCTCCGAAAATAATTGACGAGGGCCTTGAAAGCCTTCCCGGCAAAAAAGGGCCCGTACCGGCAAATGAACGCCCTGAATACAGCCGGGCGGTAAGGGACATAGTATCCGGTCTGCCCAAGCCGCAGCTTCCTCCGGCGGTCGCCGCCACCTGCACCCCCCCGCAGAGCGGCGAACAGGGCGTTCTCATTCTCGGGGCGGCCGGACAGCGGGTTGTAACCGCAGGAGAGATCCTGTGCCTGGCGGGCATGACAGCGGGTCTTCATGCCACCCTGAAAAACGACTACCCCATCACCGTGCTTACCGGCCACTCGGTAAGCGAGGTGATAGTATCGCCCGACCCTATAGACTACACGGGACTCTCACAGCCGTCGGTTGTAATCGCACTGGCCGAAGAAGGGGTAAAAAGGCGCGCGTCAAGCTTTGCCAAATGGGGCGAGAACACGCTTATACTCAGGGCTGATCCGGACCTCACCCTGCCTGAAACCAATGCCGCGATAATGGATATCGACCTTAAGGCATCCGGTCTCAAGAAGGTGGACTTTGCCCTGGGCTCGCTTGCAGCCATGGCGAAAAAGGAAAAAGTTCTCAGCATAGACATGCTGCTTGCTGCAATTGACACGCGCTTTTCCCTGAAATTAGCGGAAGCCTCGAAAAAAGTAGTGGACAAGGTCTGCGGATAAAACATTTAAAAAGCCTTAAAAAGGGGAGAACACATATGCAGCCAATACTTCACTTCCTTTCGACCGAGGAAATAGAAAAAATACATGAAAGCGCGCTTGCCATTCTCTCGGAAATCGGCATGCGCCTTCCCGCGCCGGAAGCTCTGGAAAAACTGCAGGAAGCAGGAGCCGAGATATCGGAGCAGGACCTTGTAAAGATCCCGGCCGGGGTCGTAAAAAAAGCCCTGCAACGGGTTCCGGGGCGGGCGGATGTGACCCTTTACGCAAGGGACCCTGAATGGGACGTGACCTTTGACGGTCATCAGCCGGCGCTTTCGTGCATGACAATGGCCACGAACGTAATCGACCCGTTTACAAATGAGCGCCGCCCTGCCAGCCAGCAGGATCTCGAACAGCTGACCAGGCTGGCTGACAGGTGCGAGAACATAAAGGTCAACGGCGGCCTGGTAACTCCTCAGGAAGTACCCGGGGACTATAACGACTGGTATACCTGGGCTGCGTGCATCAAAAACACCCGCAAGCATATAACAGGCGGAATGTACGGGGCTCAATGCGTAAAAGACGCAGTGGAAATGGCATCCCTTGCCTGCGGCGGACGTGACAAATTCATGGATCGCCCCTGCATATCAGGCTGGGTTTTGACTCTTCCGCCTCTCGGCATTGACCGCGAGTCCCTGGAGGCAATGCTGGAGATGGGAAGGTCAAACATCTGCAGCATACTGAGCTCAGGGCCGATCCTGGGCACCTCGTCTCCTGTTACCATTGCAGGCACCTGCGCCCAGACCCACGCTGAAATCCTTGCCTGCATAACCGCAGCCCAGCTAGTCAATCCCGGCGCCCCGATTGTTTACACCAGTTTTGCCAGGGGCATGGACATGATGACAGGCAACGTGCACATGGCAAGCCCCGAATTCGCCATTTTAAAGGGCTGCATGGCCCAGATGGGCCATTGGCTGGGAATGCCTGTACGCATGCCCGGAATGCTCAGGGACTCAAAGAACATTGACGCCCAGGCGGGGTTTGAAACCGGAATGGTGGGCGCTGTTACCGCCATGAACGCGGACATTATCGACTCCATGCAGCTCGACTCCGACCTTCTGGTGGATTTCGCGGATGTGGTTTTCTGCAACGAATGCATGGGCGCTTTAAAGCGCCTGAGCCGGCCGCTAAACATTGATGAAAAAAGCACCGCCATGGAAATTATCAAGGAAGTCGGCCCTGGCGGGACTTTTTTGATGCATGAGCACACGTTCGAAAATTACAAAGACGAGCTGTGGATGCCCAAACTAATGGAGCACCGCACCTATAACGCCTGGGAGGCAGACGGCTGCAAAACCATCTCAGACGTGGCCCGGGATAAAATGCGCGAAATGCTGCAGGAGAATTTTGAGCCTTACCTTTCCGGAGAAACCGAGGCTCAAATCGATGCCATAGTCAGCAGGGCCGTTGAAAAAACCAAGTAAATCAACGCGTGAAATATATTTATAAACCCCATGCAGGAGGGAAAAAAACATGAGCAACACCAACGATGCCAGGCAGAAAAACACAGGCCGGACAGGAGAAAGCCAGCTGTCTGACTTTAAAAACATGGAGTGGCTTGTTTTTCTTTTGAGCGGGGGAGTGCTGGTTTTATTCGTCATTGCCTCCCTGATAAACGTGGATTTTGTAGCCGACGCGGTGGACAAGCTCTTCACACTTTCCAGCGACTACTTCGGAGCTTTCTGGCAGTGGCTGATGCTGCTTAATTTTCTTATAGCCATAGGCCTGGGGGTAAGCAAGTACGGAAACATAAAGCTCGGCAACCTGGAAGAACCCGAGATGAGCACGTTTCGATGGGTCTCTATCATCATGTGCACGCTTCTGGCGGGAGGAGGAGTGTTCTGGTCCGCAGCAGAGCCCATGTATCACTTTCTGTCCACTCCTCCGCTGTTTTCAGGAGTTGAGTCCGCCACCGAGCAGGCAGTTGTACCTGCCATGGAGCAAAGTTTTCTTCACTGGGGATTTCTTGCCTGGTCGATCCTGGGCACCCTGGGCGCGGTGGTGCTGATGTATTCCCATTACCACCGGGGCACTCCCCTGCAGGCACGGGCGCTTCTCTACCCCCTGTTCGGGGAAAAAATAATGACAAACAATCTCGGCAAGGTGGTTGAAGCCTTTTCCATTCTGGCCGTGGCAGCGGGAACCATAGGGCCCATAGGTTTCTTAGGCCTGCAGGTAAGCTTTGCCTTACAGGAATTGTTCGGAATTCCGGATGTTTATTCAACTCAGCTCACCATAATTATCGCGCTTATAATCGTATACACCATCTCGGCAGTTACAGGGCTGCACCGGGGCATCCAGTTTCTATCCCGCACCAACGTTTTTCTGGCAGTGGGGCTGGTTGTGCTTATCTTGTTCATAGGGCCGGGCGGGTTTATCATCGACACTTTCACCCAGTCCATGGGCGCCTATGTAAGGGACTTCACCGCACTCAGCCTGTTTCGGGGAGATTCCGGATGGCTGGGATGGTGGACAATCTTTTTCTGGGGCTGGTTTATAGGTTACGGCCCTTTGATGGCGGTTCTCGTGGCCCGCATTTCCCGCGGCAGGACAATCCGGCAGATGGTATTGGCAGTGGGAGTAATGGCACCGCTGATCACCCATTTCTGGTTCACCATCCTGGGCGGATCGGGGATCTTTTTTGAAATGAACAACTCAGGCGTAATCTCGGAGCCTTTAAACGAAGCCGGCCTGCCTGCGGCGCTTCTGGCAATTGTGGGCCAGCTGCCCATGGCGCAGATACTGCTTCCCGTGTTTCTGCTTCTGATTTTTATCTTTCTGGCAACCACGGGAGACTCGATGTCTCTTTCCATTGCCATCTGCGTCACGGGCAAGGATGATCCGCCTTCCGGCATGCGCGTTTTCTGGGCAATCACCATGGGAGCCGTTGCAGCCATTCTCATATACATGGGCGAAGGCGGCATACAGGCACTGCAGAGCTTCATTGTAATAACAGCGGTGCCTGTGGGCCTGATCATGCTGCCCACGCTCTGGTACGGCCCTGCGTGCGCCAAGCGCCTGTATGAAGAACAAAATAAATAGTGGCTGAACGAAAACCCTGTTCAGCCAAAACCCGAATATCGAAATCCGAAATCCGAAACAAATACGAATATCGAATGTTCAAATGATAAAAACCAACAGCTTAAAACAGGATGTTTCTGTCATTGATGCATTTAGGGTTTTGGTCATTGGTTCGAATTTCGAGCTTCGGATTTCGGATTTCCTGAACGAAAACCTGGTTTTCGTTCAGGCACTAAATAGCCGGAGGGCTCCGGTCCGGATTGACTTTCCGGGCCGGAGCAGTCAGTTTTTCCTCCGGAGGCCGGATACAAGGAGTATTTAGAAATGAAATCACGTGATATGCGTATTATCGCAGGAAAAGGGCGGTTCATAGACGACATGAGCTTTGCCGACCTTGCCCATCTGGCGTTTGCAGGAAGCGCAAAAGCCCACGCCCGGATCAAAGACATTGACTGCACAAAGGCCCTTGCCCTGCCCGGCGTGCTGACTGTCATAACCGGCAGGGAAGTGAAAAAATATACAAACCCCCTGCCGGTGCAGGCAAACTTTCAGAATCCCAAATGGACCTGGAAGCTCACAGAGGTATATGCCCTGGCCGTTGACAAGGTTCACTGGTACGGGGAACCGGTTGCCGCGGTGGTGGCCGAAGACGAGCACACTGCCCGCAAAGCCGCGGAACTCATTGAAATCGACTATGAGCCTCTGGAAGTTATCAATAACGCCCGCAGGGCACTGGAACCTGATGCGCCGCTGCTATATGAACAGTGGGGCGACAACAAGCAGGTTCATCTGGTCTTTGACTTCGGCGAAGTGGATCAGGCATTTGCACAAGCCGACGAGGTTATGGACGTGAGCTATTCAGAGGGCCGGGTCACAGGCCTGCCCATTGAACCAAGGGGATTCGTGGCAAGCTTTGACCCGTACCGCGAAACCCTGGAGATGTGGGGCACGTTTCAGACCCCTTATCTCCAGAGGCACAACCTCGCTGAAGCCCAGGGCCTGCCAGAGGTCAGGGTCAGGGTAAATTCCACGGACATCGGCGGTGCGTTCGGCCTGAAGATACATACGTATAAGGAAAACGTGGTTGCCCTGGCTTCAAGGCTTCTGGGAAGACCGGTGAAATACATGGAGACAATGAACGACTGGGTGGTAACAGGCCCCCATCAGCGGGATGTCAGCTGGAACGGGCAGGTGGCTTTCAACCGCGACGGCCGCATGCTGGGCATGAAGGCCACCATTACCCAGGACCTCGGGGTGGAAAGCACCCAGAAGGGGATTGCAGCCCTGAGCCTGTTTCCCGCATGTTCCGCGGTGGTAAACATGTACACCTGGACCGGAATGCATATAGAAGGAATAGGTGCCGTAAGCAACAAGTCATTTTACTGTGCATACAGGGGATACGGAAAAGACAAGGGAATCAAGTTCGCAGAGCACGTGTTGAACCAGGTGGCAAGAAAACTCAACATGAC
>JAWLEU010000159.1:0-5746 GCA_041685965.1 Desulfosalsimonas sp.
TGCGGTATATTACCATGGCTGAATAAACTATGACCACAAGGTACATGAAGGAAAAAATGCTGGAAAAACTGCCGGTTATAAAGATAATAAGACTCACCGACAATGTGTCTAAGACAACCTGGAAATAAGCGAACAGAATCAGGTGCTTTAGCCTGGGCAGGGCAATGATATAGGCTGCTGACAGGACAAGAAGAAAAAAGGCGAGAAACATAAGACCGTCAAGAGCCCTGCCGGCAAGCTGCAGGTCAAAGTCCGGGCGCAATATGGCCGCACTCACAGAGGCAAGCATCACTGCGGCAAAAACAGCCCGCAGAAGTATTAGCCACCTCAGCTTTCTGTAAAGATCCTGCCCGGCCTTGGAGCGGATATTACTCATCTGCAGACCGGCTATCCCGATATCGCCCCGGCCATCTGGAACACGGGCAGATACATTGAAACCACGAGCCCGCCTATTACCACTCCGAGAAAGACCAGCATGAACGGTTCAATCATTGAGGTCAGGTTCTCCACGGCCTGATCGACTTCTTCTTCGTAAAAATCGGCAATTTTTTCAAGCATTGCGTCGATTGCCCCGGTGGACTCTCCCACTGCTATCATCTGGCAGACCATGGGAGGGAAAACGCCCGTCTCTGAAAGCGGGTCCGCAATTGTCTGGCCTTCGGAAATGCCGTCTCTTACCTTGTATATTGCGCTTTCAACGCTTTTGTTCCCTGCTGTTCTGGCCACAATATCAAGGGCCTCGAGTATGGCCACTCCGCTTGCAAGCATGGTGCCCATGGTGCGGGTAAACTTTGCCACCGCAACCTTGCGCACCAGTATTCCCACCACAGGGAGTTTCAAGGTGAACTCATCTATCATTGCCCGGCCTTTCTCGGTTTTGTAAAAACGCCGGAAAGCAAAAATCAACAGTGCCACCCCGATTATTATCCAGAGTATGTTTCCTTTTACAAACTCGCTCATACCTATGACTATCTGAGTGGGAGCAGGCAGGGCCTGGCCGAAATCTGCAAACATCTCCTCAAACACGGGGATGACAAACACCAGAATAACCGCCACCACTGCAATGGCTATCAGGATGGTTACCAGCGGATAGGTCATGGCCCCCTTGACCTGGGATTTAAGGCGGGCTGACTTTTCCATGTAGGCTGAAAGCCGCCGCAGGATGACATCAAGGATACCGCCTGCCTCGCCTGCAGCCACCATGTTTACAAACAGATCATCAAAATGCTTGGGGTATTTTTTCAGGGACTCTGCCAGTGTCTTGCCTGATTCCACAGATTCCTTGATGTCTTTTAACATTTTCTTAAATGTTGCGTTTTCCTGCTGGGACTGCAGTATATCAAGGCACTGGATGATGGGCAGGCCCGCATCAATCATGGTGGAAAACTGCCTGCAGAAAACAATGATGTCCTGCTCCTTTACCTTGGGCTGCAAAAAGGACACATTTTCAAACAGATCCTTTGGCTTTTTTTTCACCTTGGTGGGATTTATGCGCTGCCGGGCCAGTATCCCCCGGGCCTCCTGCTCTGTTGCAGCCTCGATTTCCCCTTTTCTGACCTGATTGCTGCGGTCTTTTCCTTCCCATTGAAAAACAGGCATTTATCCCCCTTACTTGTTGCTCATGAAGAAAAAAACTGAAGCGCTTTTATCATTTCCGCAACGGTGGTAAAATATTTATCCTTACCGGAACCGGGGATCCGGAATTTTTAAAAATTCATTTTTCTCTGGTCTTTAAGGTGTTATATGGAAACGGAACTTCCTTGCGTTCAGGATTTATTATCATACTCAGGGCTGAAAAACAAATATTTATACCCCCGAAATATACAGATCTAACCACGACAGGCTTTGGAAGTGAAAAACAACGCCCCGGAATCCGACCGGTTAACAATAATAACAACGCATACGAACGCCGACTTTGATGCTGTGGGCTCCATGCTGGCCGCCCAGAAGCTCTACCCTGAAGCCCTTGTAGTGTTTCCGGGTTTTCATGAAAAAAACATGAAAAACTTCTTTGTCAGCACCATGGCCTACATGTTCAACATGGTCGAATATAAAAAAATAGATTCCGGCAGAATCGGCAGACTGGTACTTGTAGACACCAAGCAGGCATCGCGCATCGGTGAACTCGTGGAGCTTATAGGACGCCCGGATATTGAAATCCACGTATATGACCATCATCCGAAGCTCGAAGACGATATAAAGGCCGACTACGAGGTACACAGTTTAACAGGTTCCAATGTAAGCCTGCTTGTTGAACTGATAAAAGAAAATAACATCTCTGTCACCCCTGATGAAGCCACTATAATGTGCCTTGGTATCTACGAGGATACCGGGGCATTCACCTATCCCTCCACCACGGAAAGGGATTTTGAGGCAGCTGCGTTTCTCAGGGCAAACGGAGCAAGCCTTACCACCATTTCGGATCTTATAGCAAAAGAGATGGACCCCCAGCAGGTCAGCCTGTTAAATGACATGTTTAGTTCCGCGACCCGTTACAACATAAACGGCAGGGAAGTGGTTATAACCTCGGTTTCCACAGAAGAATACATCCATGACCTGGCGTTTCTGGTGCAGAAAATGCTGCGCATAGAAAACCCGGACGGGGTTTTCGCAATAGCTCTGATGAAAAACAAGATCTACGTTGCTGCAAGAAGCCGCATGCCGGAGGTTGATGTCGGGGCTGTTGCACGCGGACTCGGAGGAGGCGGGCACAGTTTTGCCTCCGCCGCCACTATCAAAGACAAGACCCTTCCCCAGGTTGAAAACCTCATACTCCAGCTGCTGGAAAAACACGTAAAATCGAGCCAGAGAGCGGCGGATATAATGTCCACGCCTCCTATTACGGCACAAAGCGAAATTACCTGCAGGAAGGCCAGGCAGCTGCTTTCGCGCTACAACATAAACGCCCTGCTGGTGCGCGGACCTGACGGCGGCCGCGGCGGGGATCTGAAAGGATTCATAACCAGGCAGGTAATTGAAAAAGCACTTTACCATGATCTTGGCGAAATCCCCATCAGCGAATACATGACAACCGAATTCGAATCAGTGGGATCTGATGCCTACATAACCGAAATCCAGGAAAAAATTATTGAAAACAAACAAAGGATTCTTCCTGTAATGCAAGACGGCGCGGTGGCAGGGGTAATTACCCGTACTGATCTTTTAAACACCCTGGTATATCGCGACAGGCAAAATCAGGCCGCCCATTCGACCAAGCCTCCCGCAGAAGAGCGCCAGCCCAGAACCAAACAGGTGGGCGGGTTTTTAAAGGAAAGACTAAACCAGGACATCATAGACCTGTTAAGGCGCATAGGCAGGGCGGCCGATGAATACGACTACCCTGCCTATGTAGTGGGAGGCTTCGTGCGCGACCTTTTTTTATACAGGCACAACGAAGACATAGACATAGTTATAGAGGGAAACGGCATCGAGTTCGCAAAAGCCTTTGCCTGCAGGGAAGGCGCAAGGATCAACGCATACGAGAAATTCGGCACTGCCGTGGTAATCTTTCCTGACGGATTTAAAATCGACGTGGCATCAGCCCGCATGGAATACTACAAGTTCCCTGCCGCCCTTCCCACAGTGGAGATGAGCTCCATCAAGCTTGACCTGTTCCGCAGGGATTTTACGATTAACACCCTTGCCATATGCTTAAATCAGGAAAGATTCGGACGACTGATTGATTTTTTCGGCGGCATGCGGGATTTAAAGGAAAAGGCCATACGGATTCTTCACAATCTCAGCTTTGTGGAGGATCCCACCCGGGCATTCCGCGCAATAAGGTTTGAGCAGCGTTTTGATTTTACAATAGGCAAGCTCACTGCAGGATTGATTGAAAACGCCGTAAAAATGGATTTTTTCAAGAGGTTGTCAGGCAGGCGGGTTTTTTCCGAGCTCAGCTATATCCTCAAGGAGGAAAACCCCATACCCGCGCTGATGCGTCTTGAGGACTTCAACCTGCTTCAGGTGGTCGACCCTTCCATAAAAATAAGCGACCGCCTAAAGGCAATGCTGGAGTCCACCAGAAGCGTTCTTGCATGGTACGACCTTCTCTACATGGAAGAGGCCTACAG
This sequence comes from Desulfosalsimonas sp., assembly GCA_041685965.1. Lineage (GTDB taxonomy): Bacteria > Desulfobacterota > Desulfobacteria > Desulfobacterales > Desulfosalsimonadaceae > Desulfosalsimonas. Next base: position 4,074 of record JAWLEU010000159.1, read on the forward strand.
GAAATGGGTGGTATACTTTCTGGTCATGATAAGCCACACTGACCGCGAAAAGGCCGACGAGATCTGCAGGCGCCTGGAGCTTGCCCCCAAGTACTCAAAAATTTTCGTGCACGATCGCGCGGAAGCAGAAGACTGCCTCTACAGGCTCGGCCAGCAGCTTCCGGAAAAAAACAGCGAGCTCTACGAGACCCTCTCAGTGTTTTCCACGGAGCTTCTGCTCTACATGATGGCTGCAACCGGCAGAAAGGAGATCAAAAAAGCCATTTCCTTCTACGTCACGGACTTGAAAGATGCTGAAATATCGGTTAGTGGTAAGGACCTGAAACAAATGGGGCTGACCCCCTCGCCCCTTTTCGGAAAAATCCTGCGCCGGGTGCTGCGAGAAAAGCTTGACGGCCGGGTAAAGACCCGGCAGGAGGAACTGGAACTGGCAGGGAAGCTGGCAGAGGAGGGAAAACGGAGGACGGAGGGCAGAGGGCAGAAGACGGAAGACTGAAGACGGAGGACAGAGGACCGAGGGGTAAGACAGTAATCACAAATAATGGAAACAGACATTGGAAGCTCAAATAATTAGAGGAATTATACTGATCATACCGCTGCTTTTTGCAGTGACACTGCACGAGGTGGCCCACGGCTATGCAGCCCTGAAATTCGGCGACCCCACAGCCAAACTCGCCGGAAGGCTGAACTTAAACCCGGTCAGACACCTGGATCCTTTTGGATCTGTTCTTCTGCCCGGCCTTTTGATTTTCTCAGGCTCTCCGGTGGTATTTGGATACGCAAAGCCCGTGCCTGTGAACTTCAACAACCTGACCAATCAGCGCATGGGCACCATTGTGGTGTCTGTCGCAGGAGTGGCGGTAAACCTTGCATGCGCGGCCGCAGCAGGTTTTGTCTACCAGATCCTTCACATGATGCCGCTGCTGGCAAACAACCCGGCAGGAACCCTTTTAAGCCAGCTTCTTTATGCCTTTTGTATAATAAATGTTGTGCTGGCGATATTTAACCTCATCCCGGTGCCGCCGCTTGACGGAAGCCGGATTCTGGCAGCGGTTCTGCCGCCGGGGGCCAGGCAGGCCTACGAAAGCATCGGGCCTTTTGGAATACTGATAGTGCTTGTGCTGCTGATGACAAATTCGCTTGATTTTCTTGTGTCTTTTTTCATAAGGCCTCTGGTCGGCATCATGACAGGCGGATAAACGGAAAAAACGCGCTTATTTTAAATACGGAGATTTACAAAAATGACTGCGACAAAAAGGATAGTCAGCGGAATGCGCCCCACGGGTGCCCTGCACCTGGGCAACCTGCACGGAGCGCTCAAGAACTGGATCAACATGCAGGATCAGTATGAGTGCTTTTTCTTTATAGCAGACTGGCACGCCCTGACCAGCGATTACGAAAACCCGGGAAACATAAAAAACTACACGCTTAACATGATGACAGACTGGCTTGCGGCAGGACTTTCTCCTGAAAAAAGCGTTTTGTTTGTCCAGTCAAGGATAAAAGAGCACGCAGAGCTGTTTCTGCTGCTGTCCATGATAACTCCGGTTCCCTGGCTGGAGCGCAACCCCACTTACAAGGAGCAAATCGACGCCCTTGAAAACAGGGACCTGTCCACTTTCGGATTTCTGGGTTACCCGGTCCTGCAGGCTGCAGATATTATTATATACAAG
>JAWLEU010000160.1:0-5659 GCA_041685965.1 Desulfosalsimonas sp.
TTATCAGCCTGAGGGTTGAATCATGGGCTGACTGCAGCCCGTATTCCACCCAGACAAGAAAGCGGTCCCTGTAGCCGGCAATCAGGTCGAGTTTTTCATTGTCCACGCAGTCAGGCCGGGTGCCCACTGAGAGACCGCACATTGACTCCACGGACAGGGCCCTGTCGTAGAGATCCTTCAGCTTGGATGCCGGTGCATACGTGTTGGTATATGACTGAAAATAGGCTATGAATTTTTTTGCCTTGTAGCGCCGGGCAAGTGCCTGCGCTGCCTCGGCTGCCTGCTGTTCGATTGATTTTCCAAGGGCCGTGGCCCCGGTGCCGGAGCCTTTTTCGTTGCAGTACACGCATCCTGAATGCGAGATGCTGCCGTCCCTGTTGGGGCATCCGAGCGCGGCATCCAGGGTGATTTTCTGCACCCTGCAGCCGAAGATACCTCTTAAGTATGAGTTAAAATCAGTATAGCGATTTTGCATGAATCAGCCCTGTGCTGCCCAAAGACCTTGACCGGGGCGAAAAGCGGTCATATTATCACAAATCAGCATTTAACCTTGATAGAATCGTAAAAAACAATCTACCCCGCCGTGGCGGTATTTTTGCAGAAAGGAAATCCAAAAGCACCTTGGCTGATCGGCGGTGCGAAAAAGAAGTTTCCTCGCTCCAGGAGCCTCCGGGAGGCTCGATTTCCGCTCGGAAACCCTCTTTTCCGCACCGCCGTCAGGGCAACGAAATTCAATTTCGCCAGAGCGCAAAAAAAGGATTTCCAAGGAAGCCCAAGGTCTGGATCGGTTTTTGAAGCGACATTGAGCGTTCACGGTCAGGAGCTAAAAAACTGATCCAGACCGCAGGGCTTCCTTCCTGCAAAAACATCGGGTTATGTGAGAAGCTTTTTTCGAAACCGTCAACCTTAAAAAACAAAGATATCATGAATTCGAGACAGGCACAATGAGCCGGAATACAAAAACATATGACGTTATAGTGGTCGGCGCCGGCCATGCAGGCTCAGAAGCGGCCCTGGCCGCGGCCCGCATGGGATGCAGCGTAATGCTGGCGGCGATTGATCTCGACAAGATCGCTGCCATGCCGTGCAGCCCGTCCATAGGCGGCATGGCAAAGGGACAGCTCGTGCGGGAAATCGACGCCCTGGGAGGCGAAATGGCCAGGGTTACGGACCGCACAGCCATTCACTTCCGCACCCTCAATACCAGAAAAGGGCCTGCGGTGCAGTCCTCCAGGACCCAGAACGACAAGATCAGATATCACACTGCCATGAAATCGGTGCTGGAAAACACCGCCAACCTGGATATAAGGCAGGTGTTAATAGAGCGCCTGTTAGTGGAAGACAAGCGGGTCACCGGAGTTGTGGACCGCACCGGATTCGTGTTTTACGCACACACGGTTGTCCTTGCAACAGGCACTTTTCTGGCCGGGCGTATCCATATCGGGGATAAATCCTTTATGGCAGGCCGCGCAGGTGAGTTTTCCTCTGAAGGTCTTGCAGATGATCTAAAGGCCCTGGGTTTTTCCATGGGCAGAATGAAGACCGGCACCCCGCCGAGGCTGCACGCAGACAGCATAGATTTTTCCGCGCTCGCACCGCAGGAGCCGGAACCGGAGCCCAGGCCGTTTTCATGCTCTTCAGCAGGACTTATCCTGCCCCAGGTTCCGAGCTATATCGGGGCAGCAAACGAGGACACCATACGAGTGGTATCCGAGCACATATCGCATTCGGCGTTGTACGGAGGGTTTATCTCCGGGGTGTCGGCACGCTACTGCCCGTCTTTCGAGGACAAGGTGGTCAAATTCCCGGAGCGAACCAGCCACCAGGTGATCCTGGAGCCGGAGGGGCTTGACACAAAGGAAATTTATGCAAGCGGCCTGGGAAACAGCCTGCCGCTGGAAGTCCAGATTTCAATGGTGCGCACCGTCCGGGGCCTGGAGCAGGCAGAGATCATGAGGCCCGCATATGCAATCGAGTATGATTACATAAACCCGGTACAGCTTTTGCCCACCCTGGAGACAAGGCTGGTGGAAGGGCTTTATCTGGCAGGGCAGATAAACGGCACGTCCGGCTACGAGGAAGCCGCGGCACAGGGACTGTGGGCCGGGATAAACGCCGCGTGCAGGGTCCAGAAGCGAAAACAATTCGTACTGGACCGCTCTTCTGCCTACATGGGCGTGATGATAGACGACCTTGTAACCAGGGGCACAAGCGAACCCTACAGGATGTTTACTTCCAGGGCGGAGTACAGGCTCATGCTTCGCGAGGACAACGCGGACCTGCGCCTGACTGAAACCGGACGAGAGCTGGGCCTGATAGGAGACGATATCGCAAAGGACGTAAGGGAGCGCAGGCGTCAGATCGATTCGGAAATCAGCAGACTGGGCAGGACCAATATTGCCCCGGGCCCTGAAATCGACAGGTATCTTGCCGAGCGGGGGTCTTCACCGGTTAAGACCGGCACGCGGGCGGATCAGCTTTTAAAGCGCACGGAACTGGACTACGGGCTGGTCAGGAGATTTGCCCCGCCCCCGGAGCCTATTGACAGCCGGGCGGTCCGCCAGGTTGAGATATCTGTCAAGTATGACGGTTATATACGCAAGCAGTTAAGGGAAATAGAAAAGTTCCGCGAGATGGAAGATACCCGGATTTCGCAGGATTTTGATTTTTCCTCGGTTCACGGTCTTTCAAACGAGATCAGGGAAAAGCTTTCCACTATCCGGCCTGTATCGCTGGGACAGGCCTCACGCATAGACGGCATGACGCCGGCCGCACTTTCAGTGCTGATGGTGGCGCTTAAGGCAGGCACCGGGAGCAGGGAAGACAGCGGAAAGGCCGGCGGCGCAAATTTATAAGTTTTTCGGCCGGTTCAGATCCCCGGGGACCTTGACATTGTCTGAAGGCAGATTATTTTAAGTAAAAATATTTGATACAGCATAAAACTTCACAAGTGGTTTCTTCTTGAACCTTGAACCTTGAACCTTGAAACTTAACACTGAAAAGGTGATCGTATATGGCCCAGAAGGATTACTACAAAATACTGGGAGTTGATAAAAATGCATCCCAGGAGGATATAAAAAAGGCCTACCGCAAGCTGGCCATGAAGTATCATCCTGACCATTCTTCCGGGTCAAAGGAGAACGAGGAGAAATTCAAGGAGATAAGCGAGGCTTACGCGGTTCTCAGTGATCCGGAAAAGCGCAAGCAGTATGATACTTACGGCGACGAGGACTTCCGGCAGCGCTACAGCCAGGAAGACATCTTCAAGGACGTGGACATAGGAGATATTCTCCGGGAATTCGGATTCGGAGGATCTTCTTTCTTTTCATTCGGCGGCGGCGGCGGCCGCGGCAGAACCGGGCAGAAAGCGCGCTTTTCCTTTGATCCGGAAAGCATGTTCGGTTTCGGCGGAGCGCCCGGCGGAGGGCAGCAGCAGTCAGCAGCCGGCTTAAAGGGCCGGGACCTGGAATACGAACTGCCGCTCACCCTGCAGGAGGTTGCCTCGGGAGTATCCAAGACCGTGACGGTCCAGACCCCGTCGGGAGGCACAGAAGCCCTTACTGTGAAAATACCCAAAGGGCTTATTACCGGTAAAAAGCTCCGGCTTTCGGGACGGGGCGAACCCAGCCCGCACGGAGGACCTGCAGGGGATTTGTATATACGCTCAAAAGTTGTGGATGATCCGGTTTTTACTCACAAGGATTATGACCTTTACGTAAACCGGGAAGTAAAGCTCACCGAAGCGCTGCTCGGAACTACAATCAGTGTGCCTACAATTGACGGAAAACAGCTGAGCATGAAGGTTCCGCCGGGCACGGCTCACAAGAGCAAGCTAAGGCTGCCGGGCAAGGGTCTTCCCAGCATGCGCGGCGGCAAAAACGGGGACATGTACGTTGTGATAAACGTAAACATGCCCAAAAAGCTTAATAAAAAACAGCGTGAGCTCGTGGAAAGCCTTGCCGAAACAGGTCTATAGGGGGCTGTAAAAACAGGATTTATTGGCGGGCCGGGGGCTATGCGGTTTTACTGCATGACCCCCGGCCTTTTTTATCCGGGCAAATTTATTGACAAAACCTGATAGCCCGGATAAAATTCGGCAAACAAGGCCAGTCAGCCGGGTATGTTCCGGTTTGTTTCCGGCAGAGCAGCCCCGCGTGGATTATGCGGTGCAGTTACCTGAAAACATGTCAAAAATATGTGATGCCTGTGTCTGAACTTTCACCCGTCCTCAGCGAAGAAGAAATCCGGAAAAGAGTTGCAGCTCTAGCACAACAGATTTCAGCCGACTACAGCGGCGAACCCCTGGTTCTGATTGGCGTGTTAAAAGGCGCGTTTGTTTTCATGGCCGATCTGGTGCGGCAGATGAGTGTTCCGGTTGAAATAGATTTCATCCGCGCCTCAAGCTACGGTCACTGCAGCAGTTCCTCCGGGGATGTCCGGCTGACAGAGGAGTTGCGCACTGAACTAAAGGGCAGACATGTACTGATTGTTGAAGATATTCTCGATACCGGCCTGACCATAGACAGGCTGGTATCTTGTATTTCGGCCCATGAACCCTTGAGTGTAAGGGTGTGTGCATGCGTGGATAAAAAGGAGCGCCGGCAAAAGGACTTTGAGGCCGATTATGTCTGTTTTTCGGTGAAAAAGGGTTTTCTCGTGGGGTATGGTCTTGATTACGCTGAAAAATACAGGTACCTGCCCGCCATTTATGCTTTAACAAATTCAATCAGCGAGGAAGCGAAATGATTATAACCTGTGAGGCGTGCGGCACTAATTACAAGCTAAAGGCCAGCCTTATAAGCAGGGACGGCTCCACGGTGAAATGTTCCAGGTGTCAGCATATTTTCGTGGCCTACCCTCCTGCCGCGGAAACCGAAACCACGGCTGAATATCCTCCCGAAACAGGTGTTTCTTCTGCAGATTTCCCGCGCCCGCATACTTCCACCTTTTTCGAAGACGCTGCTGAAACAGAAAAAAGCCTTGATGCTCTTTTTTCAGAAGAAACAGAGGGGGAAGCACAAGAGCCAACCGAGGAAACACCTGCCGAAAGCGGCCCGGAGCCGGAGGCTGAAGAAGACGAGCTTTTTGCAGACCTTGAAAGGGAGCTGGAAGAGATCCCGGATCAGGAAACTCAGGCTGCGGCCCCGGATCTGTCTGATACCGATGATTTTGATTTTCCGGACCTGGAAGAAGAAGAAAAAGAAACCGCCACTGCTGAACCCGGATCGCAGACAGAGGAAATAAGTCTTTCCGACCTGGAAACAGGACCGGAAGAAGAAGTAACCCTCTCGGAACCGGGAGCCTTGAGTGAACAAGAGGAGGCAAGCCTGTCTGAGTCCGAAGGCGGGCAGCAGGATATAGATTTGTCAGAGCTTGAAGATGTGGATTTTTCACAGCAGGCATCCGCGCCGGAGCAGGAGGTCGAGGAAATAAGCTTTGCAGATCTTGCCCCCGATCCGGAAGAAGTCAGCTTCAGCGATATTGAACCCGAAAAAGGGCCGGAAGAAGAAGCAGTCCTTTCAGACCTGGATGCTGAGGTGGAAACCTCACAGGAAGAAGGGGGCATTACTGATACTGTTCAGGAAGAATTCGACCTTGACTTAGATATTGACCAGGAAGAGCCAAAAGGCACGGCCCCGGCGGAAACGGAGGCAGATGA
>JAWLEU010000161.1:0-5628 GCA_041685965.1 Desulfosalsimonas sp.
TTCAAAGTCGCCTGCCGCCACCCTGGCCTTGACCAGCGCGTAACGCTCCCATTCCCTGCCATGTGACTGGTAATAGCTTTCCATGGCGTCAAAGCTCATCACAAGGGGACCGGAGTCTCCGTAGGGCCGCAGGCGGGTATCCACCCTGAAGACAAAACCCTCGGGCGTGGATTTGCCTATCACGTCGATTAAACGCCTGGCCAGCCTGGTGAAAAACTCCTCGTTGAATACCTGCTTTTGACCTCCCCTGGTTTCCCCTGTTTCCGGGTAGGCAAACATCAGGTCTATATCGGATGAAAAATTCAGCTCCTGCCCTCCCAGCTTGCCCATGGCGAAAACCACCAGCTGCTGAGGGCTTCCCTCAGAATCCAGGGGCAGGCCCAGCCTGGGATACAAATGCGTGTGCAGAAAATCAACCACTACTGACACACAGGCATCCGCAAATGCGGAAAGCTCCGCCATGGTTTCAAAAAGATCCGCCTTGCCCGAAAGATCCCTCCACGCGATGCGCACCATTTCCCGGTGCCGAAGGCGCCTGAGCCCGGCGCTGAGTTCAGCCTCGTCTGATGACGCCAGTGCGGCCGACTTCACCCGCCGGTCATACTCGCCGTTTGCATACAGGCGGTCCAGGTCTCCGCTTTCGGCCAGGTCAACGAAAACCGCCGGCTTTCGTATGCATTGCCTGGCCACGTATTCACTCAAAGCAAACACTTTCCGGATTTCATCCCCGCCGGGCGAATCCGGCATTTCAAGGCCCCCGTATTGCACGGCCTCGTGCAATGCCTCTATTCTGTCTTCTGCATGTTTTGTCTTTACTTCCTGCATAGTGTGTATTCCGCCAGCAGGGTCCCCTGCAGGTAGGTGTTTTCAGGATCTGAGAAGAAGCGGTAAAACAGGTCCAGGCTTTGCTCGCGCATCACATTGCCGATGATCCTGATTTCCTGGTTTTTGTAAAGCGGGGGGAGGTTCTCCAGGCTGCAGGAGGTGCCTCCGCCCATGACGTCCTCGTAAGCGTACACTATCCGCCTTATTTTCGAGATAACAGCCGCGCCGAAACACATCAGGCAAGGCTCCATGGTGCAATAAAGGCTAAGCCCGGCTCTATCCCCTTCAAAGCCTGAATCGCAGAGGTTTCTAAGCGCGGCGATTTCCGCGTGATCTATCTCGTTTGCCCCCGGCCCCCTGCTGAAACTGCGGCCCCCGCTTGCGGCAATCCCATGCGGGCCTGCAATCACGCATCCCACGGGAAACTCGCCTGCAAAGAGCGCGGCTTCAGCCTCGTCAAGCGCGGCTTTCATGTATTTTTCATCCAGTTCTGAGCTGTTCACACCTTTGTTGTCCCTTCGAAGGTTTGGAGCTGAATTCACCTATCAATTTGCATTTTTTTACAAAAATTGCAAATTGTAAACCCCGGGGGACGTACACCGGAAGAATCGTTTGACAACGCCTGTCATATCGGTTAGCAATGTTTGTGGAACGGTTGCCATATCCGGCTGCAGGGCCGGTTGCCCCTGAGCAGTCAAATACAAGGGACAGACCATGATCATTGGATTAGATGTTGGCGGCACCCACACGGACGTGGTTCTGCTGGGCGAAAACGGCATTGAAAGAAGGGCCAAGGTTCCCACCGACACTTCCTCGCTTTTTGATGCTGTATTTTCCGGCCTGGAACAAATCACCAGCGGAATACCTGCAGGGGAAATTACCCATGCAGTGCTGAGCACCACGCTTACCACGAATTCAATCGTACAGGACAAGCTTCCGGCAGCGGGCATGATTGTCACCTGCGGCCCGGGCATAGACCCTGAGGCCTTCAGGACATGCCAGCATTATTACATTGTAAACGGGGCCATGGATCACAGCGGCCGGGAAATTACCGTGCTTGACGAAGACGCCGTGCGCAATGCGGCACAAAGCATGAAAGATGCCGGCATTGAATACGTAGGAGTTGCCGGCAAGTTTTCAATACGCAATCCTGCCCATGAAAACCGGATTCTTGAAATCATTTCCCCGATGTTTGAAAAAGTGTTCCCGGGTCATTCCGTGTCCGGAAACTTCAGTTTTCCGCGCAGGATCACCACCACTTTTCTCAACGCATCCATATACAGGGTTCACAAGGAATTTTTCGAGGCTGTCAAAAAGTCGCTCGAGCAAAAGGGCATTGATATTCCCATATACATTCTCAAGGCCGACGGCGGGACCATGGATTTTGACACCTCGGTGGATTTTCCCGCCCAATCAATTCTTTCGGGCCCTGCCGCAAGCGTTATGGGCTCCATTGCATTTGCGCCTCCTGATGCTGAAACCATCGTGCTAGACATCGGGGGCACTACAACAGACATGGCTGTACTGATAAACGGGGTGCCGGTGCTCGCCCCCCAGGGGATTGAAATCAACGATTACAAAACCCTGATCCGGGCCCTGCATACCCATTCCGTGGGAGTTGGCGGCGACAGCACGGTTAGTGTGGAAAAGGGACACCTGTTTATAGGACCTGAACGCCGGGGGCCTGCCATGGCATACGGCGGCCCTGAGCCCACGCCCACGGATGCGCTTTTTGTCCTGGGAAAGGGCGGAGACGGAGACCGGCGGAAGGCCGAGGAAGGCATTCAGAAAATTGCAGACCAAATGGGAATCCCGGTGGAAGAGACCGCGCGCCGGATATTTGACCAGGCCTGCAGGGAAATCCTGGATTACGCAAAAGAAATGGTGAGCCTTATAAACAGCAGGCCGGTTTACACCGTGCGCGAGGCCTTACACGGCCACAGCATCAATCCTTCGCACCTGCTGGTGCTCGGGGGGCCGGCGCCGCAGTTTGCAGAGCATTTTGAAGCAATTTCAGGCTTCAGGGTAGGAAAGGTTCCGCAATGGGATGTTGCAAACGCTGTCGGCACCGCGCTTTCACGCACAACATCCGAGCTGACACTGTTTGCAGACACCTACAAGCTGGAAGCCTCAGCCCCGGAAGAAAGGTTCCAGCAGAAGATCAAGCCCGGGTTCACGGTTTCAGACGCCCGGAGTCTTGCAGAAGATTTGCTTCGCAAAAAGGCGGCACGGGAAGGGGCAAACCAGCAGGACATTGAAACCGACGTACTCGAAGAGCTGGCATTTAACATGGTCCGTGACTTCCGGATGATCGGCAAAAACATCCGGATCAAAATGCAGGTCCGGCCCGGCCTGATACATCAATACCAGCAGATAGCCGGACGGATCAAAAACGGAGAAGCCTAATGCTGAAAGCAATAAACCGCACAGGCCTGGTATTTTTCCCTGCATACGACTGGTCCATCACACCGGATCATCCGGAACGCGAGGAGCGACTGCTCTATACCCAGGACCAGATCTTTGAAGAAGGCCTGTTTGACATAGAGGGAATAACTGAATTCAAGGCGGAAGTAATCGACTTAAAAGACGTCCAGCGAACGCATTTCTGCGTGCCTGACCCGGCGAAGGTCATGACTGAGTCACATTTTATCAGCGCGGGAGGGGCCAAGACCATAGGAAAGGCAAAAATGGACGGCCTGGTTGACCGGGGATTCGCGCTTGTGAGGCCGCCCGGCCACCATGCGATGAAGGTGGTTCACGGAGGAAGGGGCTTTTGCAACGTAAACAACGAGGCAATAATGATAGAGTACCTGCGCCATGCCTACGGAATAGACAGGGTGGCCATAATAGACACGGACTGCCACCACGGAGACGGCACCCAGGACATCTACTGGCATGACCCTGACACCCTGTTTATTTCAATGCACCAGGACGGGCGCACCCTTTTTCCGGGCTCCGGGTTTCACAAGGAAACCGGCGGGCCCACTGCGGCAGGCACCACTCTTAACATACCCATGCCGCCCTACACCTCGGAAGAAGGGTTTCTAACGGTCATAAAAAAAGTTGTGCTACCTGTACTCGAGGATTTCAAGCCTGACCTGATAGTCAATTCAGCAGGCCAGGACAATCACTTCACGGACCCCCTGACCAACATGAACTTTTCCGCACAGGGATATGCCGAGCTAACATCACTTCTCAAGCCCGACATTGCCGTACTCGAGGGCGGATATTCCATTGAAAGCGCCCTTCCCTATGTAAACGTGGGCATAATCCTGGCCATGGCGGGAATTGACTACAGCCACATGGTTGAACCCGAGTATTCAGAAAGCAAGCTGCGCCAGAGCAAAAGCATAACCTCGGCAATCGAGAAAGTCTGCGACGAAGTGCTTGCAGTCTGGCAAGACAGGGAAAATATCCGTGTCAGGATGCAGAAAAACGTGATCTACGATGAAAGAAAAAAAAGCGTTTTCTACGACACTGACGGATTTATTGAACAACAGCATGAAACACTTCAGGTATGCAGGGAATGCAGCGGGAGCTACAAGATCGACTCCACGGCGGAAGGCGGCATGCACGTCCTTGCTGTGCATATTCCCAGAAAAGCCTGCGAAAACTGCAAGAAGGAAGGTTACCGCTGGTTTGAGGAAACACCCATGGGCACATACGACATGATCATGCTCCAGGACCGGCCTGAAGACGACTACCGGGTCAGGAAAAAATAACCACCCGGTATCCTTATGCAACAATTCCGGCAGCAAGGTATATACCCCAACCTGGTCCTCCGCGCCAGGGTCATCGAGGCAGTGCGCAGTTTTTTCCGCACCCGTGGTTTTCTGGAAGTCGAAACCCCGGTAATCACACCCTCGCCCGCCCCTGAACCCCATATAGATGCGGTCTTTGCAGACGGGGCCTACCTGCAGACATCCCCGGAGCTGTACATGAAACGCCTGCTTGCTGCAGGATATCCCCGCATTTTCCAGATATGCAAAACATTCAGGGCAAAAGAAAGGGGACGCAGGCATCTGCCTGAGTTTACCATGCTGGAATTCTACGAGGCGGGGGCGGACTATAATGACATGATGGACTGCACAGAGGAGCTGATCTGGTTTGTCTGCAGGCAGGTGCTTCAATGTCCCCGGATCTTTTATAAGGGAACCGGCATAGACCCCAGACCTCCCTGGCCGAGGATTACCGTGGCTGAAGCATTTGAGCAGCATACAGGAAAACAGGTGTCAGAGGCGCTTGAAGACGAAACCTTTGACGAACTCATGGGAATTGATATAGAAAACAGGCTGGAAAGAAGCCGGCCCGTGTTTATCCGCGACTATCCGGCGGAAAAAGGAGCCCTTGCGCGCCGCAAACACGACAGCCCTGATCTGGCGGAAAGGTTTGAAGCCTATATCTGCGGGCTTGAAATCTGCAACGGATTTACGGAGCTCACAGACGCAGATGAGCAGCGCAGGCGTTTTGAGGCAGAACTTGAGCGTCGCAGGAGCAATGGACTTGCTGTCTACCAGATGCCGGAAGTATTTTTAAACGCCCTTTCCCGAATGCCGGAGGCTGCGGGAAACGCCCTGGGAATCGACCGCCTTGTGATGCTGCTTGCAGATGCCGAATCAATAGATGATGTAGCCGCATTCGTGCCTGAAGAATATTGATGGCGCCATCTGAAAATGTACTTCTAAATAACTTCGTTCAAGGCTCAAGGTTAAAGGTTAAAGGTTCAAAAAAATGAAATCAAAGATTTTAAGCATGCCGAAAAATGTTATTTGCAGTGCTCGGTCCCGGGCACGGACCTGGGGG
>JAWLEU010000162.1:0-5544 GCA_041685965.1 Desulfosalsimonas sp.
GATAAAATCGAGCAGATACTCGACCGGCACGAAATCGAAAACTTCGTACGCTACCCCATGCTCGAGGGAAAGGATGCGGAAGGAAAACACTACGGCACCCAGGTTTTCCCGGGAAGCACCACCGTGGTCCAGGCCCAGGTGCCGGAAGACCGCCTGGATGCTTTAATGGGGGACTTAAAGACCTTCCGTGAGGAAAAAACCTCCCAGAAGCACCTGGAAGCAGTGGTACTGCCAATAGAAAGGCGCCTTGAGTAGGAGGCTCCGCGCACTGGATTTGTCCTTATGAAAGAAAATCCTGAAGCACCTTTAACAGCTCCTGCTTACGCACAGGCTTGGAAATATAGCCGTCCATACCCGCAGCCAGGCATTCTTCCCTGTGCTCTGCCATGGCATGGGCGGTCATGGCCACCACGGGCATGTCTGAAAAACCTTTTTCCCGGAGTTTTTTAAACGCTTCAAAACCGTCCATTTCAGGCATCTGAATATCCATGAAGATAAGGTCGTAACCATCAGGCGCAGCGGTAAAGCTGTCCACCAGTTCCCTGCCGTTGGCTGCCAGGGTTACGCTGCAACCTATCTTGGAAAGCATCATCTGGATCAGTTTCTGGTTTACCGCATTGTCTTCAGCCACAAGCACCCTTGCACCGGAAACGGGCGAAGTCTCCACTTCTTCTTCAGCCTTTTTCTTTTCAGGCACGCCTGGTTTCTTTTCCCCAGCCATCATATCTTCGAGCACCTGGAAAAGACGCTCCCTGCGAATGGGCTTTATGAGCGACTGGTCAAACCCGGCCTGAGCAAAAAGCTCCGGATCGCGCTCGCCGAGATAAGAGGCGGCAATAAGCGGAAGGGTTGAAATCTCCTTATTTTCAGAGGCCCTTATCTGTCTTGCGACCTCGTAGCCGCTCATGCCGGGCATATGAATATCTATTATGCAGGCATCAAAAGGGTTGCCTGCAATTATGGCACGCTCCAGGGTCGGGGCCGCCTCCATGCCGTTGCGCAGATCCGAAACCCTGAGACCCGCTGAATGAAGCGCGTTTCTGAGAAGATCCAGATTGGCCTGGTTGTCATCCACTATAAGTATCTGCCGCCCTGAGAGCCCCGCGGTGACCTCCTGCCATGAAACCGTCTTTGCTGAACGTTCAAACCAGCCTGTGAAATAAAAAGCCGACCCTACGTCAGGTTCGCTCTCCAGGCTGATGTCTCCGCCCATGAGCCGGGCCAGCTGCCTGGAAATCGAAAGCCCCAGGCCGGTACCGCCGTATTTTCGGGTTGTTGAGCCGTCTGCCTGATGGAACGGCTCAAAAATCTTTTCCTGTTTTTCCTCTGAAATCCCTATACCTGTATCCCGGACCATTGCATGTACTTCGACGCGGTCATCGCTGCTGCTCCCTATTTGAAGTGAAAGCGTTATCTCACCGGACTCGGTGAATTTCGGAGCATTGCCCATGAGGTTCAACAGTATCTGCTGAAACCTCACCGGGTCGCCCTTCAGGTAGGAAGGCAGCTGCTCGTCCACCCGGCAGATCAACTCTATCGGCTTGTCGCCTATCTGGGGCCGGATGAGCTCGCATACGTCATATGCCAGCAGTTCAGGTGAAAAATCTATGTTTTCGAGTTCAAGCTCACCTGATTCTATCTTGGAGAAATCCAGGATATCGTTTATCAGGGCAAGCAGTGCTTCGCTGCTGTTTCTTATGGTTCTTGCGAAATCGAGCTGGGTATCATTAAGGCTGGTGTCTATCAACATGTCCGTGAAACCGAGAACCGCATTCAGGGGTGTGCGAACCTCATGGCTGACGTTTGCCAGAAACTGGCTTTTGGCGCGGTTGGCCTCTTCTGCGTTTTTTGCATGCATGCGGGCTTCTTCTATGGCGGCCTGCAGCTGCTCGTTTGTACGCATAAGGTCCGCGGCCCTCTCCTTTACCATCTCGTCGAGATTGTCCCTGTGACGTTCGAGCTCGCGGGTGGTCTGCTTGTGCTCCTCGATTTCCTTTTCCAGGGCCTCGTTTTTTGCCTTAAGCTCCTGGGCAAGGATCTCATTGCGCTCAAAAACCCATGAAAACCGCCGGAGCAGGTTCTTTTCAAGTCTCTGATCCAGGCGTGATTCGGCCACGCGATTTTCCATCTCGTCAAGTCGCTGGAAAATTCGTGATAACAGGTTAAACCAGGGACGCCAGTGCCTGGGGGCCTCCATGACTGCTCCTGTCCCTGCCGCACCGGATCGTTTGCGCATGGCCATGTAGCCGAGCATTTGTTTGGCAGGGTTTATAAACAAAGCGTACAGGAGCCACGTCAGCGCGCACAGCAGCACCAGGCCTGCGGCAGACGGCAGCATTCCCGTAATACCGGCTCTGCCTGCAAAGGCTTTTGCGGCGGTTACAACAAGCACTGCGGCTATCAGAAGAATCAGAACCCACAGACCCAGTTCATAACGCCTTGCAAAACCTGATGCCGCATTATACAGAGAATCTTTTTTCATATGAGGATCAACCGGGTCTTTTCCTAGTAGTGAAACTGAATCATTGTATCGCCGACTTCGATTACGTCGAATTCCCTGAGCATGACATCCGATTTAACCGGCTGGTAATTCAGCTTTATTCTTGGTTTTTTCGATACCGGGCAAAGGTAATATCCCTCGGTTCTTTTTTCTATCTTTGCCTCGGTTTTGCCCACCAGCCATCCCCGTACCCGGATATCGCAGCCGGCGTCTTTTCCTATAAAGATTTCCCTGCCTTCCAGGCTCATGGGTTCGCTGCTGCCGGATAAAAAGCTGAGCAATGCGGGATCCGCCTCTTTTTCCTCCTGTTCCGCGAATCCTGCCACGCTTCTTGCCAGACGCGCCCTGTGCTCCTCGGTATCTAGCTGCATGGTAGCCTGATGGCCCTGGTCTTTATAGGAGGCAGGCTTTTTCTCATCTTTTCCGTAGGCAAAAATCAGGGAATGATTGCCTAGAGAGATTACGTCTCCGTGGGCCAGTCGCCTTGAAATCACGAGTTCCTTGTTTACGAATGTACCGTTTCTGCTGTTGAAATCCGTAAGGTAAAAATGCTCGTCTTCCGGCTCGATCTCCGCGTGAAGCGTTGACACTGCCGTGTCGGGTATTGCTATTTCATTGTTTTCAGCCCGCCCTATCCTGACCTTGCCTGATGGGTTTAAACGATATGTCTTTAACTTTTTACCGTCATGCTTTAAAATAATGTATGGCATTTTGACCTTTCATATCCGGCTTTGGACGCGTTGAGCGCAACTGTGTCGTACACGAGGGATTGAGTTCAATATTCAACCGGTTACACGAAATTTATATAGGCCGGTTCGCCCGGAAAATCAACATGAAAATATCGTTGACTCGGCAGAGGACAAAAAGCTATCTTAAAAAAATCTGTCCTGTCACCCCATAGTTCGGATCGTAATGGCCAAATCCCGCTCTGACATAAAGCATATCACAAACTTCTTCCTCGACCTTTTCGTGGTACAGACCCTGGGTCCCGGCATTGAGCCGGATGTTGCAGAGGCCGCTCTTGTATCAGAGGACACGGCCAAAACAGCTATTTATGAATTCACGGTAAAAGGCGGGGGCCGTAAAAAGAAAAGAAGAATGAGCGTCCAGCCCATAGGAGAACAGGTCGGCAGCAAAAGCGCCTGCTATAAGGTGATTTACGACGACGCCCTGGTGATCAAAATACCGCCCCGTTCCATAACCGATTTTTCGGAATACCTCAAATACATCAGGCGGGAACACCGGATAGTAAACCGCCTCTCCCCGGACATCTCGTGCGTGTTTCCCAGGCTGTCAGCCATTTTAAAAATGGTTCCCTTTCTTAAATTTTCAGATACCGGTTCAGCAGAGGACACCGAAGATGCCTATATCAACCAGCTCACCAGGCGTCCGGGCCTGCAGCAGTACTTAAAAATAGGCGGAAGTTTCGTGTTTTTCATGAACCTTTCCCAGCACCTTTTTTTCAACAGGGTTGTGGATTACATGCACACCCTCAAGGACCGGGTGAGAAACGACATAATCAAAAACCTGCCCGAGGCTTTTGAAGACCCGGATGCATTCGAAGCCCTCTACGGAGAGGAAAACTACCCTGTCTACCTTGAGCTCAGAAACATTTTTTCCTGCTATGATGACAAGGCCAGGCTTCTTGGGAAAAAATATGCTGAAGACCTCTACATACCCGAATACAGATGGCGGGAATGGTTCTTCTGCTTTCTGGCGGGGATCCAGCCGGATATCGAGGAAAAAGGAGCTGCCAAGCAGTTCGGCAAAGAACTTGGCTCCCATGCAGGCAGAGTGATAAGTGAGCACAGGCAGAGTGTTGAGAAAATATACCGTACAGTCCACAACAGGGTAAGGCAGAAAAATTTTGACACCAACCGGGCACGGATAAAGGGTATCATAACAAACGTGCTGGGGCTTCTCTGCAAGCTCAGCGAGCGCAACCTGGCCCTGAGAGATCTGAAACCGGACAACATGTACATTGACAGGTATCTTGACGCCGCCGACCACATACTTGCAGACCCGGAAGCTTACGGCTTCGGGCTCATAGACCTTGAAACCGCAGTATGTTTCGATCCCGGCCGGACACCGGGCCAGCCGCTGCTTGCCGGAACGCCCGCGTATGCGACCCCGTCGCACCTGTTTCCGAACAAACTGCTCGATGCGCTATACCCCGGACAACTCGGCAGGATTTTCAGGCTGCAGGACTGGTACGCGGCTGTGGGCATCATGTTCAACGTAATCACCGGCAGGCTTTTGTTTTCAAAAACCGCCAGACTGATGCCTGAAATAATGCGGGCCAAAAGACGCGGCCCGGGGGCAGCAAACAACTACATATCCATTTACAAAACCGTATCCGGCAGGTTCTGGGAATCGGCCATAGATGAGTTCAGGGAAAATACCCGTTCGTACTCAGGCAGACTTGCTTGCCTGGAAATGGACCTGCCCCGTCATATAAAAGATTTTCTAAGACTAGAAGCGGAAAAGGAAAAACACCTCCTCCAGGAGATCAATGCATCATGGCTGGATAAAATCCGGGTGCTCACACCTTACAGGGAAAAAATCCTGAAGGCTTCTCACGCAGAGGTTGTAAAAACCGTCAAAAAACGCCGTGCCGCAAAATCGAGCTCCTCTTCCGCCCCGGATGAAGCCCTCCAGGCGCTCACCAGGATCGCGCGCTTCAAATATCGGCAGGAGCATCTGGATCATGCCGCAGACTTTCTCTCAGAGACAACTGACGCACACTTTCTTTTGTCCTTTGTTTTCGACCGGGCGTTTTACGGCATGTTTCCCCAGCAATGGTCCAGAAAAAAGCCCTGGCCCAACGGCCCCTGCCTTGAGACATACGGCACGAATCAATCCAGAACCTGACGCTTCAACTCGCTAACGAAATTTTCAAGCTCGGTTTCCATCAACTCAAAAAGCTCCGCGGCCCGGGAAAGTCTGTTTTGATTTGCAGCCCTTTCAAGGTCGGCGGAAACGCGGCTGAGGCGGAGAGCTGACAGATTGGACGAGGCCCCTTTTATGGAATGAGCCGCCCGGCT
>JAWLEU010000163.1:0-5515 GCA_041685965.1 Desulfosalsimonas sp.
TGTTGTAGTAGACATTGCAGATATGCGGATTTCGGACAACCCGAATGATACCCTGGTTACCTATTCCCTGGGTTCGTGCATAGGTGTGGCCATCTATGATCCGGCCTTAAGGATCGGCGGGATGATTCATTGCATGCTTCCTCTTTCCAAGGTGGATCGGGAAAAGGCGAAAAACAGGCCTTACATGTTCGTGGATACGGGAATGCAGCAGATGCTGACCTGTCTTTACGAGGCAGGCATGAGAAAGGCCAGGGCAGTTGTAAACGTGGCAGGAGGCTCACAGGTGCTCGACAGCCAGGGGGTTTTTAAAATAGGTGAGAGAAATTTCACCGTGCTCAGAAAGATCCTCTGGAAAAACGGCCTGCTCATGCACGTCCAGGAAGTTGGGGGCAACAGGTCCAGGACAATAGGCCTGGAGATGGCAACCGGCAGGTTTTCAATCAAATCAGGGGGTGAAACCGTTTACTATGAGTTACCTTGAGCGAATCGAAAAGCACATAGACGGCTTTGACGAGATGCCTCCTTTGTGCCGGAGTCTTTTAAGCAGTCTGGATGATCCTGACGTGGACTTTAAAACCATAAAGGAAACGGTCCAGTATGATCCAGGCCTGACTGCAAATGTGTTAAAGCTTGCCAATTCCGTGTATTTCGGAGCCGCCCAGGAGGTGAATTCCCTTCAGGCAGCCCTGGTGAGGCTGGGAACCCGCCGGATTTTCGAGCTTGTGCTTTCCCTGGCTGTTTCGCCCAGGCTTGTAACCTCCCTTCCCGGCTATGGACTTGAGGGCCGCGACCTTCTGCGCCACAGCATCTGGACTTCTGTAGCAGCCCAGGAGCTTGCCGGCATACTGGAAATGAAAGATGTTGACACTGTTTTTACCGCGGGGCTGGTCCATGATCTTGGCATACTGATGCTCGATCCCTTCATAGAAGAGCAGCATGACAGGTTCACACAAATAATAGAAGAGCAGGCCATCTCATTTGACAAGGCAGAGCAGGAGGTCCTCGGGATATCGCATGCAGAGGCGGGCGCACGGGTGCTTTCCAGGTGGCAGCTCGGCGGTGAAACAGTGGATTCTGTCAGGTGGCACCATGACCCTGACAGTGCAGGGCAGCATCAGTCCCTGGTCTACCTGGTTCACCTTGCTGACATGCTTGCACTTTCGGAAGGCATAGGAACAGGTATATACGGGCTTAATTTCAATGTGTCCGGCGAGTCGGTAAAAGCACTGGGGCTTAAAAAAAGGCACCTGGAATATACAGCCAGCAAAACACTGGACCGCATGCGGGCGCTGGAAAATATTTTAACGTAGCAAAACAGAGAGTAAAAACAATGGGCTACAACGTGTTAATAGTCGACAATTCAGTGATCATCAGGAAAATGGTGGCAAAGACCCTGAGCATTACCGACCTGGACATAAGTGAATACTATTTTGCCGAAAACGGCAGGCAGGCCCTGGAAAAGCTCGAGGAGCACTGGATAGACATCGTGTTTGCAGACATCAATATGCCCGAGATGAACGGAATTGAGATGATCGAGGAAATGAGCAGAAGAAATCTGCTTTCCGAGGTGCCTGTGGTGGTAATTTCCACGGAGCGAAGCAGGCAGCGCATAGATACCCTCAAGGAGATGGGCGTCAAGGCTTATCTTCAGAAACCCTTTGTTCCCGAGGAGTTCGCCCGGGTGGTAAAGGATCTTTTGCATTAAAGGCATGGAGTCATATCATGGAAACAAGTGAAAATGAAATTCTGCTGCAGGTTTTTTCCTCTGTGTTCGAGGAGTTTGCATTCATGTTCGTGGAAGAAGACGGCGATGAGCCGGAGGAGGACAAGGGCCTTTGCCCCTGCCTCCTGGCGGAGATTGGATTTACCGGCAGTGATAAAAAAGGTATCCTGGAAGTAGCTGCACCTGCGGAAATCTGTGATGAGCTTGCCGAAAACATCCTTGGGCTGGAGCAGCAGGAGCTTCCGGAAGGCGCGGGAGAAAACGCTTTGACAGAGGTTTTAAATGTTGCCTGCGGATACTTTCTTGCGGAAAAATTCGGCACAGACGAGGTTTTTGACCTTTCCATACCTGAAACAAGTAAGGTTTCAGATGAGCAGTGGGCGGAAATGGCATCCGAGGGCCGCTACATACGGCTTCTGGTGGATGAATCTCCTTTCATGGCAAGGGTTGCAGTGCGGCAGTGAGCTGATTTGGTTTAAAATATTATAAAATCGGATTTATCCTGATGATAAAAGTGATTATAATCGATGATTCGGCCATTGTGCGCCAGGTGTTGTCAAGGGAGCTTTCACATACAGCAGATATTCAAATAGTGGCCACCGCCCCGGATCCTTACGTTGGAAGGGACAAGATCCTGGAATTCAAGCCCGACGTGGTGCTGCTTGACCTGGAAATGCCAAGGATGGACGGATTGTCCTTTCTAAAAAAACTTATGAAGCATTATCCCATTCCGGTTATAATAGTCTCCTCGCTGACTCCCACGGGAGGGGAGCTTGCGGTGGAGGCAATGAACGCGGGCGCGGTGGACGTGATGTGCAAACCGGGCTCTTCGCTTTCTGTAAACGACATGTCAGAGGCGCTTATAGAAAAGATCCGCGCCGCGGCGCGTGCAAAGGTGGACGGGAGTCGCCCGTCCGGGGTTGCGGCAGCTGGTGTTCAACCCCAGATAAGGATCACCCAGGCGAAGATGACAGATACGGTGATCGCCATAGGCGCATCAACCGGCGGCACCCAGGCTATCCAGGAGGTGCTTACGAAAATGCCCGGCAACTGCCCTGCGATAGTGATAGTCCAGCATATGCCGGAGCAGTTTACCGCTTCCCTTGCACAGAGGCTGAATCAGTTATGCAGCATCGAGGTAAGGGAGGCGAGAAACAATGACTCGGTTGTGCCCGGCACCGCGCTTATAGCCCCTGGCAACTATCATATGCTTCTGCAGCGCAGCGGTGCAAAATTCTATGTTCAGACAAGAACGGGTCCGCTTGTCTGCGGGCACAGGCCGAGCGTTGAGGTTTTGTTCAAGTCAGTGGCAAGGGCCGCGGGCAGAAACGCAGTCGGGGTCATTCTCACGGGCATGGGAAAGGACGGTGCCTCCGGGCTTTTAGAGATGCGCAACAGCAGCGCCCATACCATAGCCCAGGACGAGCACAGCAGCGTGGTTTTCGGTATGCCCAAAGAAGCAATAAGCCTCGGCGCGGCTCAAAGCGTACTTTCCCTGTCCGCAATACCTGAAAAAGTCGTGGCATACGTAAATGATAAGAACAATGGATAAAAACTGCGGCTTCAAATAAGGGGGGCAATATGGGCAACGGCAAAAAAACAGCGAATAAGTATCAGTATAATTCGGTGGATTTGAGCGGTATAAGGAACCGAAACGAGCTGCGGGTCATAAATATGATGGGGCAGGTTCTGCAAAGTTATCCTGATTTTTCACAGGATGTTATAAATATTCAGGATATATATGCCCTGG
This sequence comes from Desulfosalsimonas sp., assembly GCA_041685965.1. Lineage (GTDB taxonomy): Bacteria > Desulfobacterota > Desulfobacteria > Desulfobacterales > Desulfosalsimonadaceae > Desulfosalsimonas. The sequence continues at coordinate 3,474 of JAWLEU010000163.1, forward strand.
CGCTCAATCTGCTGCCTTCAAGGTACACACAGGGTTTTTCCATTGTTTTAAAAGAACCGGTTACCGATGAGCAGATCAGCGATGCACTGCACAAGGCCGTTCAGCGGGTCAGGGATAATCCCACTGGCCCTGACAAAAAATATGAAAGCGACTGATTATTATGCAACGTGAGTTGATAAAGCGCCTGGAGTCAATAAACAATCTGCCCACGCTCCCTGCGGTTATTGAAAACCTTGCAGACGCTCTGCAGGATCCGGAAGTTGATGTGGAGCAGATCGCGGGGATCATCGAGGACGACCCTGCAATCATGGCAAGGATAATGAAGGTGGTAAATTCATCTATCTATCTCGGAGTCAGGGAGACCATGTCTTTGAGAAGAGCCATTGTTCGGCTGGGCTTCCGGGCAGTGACCAATATCGCCATGTCAGCCGCTGTTTTTTCAACATTTCCGCCTTCTGCCGGAGCCAGGTTTGACAGGGCGGGCTTCTGGAAGCACTGCATATGCACCGGCGTTGCAGCCGAAGTTGTAAACAGGCAGGCAGCCGGACTGCAGGCACCGGTTAAAATCGACAAGGATGCGCTGCACCTGTGCGGCCTGCTGCATGACATCGGCAAGATTATATTTGAACAGCATTTCCATGATTTGTTCATGGAAGCGCTGGAAATGAGCAGAAAGCAGCAGATTCCCCTTACAGAAGCGGAATTCAGGGTGCTGGGTGTGGATCACGCCCAGGCCGGCGCATGGCTGGCCAGGACATGGAACCTTTCAGAGGATGTCACGTCAGTGATCCGCTGGCATCACAGCCCGGAAGGTGCAAACGGTAAAATACAGGAGGTGGTGCGGATCTGCAGTCTGGCGGATCTTGTGGTGAATGCCGGCGGACTGGGCCGTGGGGGAAACGGGTTTAATAAGCCTGAAGAAGAGCTTGCCGCGGAATTTGACCTTGGAGCAGAAGACCTGTTAAAGATAATTAATTTAACCGAATCCGGGGCGGCGGAATCGCCCCTTCTCGAAATGTTTGAATCCCAGGGGTCAGGTGCCCCGCAGGTGTAGGCCGCGGCAGGGTTTGAAATGAATCAGTATTGCCACGACGAAACCCTTACAGAAATTGCTGTTGACAACTACAGGTTCAAGGTAACCTGGAGCGAGGCAAGCAGTGAATGCTGCATTCTGTGGCTAAGGGATACCGACAACATGGATCAGTTCGAAGCACTGGGGCGCTTTAGCAGGTTTGAGAAAAGAGTCATCCTCGAGTTCGTGGTCAGGTATGTAACAAACCATCAGCTGCGCGAGGAAATAAGCAAAAGAAGGTTCGAGCTTTATATAGAAAATCTTTCTCCGACATTTCTGGAAGATATCCAGAAGCTCGGACCGGAAAAGAGGTCAGAGGCGTTTAGAAACCTTTTTAATCTTGATTCGGTAATAGATGAGGCAGCAGATCTTGCATGGAAACGCAGGTGCATGGCCAGGAGGTTTCATCCGGACAAGGGCGGCAGCAAGCGGGCAATGGCCCTGATCAACGAAGGCTACGATTTATTAAGGGAAGAAAAGCTTAAAACAAATGGAAAAGATAAGTCCTCATAACCTGGCCGAAGGCATGATCCTGGCCATGGATGTCAAGGATCAAAACGGCCGCCTTCTGGCCCCGTCCGGCCAGGAGGTAACTGAAAAACTCATCAGGATATTCAAGATCTGGGGTGTTGGCGAACTTCGGGTCAGGTCGCCTGAAGGCGGAGACATGGCGCCGGAATCGGAACCGTTTGTCCCGGAAGATATCAGGAGGAAAGCTGAAGAGTTTGTCAGTTACAGGTTCCAGTACAATGATTTAAATGACCCCTTTGTATACGAGCTTTTCCGGATCAGTGCGGACAGAAGGGCACGCAGGATGCTAAGCAGACCTGATGATACAGGGCCTGAAGACATGGCAGCCTTCCACGGCGAGGGCGGAAAAGTCTCTGACACCGGGTCTTCCGTCGGCCGCAGGAAAAAAATAGACGTTGAAAACCTTATTTTAAAGACCCTTCGCCTCGGAACACTTCCT
>JAWLEU010000164.1:0-5465 GCA_041685965.1 Desulfosalsimonas sp.
CGGGATCAGTTTTTTCGCTCCTGACCGCAAGCGCTCAATGTCGCATCAAAAACCGATCCCGACCTTGGGCTTCCTTGGAAGTCCAATATCTGCGTTACGCGCGATTCCTCAGAATTTCACGTACGGCTAAGTACGCTGCATTCTTCGCAATCGCGCAAGCCTTGATCTTAAACCTTTTACGGCGCCATCTAAAAACTTACTTTTTACGATTCTGTCAACTTCTCATCCGTTTTTAAAATTCACGATAATACGCGCAATAGTCTATATAGAGAAAAACTATTAATTTTATAATAGCCATCGATATTAGCAATTTGAAACAGGGTGCGATTAGGTATTATAAACGTGAAGTATTTTTTTGAACACCACTGGTGTTATTCGGGAAAATTTTCAAGGTGACAAGGAAATTCAAAGCAAAATCATGTACAAAAACGAAAATGGCGCTATCAGGCTTGCCATGTGTAATTTTATCGAGGATGTTGAAGTGCTCCGGAATTTCGCTCTCGAGCACGGGTTTGGCGGTATAGACTGGTCATTTGACATGGCGGACATACCGGAAACATTCAGTGAGCAGGCCGGCTGGTTGGAGCGCATAAAAAAGCTTGAGCCTCTTGAGGTCCGTTATCACTGCCCGTTTTCCCGGCTGGATATAGGGCATGAAGACCCTTTTGAACAAAAGCGTGCCATGGAAATTTTCCGGCGTATCATCGACTTGGTTTCAAAAGCCGGGGGTCGATACCTGACAATTCATGTGGGCCTTGGCAGGGATTCGACCAGGATGCTGTCATGGGAGGGCACAATCCACCGCTTGAATGATCTGGTCCGCTACGGCAGTAAACGAAACGTTTTGCTATGCTTAGAGAACCTGGCCTGGGGATGGACGGCAAAGCCTAATCTGTTTGAAAAGCTCATCCGGCTTAGCGGTGCCTGGGTGACACTTGATATCGGCCATGCCCGTGCATGCGAGGCCGTGCATACACAGCAGTACGAATGCGAGGATTTTGCTGCTCCGCACATGAACCGTATCTGTAATGCGCATGTATACCATGACGAAATCGAAGGACTGGGCCACATACCCCCTGAAAATGTTACGGATATCGAGAATCGCCTCGATGTTCTTTCAGATGCGGACTGCCGCTGGTGGACCCTGGAAATCAGGGAAAAGGAAGGCTTGATCAAAACCAGGCGTGTAGTCGAAGGTTACCTGGAAGGTGCGGCCCTGCAAATGGCTGCGGTGCAGAAGCACTGATTTTTTATATTCAAACATGTCGTGAAATGCTATATGGATGCTTATTTAATGATGGGCAAGCAATTAACAAAAGACCGCGGGGACATGCTCAGCCTTGTTTTCAGGGATAAGCCCGAAACAATAGCCCGGCCTCCCGAATGGATGCTGCCTGAAAAACAGTTATCCGCTTATCGGCGCATGAATGATCTGGCCATTGTGGAAATCGCAGGTCGGGACAGTGTGGCTGCAGCCGTGGAAGCATCGTCCAGAAACGGTTACGGCAACCTGCTGCCGGTTTATGCCTATACAGGAACCGAGTACGGCTCCTGGAGCAATGTTGAAGAGGCGGTAAACAGGTTGACCCGGCGGCTACCTGAAATCAGGATTCATCCACTGCTGGTTGTGGGATCGCCTGCATTCTGGCGCGCTTTAAACGGGCGATTCATTCCGGATTTGATAGATACCTTCGGGCATTACACGCCCTGCACCGGATGCCATCTTTATTTGCACGCTGTACGAATACCTCTTGCCAAAATGCTTGGAAATGTTCCTGTAATAGCAGGCGAAAGAAAATCGCACAGCGGATCGATAAAAATAAACCAGGTTCCGGAGGCAATTGATTTTTATCGCAGGTTTGCAAATACCTTCGGTGTAATACTCGATCTTCCCATAGCTGACATAACAGACGATCAAAACATAACAGAGATACTGGAAACACACTGGAAGCGGGGCAAGGATCAGCCGGGCTGCGTTTTTTCAGGCAACTACAAGCGCTCAACAGGTGAAGTGGGTATCCGTACCGCGGAACTGACCCGATTTTTCAACAATTTTGCCGGACCTGTCGCAGAATCTGTCATCAGCGCCTGCCTTGAAAATCGCATCCCGGATCACGAAAAGATCGCCAGAGATATAATGGACCGGTGCCGGGCGGGCAAATCGTCAAACCCGTCTTAAGTGCCGGCTGAAAACGGCTTAATGTGACTGTACGGCAATATGAAGGTAATCCTGGTGCTTCTGGACGGACTTGGGGATAGAACTTATCCTGAGCTCGGCCACAAAACCCCGCTGGCTGCAGCAGATACGCCAAACCTGGACCGGCTCTCGGAAAAGGGAAGCAACGGCATATTCCACGCCATTGCCCCCGGTCGATGCCTTCCCAGTGAAACAGCCCATTTTCTTATGTTCGGCTATGATTGGGCCGATTTTCCGGGAAGGGGACTTTTCGAAGCGGTCGGAGAAAACGTGGAGTTTGATGATGCTGATATTCTGGTGCTGGCACACCTTTCCAAAGCCGGCTTTTTTGAAGACAATGTCCTGAAGCTGGAATGCGGGCGGGATGAAGTGACCGGTGACCGCCGGGATTTGAGGCCTATTTACCAGCGGCTTACTCCATATGAATACGATGGAATATCATTTAATCTTCATCATACAGGTCGAAACGACGCCATTCTCGTTGTCAGCGGAGACGTATCACCTGATATCTCGGATTCCGACCCCATCCTAAGGGGCATGCCGGTGGGTCGGGTCGATGCCCTGGCAGAAACCCGGGAACCGAAGCGGGCCGCAAAAACCGCAGAGGCCATGAACCAGTACCTAACCTGGTGCCATTACCGGCTAAAGCACATGCCCCCGGTAAACAATTCTTCCATACAAGCCAATTTTCTGCTGACCCAGCGAAGCGGGAGAAGAATAATTCAGGAGCCGTTTTCCGCAAAATGGGGATTTTCTCCGGCACTAATCGCCACCGGGGGCGTTTACAAAGGAATTGCAAAAGAGCTTGGATTTGATTTCATAAAATCCGTGGATACTGCCCATCCAGGCAAAGATTTGTCCGACCGGATAAGAACCGCCCTGGATGATAAAACCCATGATTTTATCCACGTACATACCAAGGTGCCTGACGATGTATCCCACAAGGGCGACCCCCTTGCCAAAACAGCGGCAATAGGCGCGCTTGACTCCGGTTTTGCGGGCCTTATAGACGCCCTCGAAAACAACAGCGGCCTGCTGGCAGTGATCACGGCGGATCACTCGACTCCAAGCAGATCCGCACTAATCCACTCCGGCGAAACGGTCCCTGTTGTAATCGCAGGCGGCGCAATCCGCAAAGACCCTATAGACCGATTCGACGAGATCGCGGCAATCTCGGGCAGTCTCGGCTTGCTGAGGGGCAGCGAACTGATGCACGTTATTCTTAACTGCTCAGATAAGGCCGTACTGGAGGGTATCAGGCTGGGGCGGAACAAAAAGCCTTACCTTGATGACACCTATCCGCCCTTCCTGGTGAGCGGTTCAAAAAACAGGCCGGAACAGTAAAGCCAAGGGCAGGTCCGATCAGGTTCATTTGCTCAATAAAGAATCTCAAGCGCTCCGCAGGTGTGCGGCCCTTTGACTTCACCGATGATCCCGGCATCAATAGCCTGTTCCCGCAAGATCCCCAGCAAATTTGATGCTGCAGGTTCAGGCAGAGACAGCAGCAGCCCGCCCGAGGTCTGGGGGTCAAAAAGCAGGTCCGTTAGGATTGCATCAAGATCAGACAAACCTGATGACCCGGCCCATGCCGGAGAAATGCAGAAAGCAGTCAAAAGTAAACAGAAGACAACTGAGGCACAAGAACGAAACATAACAGGATCTCCTTTTGCTGATAAATTTATTGAAATATTTTTCAGGTCTCACCTGAAGCTTCTTTCAGGTCCCGAATCAGTGCGGTAAGGTCGAGGCTGTATCTGGCGGCCGCATCTGAGAGCGTATCAAAAAGGGCGTTGCAGCAGATGCATTCGCCTGCTGTCTGGTCATAAGACCGGAAAACCTTCTCTGTCTGCCGCCACCGGCTTACAACGTAAAGCACCGTCATATCAGGTGTTATTTTGGCCGAATAATCTTTTGAAGTCATTTTTCTTTATAAAACTGTTTCAGGGCATTCGGGATTTGCTCGATTATATCGATTACCTGGGTGCCGGGGTCAGGTGCTGCCAGTTTTCCTGCCAGGCGGCTGATTCGGCATGCGTGCGCGCACGCTGTAGCCGGCTCATAGCCGATCCCGGTCAGTGCGGCAACCAGGCCGGTGATAATATCGCCTGTGCCGCCTATGGCCTCCATGGCAGGAACCACTGGACTGCTCACGGTTTGGCGGATACCTTTTGAATCCGCGATAATGTCTTTTTCACCCTTTACAAGAAGGCATAAAGGCGCATTGTCATGCGCATAAGCGGCCGCGATCAGCTCCTCGGTGCGGTGCGGCTCATGGAATATAAATCCCCTGGTGTAAAAAGGATGCGGGGCTGAAGGGTCTGCAAGAAAAGCAAGCTCCCCGATATCAGGAGTAAACACGTCATAGGAGCCTGCCTGGCCGCTCATTTTTGCCGCATACATAAACCCTGCATCCGCTATGAGCACCGGCCTTTTTTCCATGTCCTCGATTGCAAACAACACCCTGTTGTGCCAGTCCACGTCAGGCTGTATGTAATGAAAGGTCAGGCTGACATATTGACTCTCACAAAGAGTTTCCTCCAGATGCGCATACAGCTTCCTGCTGCCGCCGCCCCTGCCGATATCGCCTGCAAGACAGGCAACCGGCATGTCAGAGCCGAAAAATTCGCACACTTTTGCCGCGCTTGCCAGCAGAGCCGGAGTTCCGCGGTTTACAGGCACCGGGTGCTTTTCTGCAAGCAGCTTTCGCCCGGAAACAGCCACGGGCGCGCAAACCAGCGGGAAAGATTCATCCGGCACGGTTCCGACTACTACAAACATCTGCGCCTCGTTTCCTCCAAGGCAAGCTGCAGCGAGTATCCGCAAAGGGTATGGCCGATGTTTTTCGGCTCAGGGGCTTTATCGAGCCGGCATCCCACCATTTGTGCTGCCAGATACGGCACGTCAGGACACCCGCCGCCTGAAATATTTACCACTGTCAGGTCCGTCTTGTTCACGGTGATTTTCATGTTTGCTGCCTGGATCATCAGGAAATCTCCGTAATCCCTTGTAAAAAAGATGCTTACCGGCTCAAGCAGTCCGTCTGATACAGGCACTGACTTCAAGGGGCACACTGATTCTGCCTCCAGCGCCCTGATGATCTCCAGCCCTGAGATTAGCGGAAATTCAATAACCAGGTCGCATCCTGTGCGTATCTCAGGGGGCGGTCCCATGACGCGGATCTGCCAGCCCTTGCTTTTAAGGATGTTTTCCGCGGCGATTACCTCGCTTGTGTTTTCAAACACGAGTATCCCCCGGTCCCGGCCCGAAA
>JAWLEU010000165.1:0-5437 GCA_041685965.1 Desulfosalsimonas sp.
AGCACAAGCCCGATGACCGTGCCCGTGGCAGAGGCGGCAAAAACAGTAAAAATTACGCCCTGCCAGCCTGTAAAAGCACCGATCATTGCCAGCAGCTTAATGTCTCCGCCTCCCATGCCCTCCTTGCCTGTTAACAGATAATAGCCCATGGCTACAGCAAACAGGCTTCCGCCGCCGGAAATTGCTCCGATTAAGGATTCAGTAAACGTTATTTGCGAAAGCAGGGGAGATACGGCCAGGCCGGCTGCGATTCCTGCAAGGCTGATTTTGTCAGGAATAATCTGGTAGTCTATATCGATAAAAGTTACAACTATAAGAGAGGAGATAAAAAAGAAATAGATAAGAGCAGAAATATCAGGCCCGTATTTCAGTAAAACAAAAACCGCCATTGCGCCGGTCAGCAATTCTACCGCAGGATAACGGGGGCTTATAAAAACATGGCAGCTTCGGCACCTGGCGCCGAGCAGCAAATAGCTTATTAACGGTATGTTGTCATAAAACCGAAGAACATGCCCGCAGGACGGGCATCTTGAAGCGGGTCTCACGATAGAGAGGCCCTCAGGAACCCGGCTTATGCATACGTTTAAGAAACTGCCTACACACAGCCCGGCACAAAATATGATAAACCACATAATCGGGTTTGACATGGCCGGCACCTTGCTCAATAATAAGGGTGAATACAAGTTCAGTCCTTTTAGCATACAAATCCCGTAATCAACAAATTGATTCTTCAGTCACAAGGCTATTGACTCTTAAGCAGTGATTGATTTATTCGTAGGCAAACCATTTTTTCCGGATAATAAAAAAACCGATATTAAAGAATTTTTCAGGAGCAATAATGGCTGAAACAGATAAAGAAGATATCATTAGATACATCGACGACAGCGAAGAAAGAGACATCGACATACCCGCCCAGCTTCCCATACTGCCTGTGCGCGATGTAGTTGTTTTCACTGATATGGTGCTGCCCCTCTACATCGGGCGGGACCGGTCCATGCGGGCAATAGAGGATGCCATGCAGGATGACCGTCTGGTCTTTCTTGCAGCCCAGAAAGATCCAATGGCCGAAGATCCCGGGCCCAAGGAGATTTACCGCGTCGGAACCGTATGCAGGATCCTTCGGATGCTCAAGCTGCCGGACGGACATTTCAAGGTCCTGGTCCACGGAATTGAAAAGGCGAGGGTCAAAAGATTCATAAACAAAAAGAGTTTTTACCGCGTATCCATTGAGGTTGCCCGGGATGTCCAGGTGGAAAACATTGACGTTGAACACCAGGCCCTGATGCGAAATGTAAGGGAAAACTGCGAAAAGATATTAAACATCAAGGGCGAGTATACCGGCGAAATCGGCATGCTCTTAGAAGAAATCGAGCACCCCGGCAAACTTGCGGATCTGGTTTCATCGAACCTAAAGCTCAAAACCGAAGAGGCCCAGGGCCTTTTAGAGATCGAAGATCCCATAGACAGGCTCAACCAGGTTAACAATTACCTGGCCCGCGAGGTGGAGCTGTCAACCGTGCAGGCAAAGATACAGTCCAATGTGCGCGATGAAATTTCAAAAAATCAGAAGGATTATTTCTTACGCGAACAGGTACGCGCCATACACAAGGAACTGGGCGAGCAGGATGACAGGTCCGCAGAGGTGGAAGAATACCGCAGGCGCATTAAAAAGGCAAAGATGCCAAGGGATGCTGCAAAGGAGGCGGAAAAGCAGGTCAAGCGCTTAGAACAGATGCATCCGGACTCATCTGAGGCCACAATTGTCCGCACTTACCTGGACTGGCTGGTGGATCTGCCCTGGAGCCGATCCACAAAGGACGTGATAGATATCCCGCATGCAAAGTCGGTGCTGGATGAAAACCACTACGGCCTTGAAAAGGTAAAGGACAGGATACTTGAATATCTTAGCGTGCGCAAGATGAACCCCAAAAAGAAAGGGCAGATCCTGTGCTTTGTCGGGCCGCCCGGGGTTGGCAAGACTTCCCTGGGACAGTCAATAGCCGATGCAATGAACAGAAAGTTCTTCCGCCTGTCTCTTGGCGGAATCAGAGACGAGGCTGAAATACGAGGCCACCGGCGCACATACATCGGAGCTATGCCGGGCAGAATCCTGCAGGGTTTAAAATACTGCGACTCCAACAACCCGGTATTCATGATGGACGAGATAGACAAAATAGGCATGGATTTCAGGGGCGATCCTTCATCGGCGCTTTTAGAGGCCCTGGACCCTGAACAGAATACCAATTTCAGCGATCATTTCGTCAACATGCCCTTTGACCTGTCAAACGTGCTTTTTATTCTCACCGCCAACATGACAGACACAATCCCTCCCGCCCTTCTCGACAGGATGGAAATAATCCAGATGCCGGGCTACACCGAAGAGGAAAAGGCTGTGATAGCACAGCGCTACCTGCTTCCCAGGCAGCTTTCAGAAAACGGCCTGACTGAAAAGGACCTGTCGTTAAGCCCCGGCGCGCTTTCCAGGATTATTTCTGAATACACGTCAGAGGCGGGTCTGCGGAACCTGGAGCGCGAGATTGCCGCCATATGCAGAAAGACCACCAGAAAACTCGCCGAGGGCAAGGATGGCCCTTTCAGGATCACAAGGGGCAACCTCCATACCTATCTCGGCCCGCCACAGTATATCCCGGAACTTGACCAGGATGAAAGCCAGGTGGGATTATCCACCGGCCTGGCCTGGACCCAGGTGGGCGGTGAGGTCCTATACGTTGAGGTGTCCCTGCTCGACGGCAAGGGGGAGCTTATCATAACCGGCCAGCTCGGAGAGGTCATGCAGGAATCAGCCAGGGCGGCGGTTAGCTGGGCAAGGGCTCACCGTACCCAGCTGGGTGTTAAGAAAGACCTTTTTGACAGCACGGATATACACATTCACGTTCCCGCGGGTGCCATTCCCAAGGACGGTCCCTCTGCTGGCATTGCAATGGCAACCGCCCTGATCTCCGCGCTTACCCAAAGGCCTGTGGATAAATACGTTGCCATGACAGGCGAGATATCATTGCGGGGAAGGGTGCTTCCGGTGGGCGGCCTTCGGGAAAAGGCAATAGGTGCTTTGCGCTTCGGCATAAAAACCATAATTATTCCGGAGAAAAACAAGCCGGAACTCTCGGAAATACCCAAATCCGTTCGCCGGAAAATCAGGTTCATTGCGGTTCGAACCCTGGACGAGGCAGTTGAAATCGCCATAGGAAAGGACCTTGTAAAGCCGCCGGCAAAAAAAACCTCCGGGAAAACTGCAGGAAAAACCGCGGGAAAAACCCGGCGAAAGCAGCCTGAAAAGCAGGCGGATCAAGAGAAAGCCTCATGAATCTGCTTGCAGTTGATACCTCGGCTTCAGCCTGCAGCGCAGCATTGATGAGCAAAGGCAGGGTGAAGGCTGAATTTTTTGCAGATTTTGACCAGACCCATGCCAGGCACGTAATGGAGCTTATCCATTCCGTGCTGTGTTTAGCGGAAACAGAGGCAAAGGACATAGACGCTTACGGAGTCACCCGGGGCCCCGGCAGTTTCACGGGTCTTCGTATAGGAATTGCCACGGTCAAGGGCATGGCCCTTGCATATGAGAAGCCCGCTGCCGGTGTAAGTTCGCTTTTTGCACTTGCACACCCGTTGCGCGCATCAGCAGGACTGGTGTGTTCGGTAATCGATGCCAGAAAGGCAGAGGTCTACGCAGAAGCATACCGGTTTTCAGGCACCGGCCACGAGGTGGTACTTGATGCGCGCGTATGCTCTGCCGGTGAAATCATAAAAGATATCCGGGATTTTGGAAAACCCTGCCTGTTTACAGGCACCGGTGCTGAGCTTTACAGGGACAGCATAAAGCAGGAACTCGGAGAACTTGCATCCTTTGCCCCGGATTCTCACAGGCATATACGCGCTGGTTCTGTGGCTGAACTTGCATATGCCCGGATTGCAAGCGGCGCCGCTCCGGATCCGGCCGGGCTTGTGCCTTGTTACATAAGAAGGTCTGATGCAGAGCGGGCGCGCAAACCATTGCCAACTGCAGGTGCCGCAAAATAAGTCCGGTTATTATTGACAGAAAGTTTTCCAGGCAGTAATATAAAGCGTTTAACATAGTTGATGGGGAAGGGTCATGAGCCGTTTTTTCCGGGCCGATCCGCAGAGCAGGTCGGCCTTTGCTATTGCTGAGCCGGGATATCCGTTTATCGCAGCTTCAGGTTTTGCAACACTGGTATTTGCCCTGGTTGGTATTGCGTCTCTGGCGGTTGCTGGTCTGGCTGCAACATTTTTCATATGCTGGTTTTTCAGGGATCCCGACCGGTTGACCCCGGACGAGGCCGGGGCGGTTATATCGGCTGCGGACGGCAAGGTGGTTTCCGTGCGGCAGATGGAGCACAACCGGTTTGTGGAGGGCAGCTGCCTTCAGATAGGTGTTTTCATGAACATTTTCAACGTTCATGTAAACCGGGTTCCCTGCAGCGGAAGGATTGAAGACATCCGTTACTCACCCGGGCGTTTCATGCCTGCAGACAGAAAGGATGCTTCAACGAAGAATGAGCACAGTGCGTTAATCATAACAACCGCCGGCGGACACTCGATCGCGGCGGTTCAGATAGCGGGCCTGGTGGCAAGAAGAATAATATGCAATGCAGCAGTGGGGCAGGAAGTTACTGCAGGCCAGCGCTTCGGTATGATATGTTTCGGCTCCAGGGTTGATCTTTATCTTCCGAAAGACACGAAGGCTGCTGTTTCACCGGGCGACAGGGTAAGGGCGGGCACGACGGTAATGGGTTATCTGCCTGATTGACGGCCTGAAAAATCGGCCCGCCTTAATAAAATGAATTTTTCAAAGCGGGATCACAAGGAGTTTAACCAGATGGGAAAATCGTATAAAATAGCGGTGATTCCGGGAGACGGTACAGGCCCGGAAGTTGTGGACGAAGGAGTCAAGGTCCTGGAAGCATCGGCGCAGCAGCACGGATTCGAGCTTGATTTCGTTCGCTATCCCCTCGGAGGCGAGCATTACATGAAAACAGGCGAGGTTCTCTCCGAGAAGACCGTAGAGGAACTCAGAAAAGTTGATTCAATATTTCTCGGGGCAATAGGTCATCCTGATGTAAAGCCGGGGATACTGGAAAAGGGACTTCTTTTAAGGCTGCGCTTTGAACTCGATCAGTACATAAACCTGAGGCCGGTAAAGCTCTACGAAGGAGTTTACACCCCTATCAAGGACAAAGGGCCTGAAGAGATTGATTTCGTAGTGGTGCGGGAAAACAGCGAAGGACTCTACGCAGGCGCCGGAGGGACGCTTAAGCGCAATACACCGGACGAGGTGGCGGTGCAGGAATCCATAAACACCCGCAAGGGAGTGGAGCGCTGCATCAGGTACGCGTTTGACTACTGCCGCAGCCGCAATAAAAAGAAAAAGATCACTCTTTGCGGCAAGACCAATGTGCTT
>JAWLEU010000166.1:0-5433 GCA_041685965.1 Desulfosalsimonas sp.
TCACGGAAACCTGCTCCACGAAGTTATGGTTCCCAATCCCAAAGGAGCCCGGTCCGCACTGGATGCCGGCGCTGACCGCCTTATAGTTTTTGTATCAGCGTCAGAGGCACATAACAGGGAAAACGTGGGCAGAAGCATCAGCGAATCACTTGACGGTATAGACAGGGTATTTGAACTGGCTTCCGTATACGGAGTGCCTGTGTCGGGTGCAATCGCCACCGCATTCGGCTGCCCCTTCCAGGGTGAAGTACCGGAATCAGATGTAGCCTCCATTGCAGCCAGACTTGCTAAGGGAGGCGCGGACAGGATCACCCTTGGTGACACCACTGGCATGGCAAACCCGGCACAGATCTCCGAAATGACGGATTTTATAAGAAACCACCTGCCGGACACCAGGCTCTGCCTGCACCTGCACAACAACAGGGGCATTGCCGCAGCAAACCTTTACGCAGGCTATCTTGCCGGCATCACGATGTTTGACACGTCACTGGGCGGAATCGGGGGCTGCCCCAACGTGCCCCAGGCTGCGGGCAATCTGGCCACCGAGGATGTCGTTTTCATGTTCGGGTCAATGGGTGTTGAAACAGGCATGGATCTTTGCGCATTAATTGACGCTGCCCGGATGCTGGAAAAAATCCTGGGCCGCAGCCTGCCCGGCCAGGTGATGAAAAGCGGGCCTGTTGTAATGGCCAGCTAAGCAGTCTGTAACAGCCCGGGCAATTATTTTCAGCATTATGCCGCAGAATTGCCGGGGAACGTATTTCTGTTTACGGACGCGGGCCTTCCAGTATCCATTTTTTAATTTTTCCGGCAATAAACCTGCCTGGAATGCCTGATGCCGCATACCCTGTTGCAGCCAGCATGATAAAAATTATTGCGCGGCCTACGGCGTCAGTGTCAGGACCTGTAACAAAATGATCAAGCAGGGCCGCTGCGGCAATCCCGATCAGTATGCGCCATGTATCAGGCAGAAACAGGATGTAGAATATTATATAGGCCGGTGTAACAGTTCGCCTTGCCAAGATAGCCTCCTTTTTGCTGACATCAGGTGCTGCTGAGTTGTCTGTGCCCTGACAATCAAGGTATCAGGAGGTTTTTGTCAATCATTTTTTCCACATTTGTCTTGTTTTTGATATTGCGGTTGAAAAACCCCCCGTGTATCCGTTATACATGTTGCCGTAATAAATAACGCTGAAAAGATCAAAACCAGTAACCGCCAAAAAGAAAAAGCATAAAACACCGGAAGGAAATTTTTTGCAGAAACTCAAGGGATATCAGAGGACCCATCTTCGGGGGCTTGCCCACAGTATAAAGCCGCTTGTATTCATAGGACAGAAAGGGCTGTCCTCACCCGTGATAGATGCAGTCAACGAGGCACTTGATGCCCATGAACTCATCAAGGTAAAATTCCAGGACTTCAAGGAAAAGGATCAGAAAAAGGCCATCTCCGAAGAAATCGAAAAAGAAACCGGAGCAGAAATGGTCGGCATGATCGGCCACATGGCGATTTTTTACCGGCAGCACACAGATGCAGGCAAAAGAAAAATAAGCATGCCGGAATAAGGCTGAAAAACATCCAGAGGAGAAGCATTAATATGAGCCGGCAGGAGGCAAACAAAGTCATCTGTTCAATGAACAGGGTAAGCAAGTATCATAACAAAAAGCCGATTATAGAAGACATCTCGCTGTCGTATTTCTATGGCGCAAAGATCGGAGTTGTCGGGTTAAACGGGGCAGGCAAGAGCACTCTGCTTCGCATAATGGCCGGGGTTGACAAGTCATACAACGGCGAGGTTGCCATGAGCCCGGGATACTCGGTGGGTATGCTGGAACAGGAACCCGTGCTCGACGAGGAAAAGACGGTGCGCACCGTGGTGGAAGAAGCAGTGAAAGACACCATGGAGCTGATGGAAAAATACAACAGTATAAATGAAAAATTCGCTGAGCCAATGTCAGACGATGAAATGGACCGGCTGATCCAGCAGCAGGCAGACGTCCAGGAAAAGCTCGACGCAGCAGATGCCTGGGACATAGACGCCCGCCTGGAAATGGCCATGGACGCCCTGCGTTGCCCGGAGGGAGATACTCCTGTAAGTGTTCTTTCAGGCGGTGAACGCAGGAGGGTGGCGCTTTGCAAAATACTTCTGGAAAAACCCGACATCCTGCTGCTCGACGAACCCACAAACCACCTTGACGCGGAAACAGTGGCATGGCTGGAACGCCACCTTCAGCAGTACGAAGGCACCATCATCGCAGTCACGCACGACAGGTATTTTCTGGACAACGTGGCAGGCTGGATCCTGGAACTCGACCGTGGCAGGGGGATCCCGTGGAAGGGCAACTACACCTCCTGGCTTGAACAGAAGCAGGAACGGCTGAGAAAAGAGGAAAAAGCAGAATCCCGGCGGCAGAAGACCCTGGAACGGGAATTGGAATGGATCAGGATGTCTCCGAAAGCAAGGCAGACCAAGTCCAGGGCCAGGATCCGTGCTTACGAGGAAATGCTTTCCCAGCAGGGCACCGGCCGTGCAAAAGAGATGCAGATCTATATCCCGCCCGGCCCAAGGCTCGGAAAAGTAGTGGTGGAGGCTGAGGATGTATCCAAGGGCTATGGTGACGCGCTTTTGTTTGAAAACATGTCATTCAGCCTGCCTCCCGGAGGAATCGTCGGAGTGGTGGGCCCCAACGGCGCTGGCAAAACCACCCTTTTCAGGCTCATCACCGGCGAGGAAGAACCTGATTCAGGAACCATGCGTATCGGAGACACCGTCCGGCTGGCCTACGTTGAACAAAGCCGTGCCTCACTTGACCCTGAAAAGACAGTGTGGGAGGCCGTATCAGACGGAGAAGACGTCATCCGGCTGGGAGACGTGGAGGTCAAGTCAAGGGCTTATGTTTCAAGGTTCAACTTTTCAGGGGCTGACCAGCAGAAAAAGGTGGGAATGCTTTCCGGCGGCGAGCGAAACAGGGTGCACATGGCCCGGATGCTCAAGCAGGGCTCAAACGTCATCCTGCTCGACGAGCCCACAAACGACCTTGATGTAAACACCATGCAGGCTCTTGAAACCGCCCTTGAAAACTTTGCCGGCTGCGCTGCAGTCATCAGCCACGACCGATGGTTTCTCGACCGAATAGCCACCCATATACTGGCATTTGAGGGCGACAGCCAGGTAATCTGGGTTGAGGGCAACTACGCGGACTACGAGGAAGACCGGAAAAAAAGGCTGGGGGCGGAGGCCGAAAGACCTCACAGGATAAAGTACAGAAGACTGAGCCGTCAGTAAACTACTTGCTTATCATTTCCGAATGTGTGCAGCCGTTTTAGTTTTTTTATTGACCGCCTGATTTGGTTGTGCTATTAGAATTAGCTTTTAGAGCAAAGGCGGTTTCGGTCGCCGGAGGCGTTTGATGAAAAATGAGACCAGGCAAATTTTCAGGGATCTTGGCTATTACAGCCACCTGGGCTTTTCAATCGCCTTGGCCGTATTTATAGGTTTGTTTATGGGCATGGGAATAGACAGACTTCTGGGCACCGGGCCCGTTTTTATGTTTATATTCCTGTTTTTCGGGATCATAGCGGGTTTCAACAACATATACAGGGCGGTAAAACGAAGCAAAAAAGAAGAATAAAGGTCTGGGTATGGCAATACAGCAGCGCCTGTTAAAATTCATAATAATATCCAACTGGATACTGCTTGCTGCGGCAACTGTAACCGGATTTCTCACTGCTCCCGCCGATTTTGCAGTGGCTGTTGTAATAGGCGGTCTCATTGCTGCCGTAAACTTCCAACTGCTTTACAGAACCCTTAAAAAATCCCTTGCATCACCCAAGAAGGATTCCTTAAACAAGGTGCTGGCAAAATACTATGTAAGATTCTTAGTCACCTGCACCATTATTTTTATACTGATCTCCCGCGGATACGTCGAACCGCCGGGTCTTCTGGTCGGCCTGTCTATTGTGGTGGCCAGCATAATGCTGGCCACTGTCCGGGAACTTACCAAAATAATATTCTTCAAGGAGGCGGTCTAAGTGGAACATCCGTTTCTATTCTTCGTAAAGCTTTTTGAACTGGTGGGCCTGGATCATTTCGCACATGATTATCCCCATATTATCTACAGCTGGGTAATCATGGCCCTGCTTATTATCGCCGGTGCAATCGGCGCCAGGCAGGTCAGCCTTATTCCAAACAAGGCCCAGAACGTGTTGGAAACCATAATTTCCGGTCTTGAGGAATTCACGGTTGACATGGCCGGAGAGGAAGGAAGGTGGTTTTTTCCTTTTGTGGCAACCATATTCCTCTATATTTTCTTTTCCAATCTGGCCGGAATCGTACCGGGATTCTTTTCCCCCACAGCGGATCTGAATACCACTCTTTCGTGCGCAATTCCGGTATTTTTCTTCACCCATTACATCGGTGTAAGGATCCACGGAGCAGGCTATATCAAGCATTTCATGGGACCTGTCTGGTGGATGGCTCCGCTTTTCATGCCCATTGAGCTCATCAGCCACCTTGCCCGGGTGCTTTCTCTGTCCTTTCGTCTTTTCGGAAACATAACAGGAAAGGAAATCATCCTGGGCATCCTTTTCATGCTTGCAGGCGCATTTCTGGCGCCGCTGCCCATCATGGTACTTGCAATCTTTCTTGGATTCGTGCAGGCATTTATTTTCTACCTGCTCTCTGTAATGTATTTTGCCCTGGCTATAGAGGAAATGCATTAAAAAGGTGTATAATACCACGTGGTGTTATGGATAGGCTTTTGGAAGAAGCCGGTAACGTTAAACCTATTTAATCAATGGAGGTTTCTAAATGGAAGGTGAAGCAATACAATTTTTTAGCTATTGTATGCTGGTGGCTGGTTTTGCTGTTGCAATCGCCGCGGCGGGCTGCGCCCTGCCAATGGGACTCAGCATCAAGTCTGCAGTGGAGGGGATTGCCAGAAACCCCGAATCCTCAGGCAGGGTCACCGTTACACTGCTCATCGGCCTGGCGCTGATCGAGGCCCTTTGTATTTATACACTGGTCGTCTCACTTATTATCATCTACGCAGCACCGGTTGTGCAGACGGTTACCAATCTGCTCTAATCCAGACAGGATTAAAGAAAAAAACAAAAAGCCTCTGCCCGGCTTCAAGCTCCGGGCAGGGGCTTTTTGTTTTTCCGGAGAGAAAAATTTTCAAAGCACTCTTTTTAAAAACTCTGCAGTGTAGGATCCCGGAACTTCTGCAACAGCCTCGGGACTGCCCTCTGCCACCACATAACCGCCTTTGTCGCCGCCCTCCGGGCCAAGATCTATGATATAATCGGCATACTTTATCACATCCAGGTTGTGTTCAATCACTATTACTGTATTTCCGGCTTCCACAAGGCGGTTTAAAACAGAAAGCAGCCTCTTTATATCCTCCATGTGCAGACCGGTTGTGGGTTCATCGAGT
>JAWLEU010000167.1:0-5292 GCA_041685965.1 Desulfosalsimonas sp.
CATGGTACGGGAGCGGGGCTGGTGGTACCTTCAGTACGCCTGCCTGTTTTTCCTTCTGTGGTCTGTGGATGCTTTCTGTGTTCATCTTCTCGACGAACAGCTACAGTGGATACGGGCCGAGGCCGTGGATACGTGGCGTATCAGTATACAGGCTGAGGTGGGGGGAAAATGGCTTGCCTGGTTTTATTACCTTATAAAGCTCGATCACCTGTTCTGCGTGCCCGGCATGGTCTTTCTTTTCCTTGGTTTAAGGAGGCTGAGCCTGCTTTATGACGAGGAATACGGCGGTAATGCACAGGGAGAAGAGCCGTGATAGTCTCTGCAATGCCCATAAGGTTCGTGGACATGGCAGGGTCGGCCATGATGATACTTTTTTCGTTTCTGTGCGTTCAAAAGGCGCTTGAGCTGCGAAGAAAAGACCCTGACAACCTGGTCTGGACATATCTTTTGTGGCTGTGTTTCTGCCTGGCCGGGTTTGCGGTCTCGCGATCCGGCGGACATATTTTAAAGCAGTTGTTTTTCATGGCCGGCCTGGAGCATTTCTGGGATGACATGGGGCCGGTGGCAGGCGGAATAAACACCTTTATGCTGATTATTGTTTCTTCGGCAACGCTTTTTTTCAACAGGGTCAGGCACGTCTACCAGCAGATAAGCGCAGACAAGCAGGCCCTGCAGTCCGCGCACAACGAGCTGCTGGCGCTTAACCAGAGCCTTGAAAAAAGGATAAGAGAAAGAACCGACGCGCTGGTGCAGCATGAAAAGCAGATGGCCCATGCAGACAGGCTTGCATCAATAGGCCAGCTGTCTTCCGGCATAGCCCATGAGATCAACAATCCCCTCGGGATAATTCAGGGATACACGCAGCTTCTTTTACGCGACGAGCCCGAGGGCAGCCAGCGGAACGGCGATTTGCAGATTATTTTAAAGCACGCCAAAAGCTGCAAGGCAATAGTAGAGGATCTTTTAAATTTCGCCAGGCGCTCGCAGCCGGAGATGGCGGATATTGATATCCACGAGGTCATAGAAGACGCCCTGGTATTTATCAGGCACCGCTCCAAGATGGAAAACGTAAGGATCGAAAAAAATTTCGGAGAAGATCTTCCCGCAGTACGAATGGATGAAAAAAAGATCAAGCAGGTGCTGGTCAACCTGGTTATGAATGCCGGCCATGCGGTGTCACAAAACGGAGTCATAACAATATCAACCCGTTTTGACACCACGCACCGGGAGCTGTCTGTGGAGGTTGCAGACGACGGCCATGGAATTGAAAAAAGGCATCTTTCGCGCATTTTCGATCCATTCTTTACCACCAAGCCAACCGGAGAGGGCACGGGCCTGGGGCTGGCTGTGAGTTACGGGATAGTCAAGAGTCACGGGGGCGATATCCGGGTGGACGGCCGGCCCGGGGAGGGCGCGGTTTTCACGGTAGTACTGCCCGTGGACAGGAAAGCTTTGACCAGGGGTGCTAAACATGGATGAACCCAGAATATTGATTGTTGACGACGAGCCTGACATGCTGCAGCTTCTTGCCCGCAGTCTTGCCCCGGATCTCGGCTGCAGGGTCGAGACGGCGGCTTCAGGCAAGGAAGCTTTGCAGATGCTTGACAGCGGGCATTTCGATCTTGCAGTGGTGGACATAAAGATGCCGGAAATGGACGGCCTGGAGCTGCTGGAGCTGGTAAAGCGTAAATGGCCTGATCTCACTGTAATTGTAATGACCGCCTACGGCAGCATTGATACGGCAGTGGACGCGATGAAGCAGGGGGCTTATGATTTTATCACCAAGCCGTTTGATCATGAAACACTGGTTGTAAGGCTTGAAAAGGCACTGGAGCGCAGCCGCCTTATTTCAGAGAACCGGCGGCTGAAAAGCAGCAGTGATTCCACCCGCATGTTCCAGGGAATTGCCGGAAGGTCTGCTTCAATGCAGCGTGTTTTCGAAACCGTGCGCATGGTTGCCCCCACTGAAATGACTGTTTTGATAACCGGCGAGTCCGGCACGGGCAAGGATCTGACAGCCCGTGCTGTACATGATTTGAGCCCGCGCAGCCAGGGGGCTTTTGTGGCGGTAAACTGCCCGACCGTGCCCGAGCAGATCCTTGAAAGCGAGCTGTTCGGCTACAAAAAGGGCGCATTTACCCATGCCACCCAGAACAAGACCGGCCTTTTCCAGGAGGCAGACGGGGGCACGATTTTTCTCGATGAAATCGGGGATGTAAGCCCCTCAATACAGACCAAGCTGCTGCGCGTTTTACAGGAGCGCGAAATAAAACCCCTGGGGGACAACCGCTCAATAAAGGTGGATGTAAGAATACTGGCCTCCACAAACCAGGATCTGAAGGCCAAGATCAAAGACGGGACATTCAGGGAGGATTTTTTCTACCGATTAAATGTTTTGCCTGTTCATCTTCCGCCGCTTCGGGAAAGAAAGTCGGATATTCCCATAATCGCTGATCATCTGCTGCAAAAGCACCGCAGCCGCCTGAACCGCCCGGAAAAGAAGTTTTCCTCCGACCTTATTGCCTGGCTTCAGTCGCGCCACTGGGAGGGAAACGTGCGCGAGCTTGAAAACACGGTGATACAGGCCATCCTGTTTTCAGCCTCGGACACAATCGGCCCGGAGGATCTTGAGATAATGCCCGGGGATCAAAGCGTCCCGTGCAGATGCCCCTCTGAATCCTCTGAGGCGGATCATCTGCCCTATCGTGAGGCCAAGGAGTCTGTGCTTCGAACGTTTAACGCCCGCTACATAGGCGGGCTGCTCAGGGAAACAGAGGGAAACGTGACCCAGGCTGCAAAAAAATGCGGACTGGAGCGCCAGTCGCTTCAGCAGATCATGCGCCGCTACGATATTTCCGCAGAGGATTACCGGTAGTAAATTCAGCAGTTTGACGGGGCCCCGAGCCTTTTGCAGAGTAGCTTTACCGCGGAGCCGGCATCACCGGCAGTATCAATTTGCTGATATCCCCTGTGGTCGAGCATTTTGCCTGTCATGCACCGCCTGATCCTGTCTGTTGTAAACCCTTCAAACGGGATCATTACCACCGGCTTGCGCTCGATATAAGCCATTGAAATCTCGATCATGGTTCCCGAGCCGCCTGCAATTGCTATTGCACCGTCTGCTGAGTGAATAAGCGGGGCCAGCTTTCCCAGTTCGCCCATGCCGGTATTGATGGTAATGTCTGCGTATCTTCCAATAAGCTCATATTCGGCGGCCGACTCAGTGGGTATTATGCCCGCGGTTATGCCGCCTGCGCTTTTTGCCCCTTTCATGGCAGCCTCCATGACACCGGTGGAGCCTCCTGTGAGCACCACCCAGCCGCGCTGAGCTATAAGGCGGCCAGCCTGCTCTGCCGTGTCATAAACAGCCGCAGGCAGATCGTTGTCCCAGCTTCCGAGTATGGCTATCTGCATGATTTCCTTTCGTTTACGGATGTCCGCGGCTCTGGCCGTTTTCCAGGGCTGTTGCTATGAGGTGGGCGGTGCGCACAGGCTCGGGAATGTTGCCGTGGATGCAGAACCTGTCCAGAACCGATTCCGCCTGCTGATGCGACAGCCCCACCCGCTGGACGTATACGCTGCGAATTTTTTCCATGGCACCCAGTTTTTCGATTACTTCCCATTTGCTTTCTCCCTGGTCTATGGTTTCTATAAGGGCCTTTTTTATAGCATCCATGTCAGGCTTTTTGCGGGACACCACCAGCACGGGCAGGCCCAGGCTGCGGTTTAGCTCGAATACGTCCACCACGTTGAAGCCGCCGAATGCAATCCCCTGAAGCATTATGAGCCTGATGTGCCCGGCGAACCGCGATGAGCCGATCATTTCTGCCAGCCTGCCTGCAGAATCAAATCCGTCCTTGCGGATTTCGCCGACCAGCACGCCGTCAAAGCGAAGATCCGCATATACTGTGCCCACTATTTTAACAGGACCCCTGTGATCCCTTGCAAAAGGGGCGTCGTCGAAACCCGCCACGTTTGACAACCTGTTTGTTGTTTTCATAATTCGGCCTTCTCCGGGATTGTATACATCCATTTAATAGGATGAAATCCCGGGCAGGTCAACAAGGACAGAGCCGCAGGTGCAAATATCATCCGGCCTTGAACAAATACCCCAAAAAATGTATAAGCCTTCAAAGATGAAAAAATTTTTACCGGGGAAAGTAATGGCGGCAGCAAAGCAAAACGGCATACAGTTGGATTCAAATGCCGTTTTTTATAACATAATTGCCTGGGGGTTTTTCCTGCTGGGAATGGTTCCCCGCAAAACAGCCGACCGCCTGGCAGGGGTGCTCGGGCGCATCTGGTTTGCAGCAGACAGGCGGCACAGGGATGTTGCGATTGAAAACCTCACCCGCGCCTTCGGCTGCGAGATGACCCAGGCACAGATCCGGGCGCTTGCCAGAAGGATTTTCTGCAGCCTCATGAAAATAGTATTTGAAACCGGCTGGGCCATGCACATAAAAAAATCAGACATGCGCAGGCACTTCCGGTTTACCGGCATGCAAAACCTTCATGCAGCAATGCAGGAAAAAAAGGGAGTTCTCGTGCTTACGGCACATCTGGGCAACTGGGAGCTTCTGATCACTGCCGCGGGCAAGCTCGGCCTTCCCATAAGCGCCATTTACCGCCCCCTGGAATTCGAACCGCTGGACAGGTTTTTTAGTCAGCTGCGATCGAGCAGCGGAGCCAGTCTTTTTCCCAAAAAGATGGCAATGCGAAAGGTGCTGCGAAGCCTTGCAGACAACAAGCTGGTGGGTATTTTGCTGGATCAGAACACAGGGGCGTCAAAGGGAGTGTTTGCCGATTTTTTCGGAGAACCCGCCGGCACTAATAAAGGGATGGCTCTTCTGGCCCGGGCGACAGGCACTCCGGTGGTGCCGATGTTTCTGGTGCGCGAGAACGGATTTTTCCGGGTGATATGCGGCCCCCGGCTGCCGAATATAAAGACCCGGGACAAGACAAAGGACATCGAGGCGGCAACAATTTTATACAACCGTGTAATAGAGGATATGATAAGGCGCTATCCCGAGCAGTGGTTCTGGGTCCACAGGAGGTGGAAGAGCAGACCGTATAAGCGGTGGGATCCTGGGGCTGGTGATCAAAGTGCATCAAGCGTAATTGATCGAAAATATAGGTTGATAAATTCGAAATCCGAATATCGAAATCCGAAACAAATTCGAAATTCAAATTCCTGATGTTCAAAACAAAAATGGAATATTAAAATCAGGTTTCGGATTTCGGATTTTCTGTTTTGCCTGAATGACATGGGCGAACTCATAAAGCAGGGGACCC
>JAWLEU010000168.1:0-5239 GCA_041685965.1 Desulfosalsimonas sp.
ACGGGGTGTGTTCTTTCAGGCTTCGTCGGAGTTATTCTGCAGTCCGGCCATCACGTCCTCGGCTGCGGAAAGGGTTTCATCAATATCTGCAATTTCATGAGCAGAGGACACAAAAATAACCTCGAACTGTGCAGCAGGCAGGTAAATGCCCCTCTCCAGCATGCCCCTGTAGAAACTGGCAAACTTTTCGGTGTCAGAGCCCTTGGCCTGTTCAAAGTTTGCAACCGGCCCTTCCGTGAAAAACAGGCCCACCATGGAGCCCACCCTGTTTACTGTTGCCGCGATTCCCAGGCGCTCGACGATTCGGTCCAGCCCGTTTCCGAGCCTGGACGCGGTTTCTTCCAGGCTTTCGTAAAAACCGGGCATGTTGATCTGCTTCAGGGTGGAAATGCCGGCTGCCATTGCAAGCGGGTTTCCTGCCAGGGTGCCTGCCTGGTATACCGGCCCCTGGGGAGCAATCTGCTCCATGATCTCTTTTTTGCCTCCGTATGCGCCCACGGGCAGGCCGCCTCCCACAATTTTTCCGAAACAGCTCAGGTCCGGCCAAACCCCGTATAGCTGCTGCGCGCCGCCGTAGGCCACCCGGAAGCCTGACATGACCTCGTCGAATATCAATACAGCGCCGTGTTTTTCAGTCTCTTTTCGAAGGGCGGAAAGAAACTCTGGATCAGGCGGCACCATTCCCATGTTTCCGGCAACCGGTTCCACGATTACAGCAGCTATTTCTTCTCCTTTTTCCTTCATTAAAGAAGCGAACGCTTCGGCGTCATTAAATGGAAGCGACATGGTATGATCCACAAAGGATTTGGGCACGCCCGGACTTCCGGGGATATTAAGCGTTGCCACCCCGGAGCCCGCAGCCACCAGCAGGCTGTCTGAATGACCATGATAGCACCCGTCGAACTTTACGATCCCGTCTCTGCCGGTATATGCGCGCGCCGCCCGGATGGCGCTCATGGTTGCCTCGGTCCCGGAATTGACCATCCTCACCATCTCAACGGATTCAACCGCGTCAATTACCATCTCGGCGAGTTCCACTTCCAGGTCAATGGGCGCGCCAAAGCTCGTTCCGCGTGAAAGCGCATTTTCAACCGCCTCGATCACCGACGGATGACGGTGTCCCAGGATCAGCGGCCCCCAGGAACATACATAGTCTATATATCCCCGGCCCTCAACATCATAGATCCGGCAGCCCTGCCCCCTGTCTATGAAAAGCGGATCCTGCGCCACGGCCTTTCCCGCGCGAACCGGGCTGTTTACCCCCCCGGGAGTCGCCTCTTTTGCCCGCTCAAAAAGCAGATATGATTTAGGATCAGATTTCATTTATCCCCCTGTGCGTTGATTTCTCCGTAAATCCGTGTTGACACAACTTCCTGTTAAAGTTAAAAACAATAACAGAGACCGACTACAGGGTCAAGCGCCTGATCACAGGCGCAGGCAATGAAAATTTTAATTTTTCACCGCGTTTATGAACCAGAAACAGCAGATGCAGCAGCTTGCAAAGCTGCTTTCATATATCCTGGAAAAGAGACCCGATGAATTCGGGCTCATCCCTGACCGGCAAGGGTTCGTAAACATAAAGGAACTTCTCAAGGCCCTTGCGGAAACAGGCGAATGGGGCTACATAAGGCGCAGCCACATAAATGAGCTGATTCTTTCCCAGGTGGATGCGCCAGTGGAGGTCAGCGGCAACCTCATCCGGGGCAAATCCAGGGAGCAGCTTCCCACGCCCGGGCCATGCGAAAATCCCCCCAAAACCCTCTACACCTGCATCCGGAAAAAAGCCTATCCGGTTGTCCTGGAAAAGGGCATAAGAAAATCAGGCGACGACAGGATAATCTGCACCCCTGACCGTGAATCCGCGGAACGGGTTGGCAAAAGAAAAGACAACAACCCGGTGATCCTTACCGTGTACACCACCAGAGCCTCGGAACAGGGTACAAGCTTCGAGCTCATGGGAGAAAGCCTTTATCTGGCAGACTTTATTCCCCCGGAGACCTTTACCGGTCCACCCCTGCCCAGGGTGACAGAAAGGCAAAAGGAAGCTGAAAAAGGCAAACAGGAAAAAGAAAAGGAAAAAATGGACGCCCACAGGCGCAAGGCCGGGGGCGGCAGCTATAACGTGGGAGCGGACGACATTGATCCTCTCCGGGTGGTGGAACCCAGGTCCAAAAAGGGCAAGGGCAAGAAAAAAGATCCTTCCTGGAAAAAGGAACAGCGTAAAAAACGGCGCAGATAATCCGGACACCTCAGGCCCGACCAATGCCTGCCACAGGATTTATGCGTCATAACCCGAGGAGACCCAAGTGTATAAGGTTTTAAGCGGCGGCACTATTATTGACGGCAGCGGAAACATTATCAAAGACGGAGTGCTGGTGTTCAACGACAACCTGATCGAGGCCGCAGGCAGAAAACAGGACATCCGTGTTCCTGAAAAAGCAAAGCATTACGACATTACAGGCAAATTCGTGCTGCCCGGCTTAATTGACGCCCATGTCCACATGGACCTGCACGGCATGCCTGATACGATGCACGAAAGCATGGTTGAAGACAAGCTGCGCGCCATAAGGGCCACCATAGAAATGGGCAACACGGTTCGCGCGGGATTTACCACCGTGCGCAACGCAGGCTCTGCAAACTTCATAGACATCGCGGTCAAAAAGGCCGTGGAGGAAAAAATGATAGCCGGCCCCAGGATCCTGGCAAGCGGCAAAATCATCTGCATGCTGTCTGCAGGCAGTGAATATTTCAAGGGATTGTACAGGGAGGCAGACGGTGTGGACGAAAACCGCAAGGCAGCCCGCGAGCAGCTCAAGGAAGGCGCTGACTATCTAAAAGTCATGGCCACGGGGGCCATAATGAATCCGGGCGGAGTGCCCGGGGCACCGCACCTCGACGAGGAGGAAATCCGGGCAGTGGTCGAGGAAGGCGAAAAAATCGGCAAGCACACCGCTGCTCACGCTCACGGCGCCGAAGGCATAAAAAACGCCATCCGCGCTGGAGTAAGAACCATAGAACACGGCACACTGGCTGATGAAGAGGCCCTGGAGATGATGGCGGACAACGGAATTTTTATGACCTCCACGCTTTCCTCCAATTTCTGGATGCTTTACGGCCTCCAGAATTACGGGCTGCCCCACTTCATGGCTGAAAAGGCAGAAGAAATCTCCAGGATCAGGCGTGAAAACCTTCAGCGGGCAGTTGCAAAGGGAATAATGGTGGTTCTTGGCACGGATGCCGGCACCCCCTATAACTATCACGGCAAAAACGCCATGGAGCTGATTCAGTACGTTGAACTGGGGATCATGGACGAAATGCAAGCCATCACCGCGGCCACCCGCACTGCTGCAGACGCCATAGGACTGCTCGATCAGCTCGGCACCCTGGAGCCGGGCAAATTTGCCGACTGCCTGGTTTTGACCAAAGATCCCATAGCTGACATCACCTGCCTGCAGGAACCGGAAAACATTGACATGGTTTTCAAGGACGGCGAACTCATCAACGGTGAGATTGACACCAGCCAGTGGTCAAACGAATCAAGCCTTGGAATGATCTGAAAACAGGCTGCAAAACGTTTTTAATTTATCGTAAATAAGGATACCCCCATGAAAGGGAAGCATAAGATTTTATTTCTCTGCGATGCCAGCGACATCGAGGAAGTCGAACACAGCTTTGCAGATCAGTCCGCATATGAGCTCACAATCGAGACCTTTGAAAAAATACTGAGCTTCGGCGTAAAAGACTACCTTTATCACACCGTGGAGCGCATCAACCACAACCCGGAAATCTACGACGGTGTAGTGGGCACACACGACTCTTCTGCAGTGTTTGCAGCCATTATCGCAGAGGAAACCGGAAAGCGTTTCGCATCGGTTCAAAGTGTCATAAACTGCCAGAACAAATACCTGTGCAGACGTATCCAGCGTTCATGCGTGCCTGAGCACACCCCCAACTTCTGCCTGGCACTCGACTACCTGCGAAACCCTGAACGCCTGCAGACTCCGTTTTTCATCAAGCCGGTAAGGGCGAACATCTCCTTTGGATCGCACCGAATCGAGACTCCTCAGGAACTCGAGTTTTATATAGGTTCCGAAAGCATGGACATTGCCCGCTTCAACCAGTATTACCTTGAAGCCATAGGCAGTTATTCGAGGCACTACAACGCAATTAACATGGCCACCTGCAACAGCTTTCTGTGCGAAGACCTGATAGACGGCAACCAGGTAACCGTGGACGGTTTTATTTTCGAAGGAAAAGTTACCTGCTTCGGTGTTACAAAGGCAGTGTATCACCCGGGAACCAACATCTTCAGCCACCACGAATTTCCTTATTCATTATCAGGTGATCTGCATTCCGCGATTATGTCGGCATTGAGCCGCCTCATTCCGGAATCAGGAATCAACAACAGCTTTTTCAACGTTGAACTGCGCGTTGATGAAGAATCAGGAACCTTTAAAATAATAGAGATAAACAGCAGGATCGCATTTCAGTTCGCAAGGACAATAGAGGCCGTGACCGGAATTTCGCCGCTTTACATGCTCTGCGAGGTGGCCGTGGGAAAGGCCCCTGCCCTGACCCCGCAGTCTGAGCAGCTTTTTAATTACTGCTACAACTTTGAACTGCACAGATTCTCGGATGCAAAAGTCCTGCAGACCCCCACGAAAAGCGTTTTCAACGAAATCGCCCTGAACTACCCGGAAGTAAGAATAAGAAACCTGATCCACGAAAACGTGAATCTTTCCGATTTCAAGCACAACCCGGAGAGCTTCCGCTACTGTATAATAGATGTGCCGGGAAACAGCAGGGATGAAATAATGTCCAAGTACCATGACGTGGTCGAGATGCTTGCCTATAAGTTCGACACGCCTGATGAACGAGACCACTGCACAGATCCGCATGCCAGGCCTCCGGAACAAAACATAGGCAGGGCGTATGAAATCGAATATCAGCCCCAGGTAAAAAACCCGGGCAAATAACCGATCAACAACCAGTGCCTGCCCTCAATTTTCCGCTTGACAATCAGGGTAGGCTTGGTTAAATAAATGGTTTTAGCTCCACGGGCCGTTAGCTCAATTGGCAGAGCAACTGACTCTTAATCAGTAGGTTCAAGGTTCGATTCCTTGACGGCCCACCAAATAAGAATCCAAGCAGGTCTCATATAATTTAAAAAACCCCGGAAAACAAGGCGTTTCCGGGGTTTTTTATGTCATTTTGCCCGATAAAATCCATTGACAGCCGG
>JAWLEU010000169.1:0-5234 GCA_041685965.1 Desulfosalsimonas sp.
ATACCGCAAGGACGACTGTCCAGAGGATCCTGTTTAAATTCATTTATCTATTTTCCGTTCTCCTGCCGATATTCGTAGGAAGAAAAATCCGGGATCTCTTTTTCGAAAAACGCTCTCATCTTTTTGACTATGTTTTTTTCCAGCTGCCTGACCCGCTCTCTGGATATCTGGTATGCCTCCCCGATCTCCTGCAGCGTCACAGGTGCGTCTGTAAAAATGCGCTTTTCGAAAATATCACGCTCGCGCTCAGAGAGCTGCTTTTTAAACTCGCCCACCTTTTCGTGCAACAGGGTTTCGACCTCTTTTCGGGCTACCTGGCTTTCAACCGACTCGGTATCCGAGCTGAAAAAATCGCCCCGTTCCGTATCAGAATCGTCCTTTAATGGCTCGTCCAAAGACACGTCCCATCCGTCGAGCCGCTGATCCATGTCTCGCACTTCCTGCTCTGAGACCCCCAGCCGGCTTGAAAGCAGCCGGGTCTCCGGCATAAAACCCTGTTCAACAAGTTTTTGCTTTTCCTTTTTGAGCTTGAAAAACAGTTTTCTCTGCCCCTGGGTGGTGCCTATCTTGACCAGCCGCCAGTTGTCCATGATGAATTTCAGGATATAGGCCTTGATCCAGAATGCTGCATAATATGAAAACTTGACGTTCTTGTAGGGATCGAATTTCTGCACCGCCTGCATAAGGCCGATATTGCCCTCCTGGATCAGGTCCATGAGATTCTGCATCCATGTGCGCTGAAATTCCATTGCGATTTTTACCACGAGCCGCAGGTTCGATGTGGCAAGAATATATGCTGCGTCTGTATCGCCCTCGTCGCGTACACGGCGGCCGAGCTCGATTTCCTGCTCCCGGGTCAGAAGCGGATATCTGCTGATCTCACTGAGATAGCGCTGAAGCGGGTCATATGGTACAAGACTGCCTTCTTCGCCTGATGTCTCCCTGGGAACGTTTATCGCCTGTTTTAATTTACCGGGGGAATCAGCCGCCTCTTCATCCACGCTTCCGATATCAACATCCACGTCTTCTTCCGCGGAGATATCGTCGCTGTATTCATAATTATTGTCTGTCATTGAAATATTTTCACCATCCTTGTTTTTCATGTCCTTCCGGCGGAAATATTACTCATATCGGTTTAACCTAAATCATTTTTTCCCGTATCTCAAGATGGTTTGGGTCGAAGGGAAAAATCCGGTGCCGCAGCATTTCTTTTCTGTTTTGACACTGCCGGCATTTGGCTTATTTTGTATGGACAAAACACCTGTTCAGTGATAGAAAATTATTTTTTTGTGGATATAAATTTTGCGCCTGTAGCTCAGTCGGATAGAGCAACGGACTTCTAATCCGTAGGTCGGGTGTTCGAATCGCCCCAGGCGCGCCACTAAAAAACAAAAGAATCACCGGCATTATTTGGTTTAACCATATCAAATTTTTCCGGAATAAAAAACCGCTTACTGCCACGATTTCATTTCCCGGCACAATCGCTTAAAAATTAAAAAAGCCCGAAAAACTTCGGGCTTTTTTAATTTTTACCTGTTTTTCAAAAAAATTATAAGGCTGTATCCGTTCTGCAGGCTTCATCCTCACCCGGAGACTTGCGAAAATAATAAAATCCGAGCGCTATCAGCGGCAGCGCAATTATAAAGCCGAATACGGGCAGAACAGTCACCCCTACGATCATAAATCCCAGTCCGAGCAGAACAAAAAATATACCTACCAGTCTGCCGAAAACCTTTTCATCCCGGCAGGCCCTGCTTAATTCCCTGAATTTATTCATAACAGATCACCCCCTTCTTTTTGCCTGTCTTATGCAGGGGTTTGAAAACATTTCATAAAATTTCCACCGTTTTTCCCCTGAGCGCACAATCAGCGCCTTTTTTAAAGATAACCCTGTTTGACAATACGTCAAATCAATACACGCGAATTATTTGCATGCCTTCGGCTGGTGCGATCCAGGGCCCACAAATACGGCAAGCCGCTGAAAAGAGCAGATAAACCCGAAAAAAGCTCTGCCTTGCTATCCCTGCCGGGGGCTATGAGCTGTTGCGGGCATGCAGCATGGTCCAGTAGCCAAGGAAGTTGACCTGGCATATATCGACCACACTGAGCGGATTCTGCCGTAAAAAATCCTCCATGGAAAATCTCGGCCTGAACCCGATCAAATTCCTAAACGGCAGAAGTGCGGTTTCCAGCGCCTTTGGAATCAGGCTGTCATTGCTGAAATGATTGACAACGAAAATATCTCCCCCTGGCTTGCATACCCGCCGGACTTCCTGCATCATCACATCCGGCTGCGGGACAACAGTAACCACGTACATGAGCGCAACCATGTCGAAGCTGTTGTCTTCAAAGCTCATCTGCTGGGCATCCATCAGGGACAAAAACCTCCTGTCGCCGGGTTCCCCGCTTAACTGCTCTTTGGCGAGCCACAGCATGTGGGGTGATATATCAATTCCTGCCACAGAAACCTCGTCCGGGTATAGAGGCAGCGAAAGACCGGTTCCCACGCCCGCTTCCAGAATCCTCTGGCCGGGCGAAAACTCCATTTTGTTTATAACCGCCCTGCGGCCGGGTTCAAAAACTTTTCCGAAAATCCGGTCGTAATTTTTTGCGTATCTCTTGTATGCCTTTATTACAGTCTGGTCATCCATTGCTAAACTCCGGGCCCCTTATTGGTACCTGATTGACAAATACCTCAAATTCATTTATTTATTTAAAATTGTTTGCGACAACTATCAAATCCGATTCCGGTTTGAAAGTTTTTTCTTGTCTTTGCCAATAACCGAAAATATCTGGAGGAACAAATGCCGTATGAAACCATTTTACTCGATACAGCCGACGGGGTTGCAACCATAACCGTAAACCGCCCCAAGGCCCTGAACGCACTGAACTCGCAGGTGATAAAAGAGCTGCAGGCAGCGGTGGAAGAAATAGAAAAAAACGAGGACATAACCGCTGTTATTATTACCGGTGCTGGTGAAAAGGCCTTTGTGGCAGGAGCTGACATAAGCGAACTGGCGGAATTAAACCCTGTCAGTGCCAAGCATTTCGCCTCCCGCGGCCACCAGGTAATGCTGAAATTAGAGAACCTTGCTATACCGGTTATAGCTGCTGTAAACGGCTTCGCACTGGGCGGCGGACTCGAACTGGCGCTTTCCTGTGATTTCATCTACGCTGCGGATAATGCAAAGGTCGGCCAGCCGGAAATAAACCTCGGCATTATCCCGGGATTCGGAGGAACCCAGCGCCTGGCGCGCCTGGTGGGCAAAAACCTGGCCAAGGAAATGATCATGACCGGCATGATGCTTTCTGCCGAAGAAGCCGAGAAAAAGGGCATCGTAAACAGGGTTGTCCCTGCAGCCGAACTCATGGAAGCAGCCGGAAAAACAGCCCGCACAATCTCGGAAAAAGGCAGGTTATCGGTCTATTCAGCCAAGCAGGCAGTAAACAACGGCCTGGATGCCGACCTGAAAACCGGCTGCGAGATAGAGATAAACGCATTTTCCCTGTGCATGGCAAGCCCGGATGCAAAGGAGGGCACTGCGGCCTTTCTGGAAAAACGCAAACCTGAATTCAAAGGGAATCTGAGGGGATAGCGGATTTTTCCTTGACAGTCCCTCTATTGTCCGGTTAAGGAAATCTGACAGCATGCGAGATAATCGGCCGCGTATTTGTTTTTTTACCCTTAAATACAGCAGACACAGGGCCCGGGATTTATTAAAATGAACCTGACATCAGGCCGTGCCGGTTTCGGGAACTTTTTTTTCTTTAAAAAGTCTTCCCATGGACCGGCCAGATAAAAATTCTACCGGATCAGAAGACAAGCCATGGGAAGACGCTTTGCAGCAGACCCGTGGCTTTTTATTGAAAGGCTGTGGGTTTTTCCTGCAGCCTTTTTTTGTTTTAAAAGGAGGCCGGACAAAAGCCTTTAGGCATAAAAACCGGGTGAGGACCAGGCAACAGGAGGAACAAGGATGATCTACGATATCGACTATGAAACCATGCCCAGAGAAGCCCTGGAATCGATTCAGCTTCGGCGCCTGCAGGCAACGGTTTCACGGGTTTACGCCACGGTGCCGTTTTACCGTGAAAAATTTGAAAAAGCAGGCATCAGTCCAGGCGGCATAAATTCACTGTCAGACCTTCAGCAGCTTCCCTTTACCACCAAACAGGATCTGCGGGACAACTACCCTTTCGGAATGTTTGCAGTTCCCATGGACAACGTGGTGCGGATTCATGCATCCTCCGGCACGACAGGAAAGCCCACGGTGGTGGGTTATACCTCCAGGGACATAAATACGTGGGCGGAACTCATGGCGCGGGCGCTTTCCGCGGGCGGCGCCACCCGCGGCGACATAATTCACAACGCATACGGATACGGACTTTTTACGGGCGGACTCGGCATCCACTACGGGGCTGAAAAGCTCGGCGCCTCTGTGATACCCGTATCCGGAGGAAACACCAAGCGGCAGGTGGTAATCATGAAGGATTTCGGCCCCACCATCATGACTGCCACGCCTTCATATTCCCTGCACCTGGCCGAGGCGGCCGAGGAAATGGGGGTTTCTTTCAGGGATCTTAAATTCAAATTCGGAATCTTCGGTGCAGAGCCGTGGTCAGAAAACATGCGGGGCGAGATCGAGCAAAAGCTCAACCTTTCAGCCGTTGATATCTACGGGTTAAGCGAGGTGCTCGGCCCCGGCGTATCAGTTGAATGCCACGAGGCCAAGGCAGGACTCCACATTGCAGAGGATCATTTCATCGCGGAAATCATTGACCCGTCAACAGGACAGGTGCTGCCCTGGGGCGAAACCGGGGAACTGGTTCTCACATCCATCACCAAGGAAGCATTTCCGGTGATCCGCTACCGCACCCGCGACATTACCAGCTTAAACCCGGAGCCCTGCGTGTGCGGACGAACCATGGCCAGGATGGACAAAATAAGCGGCCGCACAGACGACATGCTGATTATCAGGGGTGTAAACGTCTTTCCCTCCCAGATTGAAAGCGTGTTAATGGATATGAAGGGAGTGGAGCCTCATTACCAGCTTGAAGTCGACCGCAAGGACAACCTCGACACCCTCACAGTCCATGTTGAGGTAAGCGAGGGTATATTCTCAGACGAGGTAAAGGAACTCCAGCGCTTCGAAGAAAATATTGCAAAGGAAATCAAGGAACTGCTCGGCATATCTGCCAAAGTAAAGCTTGTCGAACCCAAGGGCATTGCCAGAAGC
>JAWLEU010000170.1:0-5224 GCA_041685965.1 Desulfosalsimonas sp.
CCCGAGTCCTACCTGGGCCTGCTTGCGGTCATGGCGGCTCTGAAGCCTTTTGAAGGCAGCACCCACCGGGATCGCATGATCACGGTCTTCATAGCCTACTTCATAATAATCAGCAAGCTTCTGCAGTCCGAAACTTTTGCAGTCACCATTTACATGTTTTTCTCGGTGCTGGTTACCACCGCAGCCCTGATACGCATAAACGACCCGTACGGCGGGTATCGATCAGACATGAGAAAGGCGGGAGTAATCCTTGCACAGGCCGCACCCCTGATGATCGTCCTGTTCATTCTTTTCCCAAGGGTCGAAGGCAGCCTCATAGGTATGCAGCACAGCAAAGAAGCAGAAACCGGGTTTTCGGATCAGCTTTCGCCCGGCAGCATATCAGAGCTGGCTGAAAACAACGAAACAGCATTCCGGGCGGAATTTAAAGGCCCGGTGCCGGCGCCGGAGACGCATTACTGGCGCGGCGTTGTGTTTGTGGGCTTTGACGGCAGAAACTGGCAGAAGGCAAAACGTGTATCTGAAATAAAAAATAAGCCTCAGGGCGAAAACACTGTGAAATACACGGTATCCCTTGAACCGCATAACAGCAGATGGCTTTTTGCCCTGGATATCCCCGGAAAGGCGCCTTCGAGAACCGATACGCTGCGCCGCGACTTCACTGTAGAGGCGGGGCG
Source organism: Desulfosalsimonas sp. (assembly GCA_041685965.1). Classification (GTDB taxonomy): domain Bacteria; phylum Desulfobacterota; class Desulfobacteria; order Desulfobacterales; family Desulfosalsimonadaceae; genus Desulfosalsimonas. The sequence goes on from JAWLEU010000170.1 coordinate 678, forward strand.
TGCAGTAACCCGGAATCGCAGATACGAAATGACTTCCCATACCAGATACGAGGCCAGGGCCGGCGGCTGGGGGGTTGAAGAGGCCTCCCGGCTTCCTGAAAACACGAACCCCGAAACCCGGGAACTGGGAAAAAGCCTGGCAGAGGATTCACAAAAACCGCAACAGGTCGTTGAAAAAGGACTTGAATACCTGAAAGAAAACGATTTTTCATATACACTCGAACCGGCGCTTCTGGGACAGGATCCTGTAGACGAGTTCCTGTTTGAATCCAGGCAGGGTTTCTGTGAACACTTTGCATCAGCCTTTGCCGTGCTCATGCGCGCCGCAGGAGTTCCGGCAAGAGTGGTCGGCGGATATCTCGGAGGAGAAATCAACCCGTTTGCCGGACACCTTATAATCCGCCAGTCTGATGCCCACGCATGGGTGGAGGTATGGTACCCTGACAAGGGCTGGACAAGGGTTGATCCCACAGTCGCAGTGGCGCCTGAGCGGCTCGAGCAGGGTGCAGGCGGAGCGCTTTCCGGAGGAGGCGGACAAGGAGGCCTCGCAGGGAGGTATTTAAGCTCGGTTAATTATTTCATCAAGAGGGTCAAGCTGGGCTGGGATGCTGTGAGCCTGCAGTGGGAAGCACTGTTTGCAGCATATTCCCGGGACAGTCAAATGGCCCTGCTGAAAAAAATCGGCATCTACTGGCAGTCCTGGAAAGCCACTGCCGCGGCACTCGGCCTCGGCCTGGGGCTTGCAGCCGCGATCACTGCCTTATACTGGCTGATCCAGCTCCAGGGACCTGCGCCGCGGAAAAAGGACCCGGTAAAAAAACAATACGAAAAATTCTGCAGAAAGCTCGCAAGGGCGGGGATTTCCAGAAGCCCGGACACGGGTCCGCGTAAGTTTGCAAAATTTTGCGCTGCCCGCCTTCCCTCGCACAAGGACAGAATCCATGAAATCACCGAGATCTATATAAGGCTGAAATACCGAAAAGAGCAGAATCCCGAAGATGCAAAGCGCCTTCGGGCACTGGTGAGGAGCTTTAAGCCCGGCCCAAAAGATTACCGAAACCCGGAAGCATTTGACGCAGACCTTCAGCAGGACTAGTTTTGATAGATAAAACAGGCGAAAATCTTTAAGAAACTGATTGTCAAAAAAAGGAGAAAAAGTATGGCAAAAGACATCTTTCCGCTGCCCTTTGAAATACCGGATCTTCATTACGGCCACGAATCACACCTTTGCGTGGCCAGTGCAATCGGGTTTGTTAAAACAAACTTTGAAAGCTACAAACAATATGTTAAAGATCCTCAGTATATCTGCAAAAACTGCGGGCGCGCGGCAAACAGCGCGGATTATCTGTGTGAACCGGAAAAACTTTAACTTATTTAAAGGAGTTGCGCGTGGGAAAAAACATCCCGGAAAACGGCAATTTCTCCCATCTGCCCGAACAGTTAAGCGGGCTTGAGGACCTGGCGGAAAACCTGTGGTGGAGCTGGAACCCGCAGGGCAGGATGCTGTTTAAGATGCTCGACCGTCAGGCATGGAAAGAAAGCGGCCACAACCCTGATTTGATGCTGAGGCAGCTCCCGGCGGAAATTCTTAAAAACGCCGCTGCTGACCACAACTACATGCGCCACTACAACCTGGTCATGTATCATTTCAACCAGTGCCTCAGCCGGCCGCCTCTGCAGACCGCAGCCGGCGCCGGTGAACCCGGCCCGATTGCATATTTTTCCGCGGAGTTCGGGCTTCACCATTCCCTGCCTTTTTACGCAGGGGGCCTGGGATTTCTTGCAGGAGACCATCTCAAGGAATGCAGCGATCTGAACCTTCCCATTGTGGGCATAGGGTTTATGTACCCTGCAGGATACCTTCGCCAGATAATAAACAGGGAGGGATGGCAGGAGAACCATACCCAGCATCTCGACAGGGAGGCGGCTTCCATAAACCGTGTTATGGACAACAAAGGCGGGCAGGTCAAAGTGGAGGTGCCCTACATAAATCACACGCCCGTGAAGGCCGGAATCTGGAAGGTGGCAGTGGGCAGTGTAAGCCTGCTTCTTATGGATACAGATATTGAAGAAAACCGAGCCGAATTCAGATCCATTTCACAGCAGCTCTACACCGGTGACCAGGAAAAACGGCTTTTACAGGAAATTGTTCTCGGTATCGGCGGATCCCGCGTTTTGAAGGCCATGGGCGAACAATGCGGCATGCTGCACTTAAACGAAGGGCATGCGGCATTCGCGCTTCTGGAAAAAATGAGAGAATTCGTTGCACAGGGCGATGATTTTGACCGGGCAAAGCAGAAAGTAAGGGATATGAGCCTGTTTACCACCCATACGCCGGTGCCCGCAGGTCATGATATTTTTCCGGTCGAACTGATCGAAAAATATTTCGGGACCTACTGGCCGCAGCTGGGCCTTGACAGGGAAGGTTTCCTGGATCTTGGCCGCCACCCGGACCGGCCGGATGAAGGCTTTAACATGACAGTGCTTTCATTGAAGCTTTCAGCGAAATGCAACTCGGTGAGCAGAAAGCACGCAGAAGTTACAAGAAGCATGTGGCAGTCTTTGTGGCCGGATAAGTCAGAAAAGCAGGTTCCCATAGATCATGTAACCAACGGTGTGCATGCTGCAAGCTGGCTGGAGCCCAAGATGCGGCTTTTATACAACAAATACTTCGGGGAAGGCTGGTATAACGCCCACGACAACCCGGAGATATGGGAGTTCATAGAAGAAATACCTGACCGGGAGCTGTGGCAGACCCACTACTGGTTAAAACTCAAGCTAATAGACTACATCCGCCACAAGGCCAGAAACCGCTGGAATTCCCTGGATACTGATCCTTCACAGATCGCCGGCATGGGAACCATGCTGGATTCAGCTGTGCTTACCCTGGGATTTGCAAGACGTTTTACCACATACAAAAGGCCGGACCTTATATTTACCGACCTTGACAGGCTGAAAAAATTGCTCAACCACCCCTGGCGGCCGGTACAGATAATTTTTGCCGGCAAATCCCATCCCGACGACGCAAAAGGGCATGAGCTGATACACAGGATTTTCGAATTCGCACGCAACCCAGAGCTCGGCGGCAGGATCGCCTTTGTTGAAGACTACAACGAACAGCTTTCACAATACCTGGTCCACGGGGTGGATTTGTGGTTAAACAACCCCGTACCTCCCATGGAGGCAAGCGGAACAAGCGGCATGAAGGCGGCCATAAACGGCGTGCCCCATTTGAGTATACCTGACGGATGGTGGCTTGAAGGCTTCAACGGAAAAAACGGATGGAGCTTCGGCAGCGCATCCGAAAAACAGGACCGCGACATGGAGGATGCAGACCAGCTCTACCGCCTTCTGGAAGAAGAAATAATTCCCAAATACTACCAGGCGGATGAAGACGGAGTCCCCCACAAGTGGGTCAGACTGATGAAAGAGGCCATCAAAAGCTGCGGGCCGCAGTTTTCAGCCCGCAGAATGGTAAAACAATACATTTCAAAATTTTACGCACAGGTAAAATAAAAAAGGGCGGACCCGAAGGCCCGCCCCTGAAATCACAGGTGTTACAGAAATTTATTACAGCTCTTTTATCTTTTCCGTGAGCTCCGGGATGAATTCGAGTATGTCTGCTTCAACGCCCACGTCAGCAACCTGGAAAATCGGGGCCTTGGGGTTTTTGTTCACCGCCACGATAAAGGGATTGCCCTTGACTCCGCCCATGTGCTGGAAGGAGCCGCTGATACCCATTGCCATGTAGACCTTGGGCTTGACTGTCTTGCCGGAAGTACCCACCTGGCGGGCTTTTTCCAGCCATTTGGCGTCAACGATTGGACGGGAGCAGGATACGTCAGCGCCCATGGCTTCTGCGAGTTCAAATGCCGTCTCCAGGTTGTCTTCGTCTTCTATGCCGCGGCCCACGGAAACCAGCACCTCGGACTTGGTGATGTCGACTTCACCTGCCTCTGCCTCCTGGATTTCAATGAACTTGCGCTTGGCTGAAAGGTCTCCGGCCTCGCCGGATTTGTCCACCACTTCGCCTGCCTGACCCTGTCCGGGCTGATAGACACCAGGGCGCATGTTTACAACAGCTCCCGAGGAAATATCGCAATGCACATGTGTGTTTACCTGGCCGGTGAATTCCTGGCGGATCACCTTTAGCGTGCTTCCCTCAACGCCTTCAATCTCAACAACGTCGGAGACAAAGGCGGTGTCCATCTTTATGGAAAGCCCGGGACCCAGGTCCATTCCGAAATGATCGTGAGGCAGAAGCAGTATGCCGTCTGCAGGCAGAATATTTAAAAGAGCCTTTCTCACCACCTCTGCGTTGGGATAGGAAAGTGCTTCATTGTCGATTTTCCAAACGGTCTTGTAGGATTCGGCTGCTTTTTTGCAGACATCGTCTATTGCGCTGCCTGTGACGATGGCTGTCACATCTGCGTCAGGTGCTATTTTCCGGGCTGCTGTGAGCAGCTCAAGGGCCGAATCATCGAGCTCACCGTTTGAATGCAGTATATATGCAAAGATCTGGGCCATTACTTTATCCCTCCTTTGGA
>JAWLEU010000171.1:0-5215 GCA_041685965.1 Desulfosalsimonas sp.
GCTGTTTGCACGGGTCAGTTCATCGATTTTTTCCTGCAGTTCGGCGTTGACCGTTGTCAGCTCCTCGTTTAAGGACTGCTGCTCTTCTCTTGCGGTTTCCAGCTCCTCGTTGGTGGAATGAAGCTCTTCGTTGGTGGACTGGAATTCCTCGTTGGTGGACTTAAGCTCCTCATTGGAGGTTTCCAGCTCTTCTATGGTGCTCTGTAGACTTTCTTTGGTCTGCTCGAGCTCCTGTTCGAGTTCGCGCACCCTTTGCTCGTAGGTTTGATCGGTTTCCAGGCTTTGCTGTGTTTCTTGTTTTTCAGCCTGCAGGGGCTTTGCTTCTTCAAATGAGACCATCACAAGGTTATGCGGCAGCCGCTTAGAATCAAGAGGCCTGACCGTGAGATTTACGTATTCCATGTCTCCATTGACTTTAACCCTCAGGCTCCGGTAGTAAACGGGCTGGTTTTGATTTGCGGCTTTTCTGATGGCTGCCTGGAGCTGGATCCTCAGGCCTTCACGGGCCATATCAAAAAGGTTGAGCCTGGCCTGGCCTGGCGAAGGCTCCAGGTATTTGCCTGTGCGGCCGTGTATATATAAAATATCGCCGCGATCGTTGACTATTACGCTGGGCGGAATCCAGTTTGCCATCAGTGCTTTTTCCGCCATGCGGGTCACGCCGGCTGCGGCGGGTTCTGCAGCCTCACCTTCTGTCCTTGGTTCGGGCTCTTCCCGCACGCCCCAGGACGCCCTGGGTGTGAGGGGGAATTCCAGGTTATGGTGGGCTGCGGAACTGCCTTTTTTTTGTTTAAAGATTTTCCATTTCCGGTCCAGGGGCTCCATGAGGTCGGAAAACTCCCCGATGCTCTCCGAGCCTCCAAGAAAAAGGATTCCCCCGGGTTTTAAGCTGTAGTTGAAAAGCGGCACCAGTTTTTTCTGCAGCGGGGTTTCCATGTAAATCAGCAGGTTCCGGCAGGAGATCAGGTCGAGTTTTGTAAACGGGGGGTCCTTGATCAGGTCCTGTTTGGCAAAAACGAGCATCTCCCGGATATCCGGGCGTATGCGAAACAAGCTTTCTTCGCTTATAAAAAACTTTTTGATCCGCTCAGCGCCAACGTCGGCTTCGATGCTGGGCGGATAGCCCCCTTCCCGGGCTTTTTCAATGGCCCGCTCGTCGATGTCGGTGGCAAATATCTGGATATTGAAATGATTTTCCATGTCCTCCATACATTCGCGTATAATCATGGCTATGGAATAGGCTTCCTCGCCCGAAGAGCACGCAGGTACCCATACGCGAATCGCGTCTCCAGCGGATTTTTCTCTGAGCACCTCTGAGAGATGTTTTTTAAGGCTTTCATAGGCTTCCGGGTCGCGGAAAAAATTGGTCACACCTATGAGCAGCTCCCGGAAAAGTTCATGGACTTCCTGGCTGTCGATTTGAAGGTGATGTACGTAATCGGGCAGCGCCTCTATCTGATGGACGTTCATGCGGCGCTCAATTCGCCGTATAATGGTGTTTTTCTTGTAGGCGGAAAAATCATGACCTGTTTGCTGGCGGAGCAGAAAGAAAATTTTCTGTATATCTTCGGGCGGCTTTTCATCAATGGAGGTCTTTTGCGCCCGGTTTTTTTTGTTTAAGTGCTTCAGGTAGTTTTCAAGTTGCGCCGGCATCTGTTCGGGCGTCAGGACATAATCGACCTGGGCGGTATCAATGGCGTTTTTGGGCATGGAGTCGTATTTGGCGGTTTTCGGATCCTGCGCCATGGTCAGGCCGAGCTCTCCCTTGATGGCCCGCAGGCCCAGGCTCCCGTCCATTCCCATGCCGGATAGCACTATGCCCGCCGAATACTCGCCCGCATCGTTTGCCAGGGCCCGGAAAAAATAGTCTATGGGCATTCTGGGGCCTGCCGTGGAGATCTTGGGCATAAGCTGCAGTTCGCCATTGAGAATGCCGAGCTCATTTCCCGGTGGAACAATGTAGATATTGTCCGGCCGGACGATCATGCTGTCTTTTATCTGGTGTACAGGAAGGCTGGTGATTTTCTGGATGAGCTCCGGCATCATGCTGGTATGGTCCGGGTCCAGGTGGGGCACCAGAACAAAGGCCATGCCCGGTTCGGAAGAAAGGTTGCCGAAAAACTTTTCAAAAGCCTCAAGTCCGCCAGCCGAAGCACCGAGGGCGATTATGTGGAACCGGTTCTCTCGGTTTTCCATGTAAGGCTCCTTGTTTGACTTTTAAAAAGGTCTCCGGCATGCCGGGAATCTGGACAGTGGCAGAGCAGGAACCCATCCGGGAAAAATCAAAAAATCCGGTCCTGCTGCTGCCTTGTTATTCCACGTAAAGGGTCTGGCCCGGGTATATATTGGCGTTTTTGTTGAGTTCATTAAGCAGCAGCAGACGGTCGAGTTTCATGTTGTGACGCCTGGCGATTGTATATGGTGAATCACCCTTTTTGACGCGGTATACTTCCTTATCTCCTTTGCTGCCTGAAGGTATTTTGAGCTTCTGGCCTATATGAAGGTTTACGGAGCCGAGGTTGTTTAGTTCCTTTATTTTCTTTGTGGTGGTGTTGTAGCGCTTTGCAAGAACCCACAATGAATCGCCGCGCTTGACACTGTAGTCAATGGTTCTTCTCTGCTCCGCGGGTTTGCCGCGCGAGGCGTAGGATCCAGCCTGCGGAATTTTAAGCAGCTGTCCTGCTACAATGTAGTTCTCGCTGGAAATGTTGTTGTACCATGCTATTTTTTTTGCGGTGGTATTGTATCTTTTTGCGATCCTGGAAAGTGATTCGCCTTTTCTTACCCGGTGATACAGGATGTTGTGGGGACTCTGGTATTGTTCTTCTATTGTGTCGAGCTCTGCGAGCAGGGTCTCTTTTTTGCCAGGAGGGATCCGAATGGAGTAGTTTTCCCCCGGCAGGACCTTGTACCTGAGCTCAGGGTTGAGCAAAATTAGTTTTTTCTCGCTGGTGTCAAGGGCATCTGCCATGTCTCTTAATGTAGCCTGTTTATCCACCTCAACGGTTTCAAATTCAAGCGGCTTGTCAACCACAATGTCATCCATGCCGTATTTTTCCATGTTGTTTATTATATGGAGTGTAGCCATGAACTTGGGCACATAGCTCGCGGTTTCCCGGGGCAGCCGCTGGTAAAGATCCCAGAAATCGTCAAGATAATTGATATTCTGGGTTCGGATGACGCTGAGCACACGCCCGGCTCCGCAGTTGTAGGCAGCAAGTGCTGTTTTCCAGTCCCCGAAGATTTCATGCAGCTCCTTTAAGTATTCTATTGCGGCTTCAGTGGACTTGAACGGATCCAGTCTTTCATCTATGTAGCGGTTACGTTCAAGTCCGAACTTGTGGCCTGTTGACGCTATGAACTGCCACATTCCGAGGGCTCTTGCAGAGGAAAGAGCGTTGGTCTTAAAACCGCTTTCAACAAGCGGAAGCCAGGAGAGCTCCTGGGGCAGTCCGGCCTCCTCTAATTTTTCCTTTATATAGGGGCGGTACCTTCCCGAGCGGCGGTAGGAGTTCATGAAAAACTGCCTGCCGGGTCCTTTTGTAAACTGCAGTATCGCTTTTTCAACCTCCTCGTTCATCACTACGGGAATGGCGTTGTGGTTGCCTTTGACCGTTGTGTAGCGTGATGCGTAAATTTCAAGAATGCGTTTGGAAATCATGAAACGCAGGTCGTCTTTCTGCTGGCTGAACTCCGGGACGCCTCCTGTTTCGGTGTTGACTATCAGTGCGTATGCCTTGTCCAGTGCATCCATCGCATTTTCAAGTTCGCCCTGCTGCCAGTATTCCTGGGATGTCTGGTAAAATTCAAGGGATTTGTCAAACCTGGACTGTATGCGTACGGTCTTGGCGTCTTCGGGTGTCTGTTTTTCCGGGGGCTCGCTGCTTTCCTCCAGAGGGATGATGGGCAGAAATTCGGTTTTGTCAATTTTTCCGGAGTCAGTATCCCCGGAGTCTTCCGGGTCCTGTTCGGAGTCTTGTGAATCGCTGCTTTGTTCGCTGACTGAAGTGGTTTTGTCAGCCCACCCTGAAAGGCCTGCACAGCCGGCTGTAAAAAAAGATATTGAAAACATGATAATAAAGACCATGGACATCTTTAAGAAAGGTATTAATTTAATATTATTATAAAAGGACAGGTTGATTTTCATATGAGCAGATTCAAACCCCGCTAAAAAATTATTTTTTGTATAAAATTAAAAAGATTCTGCAAGCTGCAAAGATACGTTTTTTATCACCACTGCTGCAGCATTGTCAAGATTATTCCCGAACGCTTATTCCCGGGCGATGCGGTCCTTTGGAAAACTGATTGTTTTTTTCTTGCAATGGGTTTTTGTATTTGTTACTTGACATGGCTTTAATAAAATATTAAAGAGATCAGGTTAAACACAAAAGAACGTGTAGACAGTAATCAAAGGCTGGGTGGAAAAGTCTCGGGTGGATTACCTGAGTGCATTGCATTTTTTTTAAAGAACTGGTAGAGGGGCAAAATACCCGTCAGTCGCAGTTGCACTCAGGGTATTTTACTTCATACAGGCCAGCGTAGCTCAGTTGGCAGAGCTACTGATTTGTAATCAGTTGGCCGGGGGTTCGAGTCCCTCCGCTGGCTCCATAAGTTGATAATATAAAAATTTGGTGGGGTTCCCGAGCGGCCAAAGGGAGCAGACTGTAAATCTGCCGGCGCAGCCTTCGGAGGTTCGAATCCTCCCCCCACCACCATTTCCGCAAACGCGGTTGAATGTAGGACATTCCGGGTTCGGCCGGGATGACAGGTACTACATGGCTGGCGAGTCACAAGGTCGTTTTGCTCGGCGGGAGTAGCTCAGTTGGCAGAGCCTCAGCCTTCCAAGCTGATTGTCGCGAGTTCGATTCTCGTCTCCCGCTCCATTTTCAGGCCGTGGCAAAAGGATATCAGGCCCACGTAGCTCAGTAGGTAGAGCGCTTCCTTGGTAAGGAAGAGGTCCACCGGTTCAATTCCGGTCGTGGGCTCCATATCGCTGCTGATTGTTTAGCGCTTTTCCTTTTGATTCAACCGGTGGGCTGTGGAGTGCATGGACCTTGAACAATACTTGACTGTGAAGGCCTCGGTAGATATTTCAACGGGATGTTATAAAATCATGGGGAGGACGCAAGATGGCAAAGCAGAAATTTGAGCGTACGAAACCGCATGTAAACGTTGGCACCATCGGTCATATTGACCACGGCAAGACGACATTGAC
>JAWLEU010000172.1:0-5204 GCA_041685965.1 Desulfosalsimonas sp.
AAATCGGGATCGAAATCGGATTCGATACCCATCCAGTTTTTCCGGCCTAAGCCGGGAGATCAAAGTTTCATTGGCGTCCTGCCTTTTACGGAACCTTGCAGCATAATCTCTGGCAATTTGATCAAAATCATGGCATACAAAACAACTGAACAAAATTTGCAGCTTAAGTAAAAACAAGAGCAGGTTTGTATCATGACAAAGATAGTGGCTGTTGTCGGCGGAACCAATTCCGGGAAGACCACGCTGATTGAAAAATTGATTCCTGTATTAAACCGCAGGGGATACAGGGTGGGGACCATAAAGCACGTAATGCACCAGATGGTTTTTGACCAGACCGGCAAAGACAGCTGGCGGCACGTTCAGGCCGGGGCTGAGACTGTAATAGTGGATGCGGATCAAAGGATCTTCATGTTTAAGTCCGTGCCTTCAAACACGGCTGATTCCGGGCGTCTGACGGAATATGTAGGCAAATACTTTTCTGACATGGACATTGTACTGGCTGAAGGCTACAAAAAGCAGGACCTGAGAAAAATCGAGGTCTACCGGCAAAACGGTGCCGCAGGCCCGGTCTGCCTGGATGATCCTAATCTCGAGGCCCTGGTAACAGATGCTGAGATAAACCCCGGTGTGCCCTGCTACGGACTTGATGACCTGGAGTCAATTGCCGATCTGATAGTGTTGAATGAAGCAAGAAAGGCCGGGCCATAAAGACCCGGCCCCCTGAAAAAGCCGTCGAAAATCCTGCACCTTGTTTTTTGCAGGATCGCGGATCAGGTTCTTACTAAATCCCTGCCTTGGCCCGTATTTCATCGACCTTGTTGGTTTTCTCCCAGGTAAAGTCAGGATCATTTCTGCCGAAGTGACCGTAGGCTGAAGTCTTGTTGAAGATCGGCCGCAGCAGGTCAAGGTATTCAGTGATTGCGGCGGGCCGCAGGTCAAATACCTCGCGGATGATTTTGATCGCTTTTTCTTCTTCGATCTTGCCTGTATTTAAAAAATCCACCAGAATTGAAACCGGCTGGGCCACTCCTATGGCATAGGCTATCTGTACCTCGCATTTTCTTGCCAGCCCGGCTGCCACGATGTTTTTGGCAATATGGCGTCCCATGTAGGAGGCGCTGCGGTCAACCTTGGAGGGATCTTTTCCGGAAAAAGCTCCTCCGCCGTGGCTACCCTGGCCGCCGTAGGTGTCCACGATTATCTTGCGGCCTGTGATTCCGCAGTCGCCCATGGGGCCGCCGACTTCGAATTTGCCGGTGGGATTGATAAAATACTTTGTATCATCGCCTATCATTTCAGCAGGCACAACCTTTTTGATCACTTCTTCAATCACGCCCTCCCTTATGGTGTCATAGTTGACATCAGCTGAGTGCTGGGTGGAAACTACAACCGTGTCCACCCTCTTGGGCCTGCCGTCTTCATACTCGATGGTGACCTGGGATTTTCCGTCAGGGCGGAGAAAATCAAGTTCATTGTTTTTGCGCGCAGATGCGAGCCGCTGGGTCAGCTTGTGGGCATAGAGTATGGGCATGGGCATGAGTTCATCGGTCTCATCGCAGGCATATCCGAACATAAGGCCCTGGTCGCCTGCTCCCTGCTCCTTGTAAAGACCCTTGCCTTCGTCCACTCCCTGGGCGATATCCGGGGACTGCTTGTCAATGCTGGTAAGAACGGCACAGGTCTGCCAGTCAAAACCCATGTCAGAGGAGCAGTAGCCTATGTCCTTGATGGTGTTGCGCACCACGTCCTGAAAGTCAACGGTTGCATCGGCAGTGATTTCTCCTGCCACGATTGCTATCCCGGTGGTGACCATGGTTTCGCATGCCACGCGGCAGCGATTGTCCTGTCCGATGAATGCATCGAGAACAGAGTCGGATATTTTGTCGGCAACCTTGTCGGGATGGCCTTCTGTTACTGATTCCGAGGTAAAAAGGTAACTTTTCTGCGTCATTTGGTGTACTCCTTTTTTCTGATTAATTGTTCTATAGCCGCAATTTTTTTGAGCTCTATCAACAGGGTTTAAGCATGGCATTGTCAATAAGCCTTGTCCGGCCGATTTTTACAGCCAGGGCCATTAACGCCGGGCGGTCGACAACTTCCATGTCTTCAAGGGTTTCAGGGTCGCAGACTTTTACGTAATCTACGGAGACTTCAGGGGAGGCGGTAATTTTCTCAACAGCCGCCTCAATCAAAATCCGGGCCCTGGTTTCGCCTTTTGCAGTCATCTGCTGTGCCTCAGACAGGGCGCGGTTGATTGCCAGTGCTGAGTTTCTCTGTCTTTTATTTAAGTACTTGTTTCTGGAGCTCATTGCCAGGCCGTCGGGTTCCCGCACTGTGGGAGCTCCAATTATATGGGTGTCGAAATTTAAATCTGCTGTCATTTTCCGTATAATGGCAAGCTGCTGATAGTCTTTTTCACCGAAAACCGCGTAATGAGGCTTTATGATGTTGAAAAGTTTGGCCACTATCGTCATCACTCCTGTAAAATGACCGGGCCTGGATAATCCGCACAGATGCTGCGGCAGGCTTTGCTGGTATAAATATGTTTCATACCCCTCAGGGTAAAGGTCGCCTTTTTCAGGCATGAACAAAACATCCGTACCCTGTTGCTGTGCAAGGGCGCTGTCTTTTTCAGGGTCCCTGGGGTATGATTCATAGTCCTCGCCGGGCCCGAACTGAGCGGGATTGACAAATATACTGACAACCATGATGTCTGCGGTCTGCCGGGCCTGTCTTATCAGCGAGAGATGCCCTTCATGCAAAAATCCCATGGTCGGAACAAAGGCAATGCTTTTGCCCTGCTGCCGGAAGCCTTCGGCGGTTTCCTGCATCTGTTTTATGTCTTTTACGGTTTTGATGGCTACTGCTCCTGCGCCGGAAGCTTACTGCCTGCTCAGTTTGTTCATTACCTGTCCGGTAATCGCCTTGGGATAATAAAACGTTGTCTTGCGCGGCATTGTAAGCCCGGCTTCCGCGATTTTTCTCACCTGTTCATTGGTGGGCGGATTTAAAATAAAAGCGATATCATAGGACCCGTCAGCCACTGATTCGGCCGCCTCTTCGCTGCTGCTGGTGTAGCCGATCAAAGAATGGTCGTCTAGGCTCTTTTTGTTAAATCCCATAAGCTTCATCAGGATCAGCCTGGTGAGAACCGTAACATCGAGGCCCTGCAGGGGTTCCGGGATTTCGTCGCCGAAAAGCTCCTTCATGACCCCTGGTTTTAATACCAGGGCGTAATATGCCGGCTCGTCTTTTATTGCAAGGCCGATAACGTGATCGCTGCGGTGTCTTTTTATCATTGATTCCATTAACTGCCTGCGCGCGCCGTGTCTTGCATCTCTTGCCCCGCCGTGTTCAAAGGTCTCGATTTCAAACCAGGCTGATGCATCGCCGAGCAGTTTTTTCCCGGCGGAAGGGTCGGCATCAGGCAGAAGCCTGTGTGTGGGCAGTATGGTCAGCCCCTGATCCTCCACCGCGCACAGATACATCATGATGAAATTTGCGGGGTGGTTTTCATCAAAGTCAGGGGTATTTTGTCTTACCCATTCCCTGTAATTCAGGGCTGTTTCATACCTGTGATGACCGTCTGCTATGAAAAGACGCCTGTTTTTTAAGGATTCGGTTATCATCCTGCAGATTTCCGGATCATCGATTTTCCACATGCAGTGCAAATGGCCGCTGTCATCGGTAAATTCCTCTTCAGGCACCTTTCTGCCGGCTTCTGCTTTCAGTGCGGACAAAATGTTGTCCTTGTCGGAGTAGACGGAAAAAATGTGGCTGAAATTGGCGTGACAGGCCTTCATTAGCTCCAGTCGCTCTGATTTGACCTTTGAGAAAGTCTCCTCGTGAGGCAGGATTATTCCTGATTCGAATGGCTCAAGGCGCACTGTTCCGATCAGGCCGAAACGGGTTACCGGCTCTCCTTCAAGTTCGAAATCCACGGATGTCAGGTAAAACGCCGGGGTTTCATCCTGGATAAGGATTCCCTGCTTTAGCCACTGGTTAAAGTCTGCCGCCGCACGGGTGTACTGGTTGTCGTCTTCCGCGTCCTGAGGCGTTGCTTTTGCCTTGTCAAGCCTTATGACGTTGCAGGGGTCACGGCGGTAATACTCCTCCTGCTCTTGTTCCGAGATAATGTCATAGGGCGGTGTCACCACCCTGGACAGGTCCTCGATTTTGTCCGGGTTGTACCGGATGCCGCGGAAAGGTAAAAATTCTGCCATATCAAGCCCTTAGCTATTTTTTTGTAAATTGAACCAATGAGTTGCCAAAAAAATTTTACGAGTTATTTATTTATGTATAGACAAGTAATTATTCCAAAACAACATTTTAATGTCAACAGAATTCTTTACAAATAGAAAAGACTAGCGTATTAATAGGATCAAACTTTGTCACTAAAAAAGGCCTTGACAGTATGATTTGTTTATATTATGATATCGCAATATTATATGTAATTGCATCGAATTACTTGAAATACTATTGAATGTCCGCCTGTTGAAATAAGTTTTCAAAAAGGCGTTTTTTATTTCCTGATAGATAGACGCAAATTACATATAAATTTTTGTTTTATTTATATAATATTATAAAGAGGAGGAAATACCATGGCAATGGAAATGCCGGAGCCCGTAAAGGTGACAAAATCCTATTATGACAGCGATGACGCTCATAATTTTTACTACACCATATGGGGCGGGGAAGACCTGCATTTGGGGATTTATGAGTCGGAAAAAGATTCGATATACGAAGCCAGCCGTCGGACAATACGTCACATGGCCGAAAGGTCTGGGCTTGTAGGAAAGAAAGCCAGGGTGATTGATCTGGGCGGCGGCTTTTCAGGATCTGCGCGCTATTTGGCCAAAAATTACGGCTGGGAAGTCGTTGTGCTCAATCTGAGTGAAACCGAAAACCGTCGCGGCAGGAAAATGAATGAGGAGCAGGGCCTGGACCATTTAATAGAGGTGATTGACGGCAATTTTGCCGAGATTCCTTATGATGACGGGCGTTTTGATCTTGTATGGTCACAGGACGCAATCCTGCACAGCGACAAAAGGCAAAAGGTTCTCGAGGAAGCCCACCGTGTTTTGAAGCCGGGCGGGGAAATGATATTCTCCGACCCCATGCAGGCAGACGGCTGCCCCGAGGGTGTGCTGGAGCCCATTTACGAGCGGATTCACCTGCAGTCGCTTGGTTCTCCCGGATTTTAC
>JAWLEU010000173.1:0-5196 GCA_041685965.1 Desulfosalsimonas sp.
ATAAAACTGTTCATGCCTGCTGCGGAATAGGGCTGGCTGACAAAAAGGCCATGGTCCCACCGGGACCAGAGTTCATAAGCTGCCTGAAGCAGTTCGTCATGGTCGCTGCATACCCTGAAATCAATTACAGGTAAGTCGGTTTTTCGCAAAGCCTCTAATTGATAGGCCTTGTTATTCCACCTGTGGGCGATTTCCCCCTCGGGTCCAAGCAGGGTGATCCCGGGGATCGCTCCTAAGCTAAGCTCGGGGGTGGATTCATAGACATGAACAAAAAGGCGTTTCTGTTTTTGCAGAAGATCCCGGACCAGGTCGAGGACTGTGTCTGATGCAGAGACCTTGGAGCTTAATTTTTCACAGGAAAGGCGGCAGCAGATTTTTTGGCCTTTCTGTGTTACAAGCTGTCTGCTGCGGGGATTTACAACTATCATATTGGGGTGCGGATAACAGGAAAGAACATCCGGTATGATTGTTATGAAATCAAATTTTTTACCATAAATACGGCTCAATGCCTCCTTTAGAAACGGATTCAGGCAATCAGCCTTCAGTTCGCCGATATAAAGGAAGTATTCCTTGTCAGGATCAGTGTCAAGGTGGCAGTAAAATATGTTTTCTTCGCAAAACACCGGGAATGCTCCGTGGTTTCATAATACTAAGTAAAAGAGATTATCTTTTTAGATAATGTTCTTTTTTAAGATCATGGAAGGGCAAAATCAAGCATTTTCCATTCGCTAAAGGCAGTGCGCGATATCTGCAGCAACAAAGCATTCCGGAGCGAAAAATTTTTTAGTTTAAGCAGATCCTGCGGCTTTCTGTCTTTTTAACTTTTGTCTCTCATCAAGAGGCAGCGTAAGGGAAGGATTCCTGCGTATTCTGATTGTCTGCATTATATAAACCGCTATGAAAAACAATATTGCAACAGCGTCTATGGCAAGGACCGGTATTTCCAGGCCTGTTATACCGTGGACTATTCGCGGAAACAAAAGTATCACGGTGCCCACTGCTGCAATAATCCATTCGACTATATTGGTGGGGCATTTGAAATAGCCCATTGTGACCATGGAAAACGTGATCGTGCCCAGAATGCAGGTAAGAAAAGTCGTGACAACGTGTATCCCTGAGCCGTTTAAAAGAAGAGGCGGCGAATACGCGAACAGAAAGGGAACCACGTAGATCATTTTAGCGAATTTAAACGATGTCCAGCCTGTCTTCCAGGGATCTGAATTGGCAATTGCAGACCCCGCGTAAGCCGCAAGGCACACGGGTGGTGTAATATTTGAATCCTGGCTGAACCAGTAGACTATCATGTGGGAAGCAAGCAGCGTCCATGCTGCTGCCTGGGGGTCAACGTTGCCGAGCTGGCTTATGGTTTCCATGCCGTAA
Source organism: Desulfosalsimonas sp. (assembly GCA_041685965.1). Classification (GTDB taxonomy): domain Bacteria; phylum Desulfobacterota; class Desulfobacteria; order Desulfobacterales; family Desulfosalsimonadaceae; genus Desulfosalsimonas. The sequence goes on from JAWLEU010000173.1 coordinate 1,381, forward strand.
TGGTGCATGGCAAGCATGCTGCCCATGGCCGGAACAGCCAGCACCGCCACGATAAGGTAGGATGCTGTTACAGGCACGCCCATACCCAGAATGAGGCTGGCAATGCCTACAAACAGTATTGCAAGCGGAAGGATGCCGCCGGATAAACTGAAAATCAGGTCAGAAAACCGAAGGCCGATGCCGGTAAGGGCTATAGACCCTACGATTATGCCTATTACACCGACTGTGGCTCCTATGACAAGGGTGTTTCTTGCACCTTCCAGCAGCGCCTCCCAGATCCGCCATATCCCCATTTTCTTGTCCTTGGTGAACCAGGAAACCACAATACACGAAAGCGAGGCCAGCACTGCTGAATATCCTGCGCTGTATCTCATGATCATCAGGGTGACTATAATGACAAGGGGAAGGGCCATGAACCATTCTTTTTTAAGGATTTCCCTGACCGTGGGAAGTTCCGGGTCATCTATTCCGTAGAGCCCGTGGCGCTTTGCCTCGAAATGCACCATGACCATTACTGCCAGGAAATAGAGAAGGGCCGGAAAAACAGCTATCTTCATGATGTCTATATAGGGAGTGCCGGTCATTTCAGCCATCAGAAAGCCGCCTGCACCCATTATAGGCGGCATAAACATGCCCCCCACTGATGCGGCGGGTTCTATGGCACCTGCCACGTGAGGCTTGAACCCGCTTTTTTTCATAAGCGGTATTGTAAAGGAACCAGTGGTAACAGTGTTTGCAATAGCACTGCCTGAGATTGAACCGAAAAAACCCGAGGCCAGAACAGAGACCTTTGCGGTCCCGCCGGTGGTCCTTCCGGCAAGGGCCATTGGCAGGTCCAGGAAAAACTGTCCTGCGCCGGATTTTTTCAGAAAGGAGCCGAAAAAGATAAACAGTATCACATAGGTGACCAAAACATCTGCCATTATGCCGTAGACGCCTTCCTGCTTCAAGTAGACGTGGTTGGCTATCCGTTCGATTGAAAATCCCCTGTGGGCAATGGCATCCGGCATATAGGGGCCGAAATAGCAATACAGCAGAAATGCAACACCGGTGAGCGTCAAAGACCATCCCAGAACCCTGCGGCAGACCTCCAGCGATATTAATATGCCGAAAACACTGACAATGAAATCCAGTTGGGTTTCTGCGCCCATCCTGTAATTAAGGGCTTCGAATTCCACAATCCAGTAGCCGACCACAAAAAGCGCGACAAGAGCAAGAATGACATCAACAATGCTAGGCCGGTCCTGCCGGGAGCGCTTTGTCATGGGAAACAGCAGAAAAACCATGGCAAAGGTTATAGCAACATATATACCCCTGTGGTACTGGGCGGAAACAGGCTGCACCCCTGCATTGTAGAAGTAAAACAGAACCATGAAAACAGATACGCCCGCGGTGATGTAGTACCAGACGCCGGCAACCTTGCGGGCGGTTTTCTGTTCCTTTTGCTCCAGTTTATCGATTACCTTTGGATCTACAACTTCCTCTGGTGCCTGATCCTGTTGATTGTCCGTGTTCAATTCTCTGGTCTTTCCCTGTTTTGGAATGGTTTTCTGTTCCGCCGAAAAAGGGGGAGAAAGCAGGGCTTTCCCCCCCTTTTTTCAGGTATTTCACAACCCGCAGGGCGATGTCATTTATGCTGCCTGTTATTCCGTGGGTTCCAGTTCAGACGGGATTTCCTTTCCCTGTTCCTCCCAGAATTTTGCTGCGCCCTTTGCAAGCGGCCTTGAGGCATTCTGGAAACCGTTTTCAATTGACATTTCCTTTGCCGCGTCGTGGGCGTCGCGCATATTTTCAATTCCCTTTTCAGACCAGATGGTTTTTGTAATATCATAAACAATGTCTTCATCCACATCCGAGCGGGTGGTTAGGAATGTGGAATCCTGGAATGTCTGGCAGTCCTCTTCCTGGCCGCGGTAGGTTTCTGCAGGTATAGTGGTTGGTGCATATGCATACTCATCGTAGAAGCCGGTTTCCTCGGCATCCTTCCCGACATCTATCAGGCGGATCTCGGTCTGGGTTGCTGCTTCTATCACGGAGGAGTTTGGATATCCAACCAGGACCCAGAAGGCCTCTATTTTACCGTCCTGGAATGCGGATGCTGCAGAGGAGTAACCCAGGAAATCAGGGTTGAACTCTTCCCAAACCCCGATGTGCCGGAAGAACCTTTCTGCAGATGTGGCGGCACCTGATCCTGCATTTCCGACTGCCACACGTTCGCCCTTGAGATCCATGGCGCTTTCGTAATCACTGTCAGCCCTGACAACCAGCTGGGCGGGAGCGCCGTAAAGATAGCCAATGCAGCGGACCTTGTCATAAACACGGTCATCTTCCGGCAGCTGGCCCTGTGAGCCGAGATCTATGTCAACTGCATAGGATATGCCGAAGTCAAAGTCGCCTGAATGAACCCTGCGTACGTTTTCCACTGATCCTCCCGAACCTTCCGAGGATATCCTTACCCCTTCTATCTGTTTGGGGACATAGGTGGAAAATCCATTTGCAAAGTAGTTAAACGTTCCGCCCGTGGGGCCTCCGCCTATGGAAACATAAGCGTCCCTGGCTTCAGCGTTACCAAACCCCAGTCCTAAACACATCATAAAAGCTGATGCAAACATTATAAAAACCGATTTTTTCATGACACACCTCCTGAAATCCTTAATAAGGTTAATGGTTGTGACAAATGTTTTGCCACGAAAACAGAATTACGCAAGGCGTAAATTCTGATAAAGGGTAAATGGTCAATGGTTGCTGCTGCCGGTCCATTCTTACCTTTGTGAAGTCATTTTTTTGTAAAAATGATCAGCAGGGATCTGATTTCAGGTCGTTTCCGGGCTTTTTAAAACTCCTTAAAACCGAACTATAACAAGTTACGTCACATTAATCAAAAAATACCTGCAAACAAATCATTTGCAAACATAAAAAATCCGGATTCGGGTGCCCCTTTCACACAAGCAATGCAATCATTAAAGGCATCGTCACGGCAGCCAGGGCGGTGTGTACAGTAACCATGGAGGCCATGATGGTGGTATCCCCGCCGAGCTGTCGGGCCAGTATAAAGGATGATACCGACGTGGGCAAAGCTGCAAACAGCACTGCCACTGTTTTTGGCTCCCCGGTTACCTGAAAGACAAGGCAGAACAGGGCGGTTAAAGCAGGAAAAACAATCAGCTTGACCACACAGGAGACGATCAGGGCGCTTATGTTGGTTTGCAGGCTGGCGATGCGCAGGCTTGCCCCCACGGCAAGAAGTCCCACCGGCAGAGCTGCCCGGCCCAGGAGGTCAACCACCTGAAACAGGCCCGATGGCTTCGGGATACCTGCCAGGTTCAGGGTAAATCCCGCCAGGCAGGCCAGGATTAGCGGATTGCGTACAATTTCTATTACCATTGGCAGAAGGCCTGCTCCGCGCCCCTGTCCGAAGTAGGCCACAGTGGGCACGCAGAATAAATTTATCAGGGGGATCATTGCTATAATTGCCACTGCAGCCAGAGTAACCCCTGACTGTCCTGTGAGTGCGGATACTGCTGCAAGCCCCACAAAAGTGTTAAAGCGTATGCTGCCCTGGAATACCGATGAAAAGGTGGGACCGCTCCACAGTCTGCGGGGGCGGAACAAAAACAGGCAGGCGCTTAGCACCAGGATTGTTGCCATGATAGAGGCGGCCATGGGCAGGGCCGTGGAAGCTGCAAACGAGGCAAAAGCAAGTTTGTCCACGAGCAGGGCGGGGAAAAAGACGAAATAGGTCATCCGCTCGGCCGCCCCCCAGAATCCGTCGCCCGGAAAACCGAGCTGCCTGCAGGCATAGCCCATGAAAATGAT
>JAWLEU010000174.1:0-5180 GCA_041685965.1 Desulfosalsimonas sp.
ACGAAAACCCTGTTCAGCCAAAACCCGAATATCGAAATCCGAAATCCGAAACAAATACGAATATCGAATGTTCAAATGATAAAAACCAACAGCTTAAAAACTGTAAGCGGAATTCCCGTTTCCTGCAGGTAGCGTTCTGCCGCAGCTTTGGTTGCCAGATACTGGTTTCGTGAATTTTCTGAAGCACCGACATAGCTTAGGAATATGAGTCTTCTGACACGACTCCCCTCCAGAGAATCAACCAAACGTTTCGTAGTTGCGATATTTGCCTTTTGATAGTCATGATCCGGAGGGTTCAGGCTCCCTGCCAAGTGTATCAAGGATTCGGCTCCCTGGATTGCGGAAACTGCTTCCGACGATGTCAACCAATCTCCTATTGTGATGCAATGATTTAAGTTCTCCTCTTTTCGGACCAGCGCGGTGACTTGGGTTCCTCCTTTTCCAAGAGATTCCGCTGTAATGCGGCCGACTTGTCCATTCGCACCTGTTATGACAACCGAATTTAAAGCCATTTTTTCTCCTTATAATCCAAGCGGCGAGCCTGGCAAATTTCTCAGGTCCAATTGGTTTATGCCGAAAATCCCCCCTGCACGTCTGCCATAACGCCCTACAACAATCAACCTGAAGTTTTTGAGTACTAACTTGATAGTCCGCACAGTGTTCCTGGGCAAGCTAAAATTTGCACAATTGTTCTTGCATGTTATTTTTTTTAAAAGACGTCGTATTCCGCTAAAATTAAACTTTTTGCCGAATAAAGTTTTTTTGGAGTACAATGAACGAAAAAAGAAGTGTGATCATAATTTTTAACCTTCTAATTGGAGAGTTTAAATGAACAAAGTATTGGTGGCCTATGCGAGCAGGACTGGAAAGACTGAAAAAATGGCGGAAGGCATTGCGGAAGGCATTCGAATGAAGGGGCATGATGCAGATCTTGTCAAAATTTCCTCTATCAATACAGAAAAAGATCTGGAAGGCTACGATGGGTATGTGTTTGGTTGTCCGACGTATCACCGTGATTTGACTCCCGGCATGAAAAATTTTTTGTTTCTTGCTGAAAGGCTTAATCTGGTAGGTAAAATCGGCGGCGCTTTTGGAGCCTATACCCATAGCGGCGAAGCCTCCCCCATGCTTTTTGATACAATGGAATTTGTGTTCAAAATGGACATGGTTGATTTGGGTGCCCTGAGTATGAAAGAGGCAATAATTGAAACGAGTGAAGGGATTAAAGCCGGCCAGGATTACGGGACGGCTATCGGGGAAAAATTCAAAAATTAAACATGGTGCCTTCGTAAAAAGTTTAAGATCAAGGCTTCGATTGTACCGATGCAAAAACTTGCCATAAGGTTAATGCTGACCGGGATGGCAGAGATCTTTAAGATGCGGTGACTTCCCCTACGGGTCCTTCATTAAGAAGGTGAAAACGCGGACTTTGGGATCCCGCATCAGAGCTGCTTTTTTTATGGGTATCAAAAGTGACAGAATCGTAAAAAGTAAGTTACTATACTTTTAGCGCGGCGGAAATAAATTACGTTTCTTTTTCGGAAAAAATTGATTTACGCACGGCTTCGGTTGCCGAAGAAGGCCTGAGGCCATGGTTGGCGGCCAGAGCCTCCCGGCACTTGTTGTAGGTTAACAGAGCCTCGGTTTTTCTGCCGAGCTGATGGTTGCAGATCATGAGCCTCTGATAGCAGAATTCGGCCACTGCATCGACCTTAATCCCGGTTTCATAGGTTTCGATGGCCTTTTCCCATTCTTTTTGCTTTTCCAGGTAATTGCCAAGCATTTTTACACCTGCCAGAAACCGTTTGTGAAGGTGCTCGCAAAGCGGAAAAACCTGATCCTCGGACTGCAGAAACGGGCCATGATAAAGACTTAATGCTTTCTGCGTCAACTCTGCGGTTCTTTTCAGATCCTTTTCCCCGCCCGCTGAGTTCCATACAGAATCTGCTTTCGAAAGAATACGCTCAAATGCCCATACATCCACCCAGCAATATTTGTGATTGAGGCTGAGGCACCCGGATACTGATTCAATGGCATCATGAAGGCCCAACAGCTTTCGGAGACGATGCAGGGTGGTTTTCAAACTGCCGTGCGCCGCGTCTCCGTCCGCCTCGGGCCAGAGAAGATCGGCGATCCTGTTTTCACTGATATCCCGGCCCCCAAGTGAAATAATGGTCTTTAGAAGTAAAAGGGGTTTTTGCCGGGCTTTTTGTTTCAATCCAAGCGGCCTGCCGTCCTTGAGGAGTGCAAACCGGCCCAGGGTATATATCCGGATGGGCCAGGGCCAGTTTTCGATTTCCACGGGCGGGTTGTCGGGGGTCAGATTCCGCCTGCGGATCAGCTTCTGCACATAACCCGGCTCAATGCCCGCCTCAAGCGCCTTGCAACAGAGCCTGCTCATTGCCTCCGGCCGCCAGAACCAGGTGTTCATATATTGATGGGAGCTTCCGATCGCCATTGCTTTTTGCAGTGAAGCAAGGGACGCGGTTTTGTCTCCGGAATCAAGTGCAATTTCCGCCTCAGCCAGGTAACAGGCGAATTCTGCCTGGCGGCTTCCGATTCTTTTGGAGATGGAGAGGGCCTGGTTTAAATGCTTGACAGCTGTTTTGGACTTGCCTGAAACGTGGAAGGCAAGTGCAAGGCCCAGGTAATCAAAAGATGTTGACAGGGGGCATCCTGTTTTTTCCGCACTTTCTATGGTGCATTTTCCATGAAATAACGCTTTGGGCGCATCTTTTTCCAGCAGGGCTTTCCATAGAAGCATTGTATGGAACATTTCGCGTATCCACCCCGTAGCTTGATTCATACCCGCTTCCATGCTTTGAAACAATTTTGCCGCTTGCGCAATATTTCCTGAACTTAAAGCACCGGCAGCACCATGGGCCCTCAAATAAGGAGACATGACAGGAATCCCCGCGTAAGATGCCAACTCCAGGCCTTTGTTTACCGCATTGCGGCATTCTTCGAATTGACAGCTAAGCCAGTAATAATAGGCTTCCAGGTCTTTAAGAGTGATCCGGGCCAAAGTTGATACATCCGGCATTTGGGCCAAATCCCGGGAGGCATTAATGAAATATCGGGATTCTGCCATGTTGCCTTCAAAAAGGTGGAATATAAGTAAAGGTACTATTATATGGGCTTTTATATCTGTCGGTGCGTGGCTTTGCAGAATTTGAATCCCCCTGTTTTCCCAGATCTTGAGCTCAGGATGGTCAGGCTGCCTTAAAACCATTGCCTGAAGCAAACTGAATATTACCTTCCCTTTTAATTCCGGAGAAAACAATGTTTCGAAGTCATTGGAAAGCGCGGTCAGCTTTGGGAGCCACTGGTCAAAAAGTTTGAATGAATCTGCACTGTAAGTAATCGCGTCAATTATCCCGCATAAACATAAAAAATTCCCGGCCGTGTCTTTCCGGCCTTCAAAGGCGGCAAGGGCCTTTTCAAAAAGCTTTTTGCCATCAGCGGGTTTGCTGGGCAGCCTGCAGGCGCCCAGCCAGTAAAGCAGCCACGGCTCTTTGTCAAACAATTCAGGCGGCAATATTGTCAGCAATTGCTCCAGGGTTTGAATACGCCCCTGGTTCAGCATAATTTGCGCGTGATCGAGGACCAGTTCAAGGGCTTCCCTGAAGTTTCCGGATTCCAAAAACAGTGAAACAGCTGATTCCACTTGGCCGTCGGCTTTGAGAAGTCCGGCTGCTTTGTATTTGAGCCCGGACAGGAAGGGGGCCGGATAGGTACGCGAAATCCGGTTCAGCAGAAATTCACGAAACATGGAGTGATACTGATATCTGGTCTCACTGCTCGCATACCTGTTGGTAAACCAGTGGTTCCGATGAAAATCGAATAAAAGGTTCTCTGCATTTTCCAGCCCTGTCAGGTTTTTGGCCATCCAGGGAGTCATTTCCGGAAAAAGCGAGGTCTTGAGAAAAAAATGCTGAATTTCGGGATCTGCATTTTCAAATATCTCGCTTGCAAAATAATCATATACCGATTCGCCCATCAGTTGTGTAAATGATTCAGCGGAAACTTGTTCCATCTCCAGTCGTTTCATAATAAGGATCAGGCCGGCTACCCAGCCGCCGGTTTTTTTATGCAGATGATCCGCAAGAGTTTCCGGGAAGGTTTTTTGCTTCAGCATGTAAATCAAATCCCGGGTTTCCTGTGGCTGAAATCGAAGCTGGCTCCACCCGAGTTCATGCAGCGTATTACCGGCCCTGGCCCTGGCCAGAGCAGCCGGCGGCTGTGATCTGCTCAGAATAAAGACATTCACACCCTCGGGTATGACAGACAGGGCTTCGCGAAGAATTTCATGAAGCTGGCACTGCTGCGAGACATTTTGGTAGTTGTCCAGGACAAGGACGCCCGGTTTCTTTAACCTGTCAAAGAGTTCTTCAAAAAACCGCCGGGTGAAAGTGGAAATTCCGAATGCGTATTCAGGGGTCAGAAGCGGCAGAGTGCTTGCGCGTTGGGGGGCTGCTTTTTCACCCGCAAGGCTCATATAATAAAAAAAGCTGGAAACGTCTGCATCGCTTTCGTCAATTTGATACCAAAGGCAGGGCAGTTGATAATGCTCTATATAGCCGGCGATCAGCGTCGTTTTTCCGGACCCGCCGGGTCCGGAAATCCAGGCGGCAGGATAAGACCTGTTTTCATCCAGCAATCCAAAGAGCCTCTGCCGGGTAAGAACTTTTTGGATGCGGGGTTTGGTGAGTTTTGCCAGGGAAGTCGGGCCTGACATCATGAAAGCAATCTCATAAAAATTATGAGCACCTCTGCATAACAGAGACCTGCAGAAGCAGAGATGTTTTGTTGCCATCTTTCAATAAATATACAAATGGCTGAAATATTTTCAGAGGTCAATAAAAAGTTATATCAGCAGACAATATTTTCCAGGGTGCTGTTTTGGCCTTGTTTGATGTCACGACGGCCATTTTCACTACCATTTTCAAGGTCTCGATAAATTTGATGTTTTCCATTTTCCCGTTGTAAAACCGGCAAATATTTTTATTTTTTACCTGATCTGTAACCCATATGTAACCGGTCGTGATTTATTTTTTATAACAAAAATTGCTGCAAATTATGATAAAGCCAAACCATTCGTAAGATTGGGACGGAAAGTCACGGGTCTTTTCGATAGTGCTTTTCATTGTTGATTCGGTTTCAAGATAGCCGGACTGCCA
>JAWLEU010000175.1:0-5110 GCA_041685965.1 Desulfosalsimonas sp.
TAAACTGACAAGGCAATTCCTTTTTCCCGGCCGTATGACGCAATATGGCGTTCCCGTAGCTATCCCCGCCTCTGCCGGCGCTGTCCGCACTGTTTTTTTAAGGTTCGGGCAGGGGCGCAAATTTCAGACCCTAAGGGAGGCCGGCCATGGATTTCTCAGAAATCATCTATGAAAAAACAGAAGGCGTGGCGAGGGTTACAATAAACAGGCCCCGGAAGTACAACGCCTGTACAACCACTACGCTGTCAGAGATCCTCAGGGCGTTCACTGATGCCTGGACTGATGACTCAGTGGAGAGCTACTACGAGTTCGTGAAATGATTCAAGTATCAAGGGGAGGGAACCAGGAATGGACGTTGCCGAAGCTGTACGGAAAAGAAAGAGCATCAGGGGATTTAAGCCCGACCCGGTTGACAGGGATATAATTGAATCCATATTGAAAGATGCTGTTTACGCGCCGTCTGCCATGAACACCCAGCCCTGGGAATTCACGGTGGTTGCAGGTGGCGTGCTTGATAAAATACGGGCCGAAAACGTAGAAAACCTCAGGGCAGGGGCCTCGGGAGGACCGGAGCACTCAACCGGCCACTGGCCCAAAGACAGCATTTACAGGCGGCGCCAGGTGGAGCTGGCAAAGCAGCTTTTTTCTTTAATGGAAATAGGCAGGGAGGACAAGGAAAAGCGCATGGAATGGATGGAGCGCGGATTCAGGTTTTTTGACGCGCCTGCGGCGGTTATCATAACAACCGACCGGGTGCTGGGCGATTCAGGGCCGTTGCTCGACATAGGAGCTGTTATGAACAACATCTGTGTTCTGGCGCTTGAACACGGGCTTGGCACATGCATCGAGGACCAGGGTATATTTTATCCGGAGGTTATCAGGCGCCACACAAGCATTGATGAAAGCAAAAACATAATCATCTCCGTTGCCCTGGGATACCCGGACCCTGAATTTCCCGCAAACCGGGTGGAAAGCGGACGCGTTGCGCTTTTTGAAAATACCGCCTGGCACGGATTTAACAAATGAGGCTGCCGGATAAAGCTGAATAAATATCCCGGCGGAGGCATTCGCATATGATGGTTCACAATAATGAAATACGCGATATCCTTTCCCAGGTCGCAGATTTAATGGAGATCAGGGGAGAGAACCAGTTCCGTGTACGCGCCTACAGGGAGGCCGCCCGCATAGTGGAGGGTATGTCTGAGCAGGCGGTCCGCATGGTAAAAGAGCACAAGGACCTTACGCAGTATCGCGGCATCGGAGAAGACATGGCGGGCAAAATAGAAGAGATAGCACAAACCGGAACTCTGGAGCTGCTAAGGGAGCTTAGAAACGAGGTGCCGGTCTCGCTGCTGGACCTGATGAAAGTGCCTTCACTGGGGCCGAGAAAGATTTCCCATATATACCGAAGCCTGGGCGTGACAACGCTTCAGGAGCTTGAACAGGCTGCTGAACAAGGAAAAATTGCGGATTTAAAAGGATTCGGCGAAAAGACACAGCAGAAAATCCTTGAATCCCTCGGCAGAATTAAAAAGGAGGGGGCAAAGCGACTGCTGTGGAGTGATGCCGAGCCTTTTGCAGCAGCTGTCAAACAGGAGCTGGCCGGAATAAATGGAGTCCGGAAGGTTAAACTGGCGGGCAGTTTCCGAAGGGGCAAGGAAACCGTGGGAGATCTTGACATCCTGGTTGCATGCAGCCCCGGCAGAGAGCAGGACGTGATGGAGGCTTTTGTATCGTTTGAAGGCGTAAAAAACGTGATTGCCAGGGGCAAAACCAAAAGCAGCGTTATATTGCGCTCGGGACTGCAGGTGGACCTGCGCATAGTGGCCCAGGTGAGCTACGGCGCAGCCCTGCATTATTTCACAGGTTCAAAGGCACACAACATCGCCGTGAGAAGACTGGGCACAGAGCTTGGATACAGGATCAACGAATACGGGGTATTTTCCGGGCGAAAGCGGATAGCAGGCAGAACCGAAAAAGAGGTTTATGAATCGGTGGGACTTGTCTATATCGAACCCGAGCTTCGTGAAAACCTGGGTGAAATAGAGGCTGCTGAAGACGGCAGGCTGCCGGATCTGGTGAAAAGGTCTGATATCAGGGGCGACCTTCATTGCCATACTCGCAGAACAGACGGGCACGGAAGCCTGCGGGAGATGGCAGAAGCCGCAAAGTGCCTCGGATACGAGTACCTGGCCGTTACTGAGCACTCACAGAAGGTTGCCATGGCCGGGGGGTTGAGTGAAAAGGAAGTGCGTGTTCACATGGAAAACATCGACCGGGTAAACGAGGGGCTGAAAGGCATCCGCCTGCTGAAGGGAATGGAGGTGGATATTTTGCCTGACGGCAGACTGGACCTGCCTGATTCGGTTTTAAAGGACCTGGACCTGGCTGTATGCTCGGTTCATTACCAGCAGCAAATGGACAGAAAAAAACAGACCGAGCGTGTGATCAGGGCTATGGACAACCCTAACATGGACATCCTGGGACATCCCACTGCCCGCCTTATCAACACACGCGATCCCATGGACATAGATCTTGAAAGAATCATTGAAGAGGCAAAGCAGCGCAACGTTGTAATTGAGCTAAACGCCCAGCCGGACAGGCTTGACCTGCCGCACAACTACTGCAAAATGGCGGCAGAACTCGGGGTTAAGATAGCGCTTTCAACTGACGCGCACAGCGCAGAAAATCTCGACCTGATGGAAAACGGAATTATCGCGGCACGCCGCGGCTGGCTGACAAAGGCTGATATTATAAACACCAGGCCGCTTTCCGGGCTATTGGGAATGCTTCGCAGGGGATCCTGAGTATACGCTATTGTCAGTGCTGTTTAATCCTCTGTTTTTATGTCCACTTTTTTCCATTCATTTTCAGGATTTTGCGGCTTTTTTTTATTATGCAGCCTGCCGTAATACGGGCTTTCAGAAAGATAAACCGCCGCCAGGGGGTTGTGGCCGAGTACGCGGTCCTTTACTGCCAGTACCGTGGAGGGGACATTGCAGTACTTTAAAAAAAGAGTGTCATGCCCCACGCAGAGCCCGAGCATTACTGCGAGATCCACATCCTGGGAGTTCAACAGTTCAGCCTGGACAATTGGGTTGCACATTGCTTCCATGGCCTCGGGTCCCTTTATTTTTTCATCTCCTGCAATGCCTATGGATTCCTTTGGTGTGCGGCCCACCTTGCAGCACACTGATGCCACGTCAAAACCGTTTGATTTGAATATTTTCGAAATTTTTTCCGCCTCGGTTTTCAGGCCGATGCAAAACGCAAGTCCCAGGGCGGTGTAGCCGCACTTGGCTGCAAACTGCATAATTTCCTCTATCCTGGGAATAAGAGTCCTTACCTCGCCGCCGTGTGTTTCGTAACACTGTGCCTCCTGGACTGATGCAAGCCTTGCAAATTCCTGGATATTGGACCTGTGGTAATGGGTGGCACCCTCACGCACAACTTCTTCATGCTGCCTCATGGGGCAGGAGGGGGGTGCCTTGTCAATCGGGGGCATGGGTTCGTTTATGCCTGTTGATGGATAGCAGGTCCGGCAGTCGCAGTGGGCACATTGAGTCAGGGCTCTTTTACTGTCCATTTTCAGGTCTCCTCGGGTGCTTTTAGTTTTTCCGGTTGACACTTGGGTCTTACCGTGGAATATGCTTTATACCATATAATAATCTTTTTTAATTTTATCCAGTCGCGGCCTATCCTTAAACGCATTTTGACTGTAGCGCAACATTTTTCAGGCACACCTGAAAGATGGACAGGAGTGTGTAAAAGAGCCACAATATGATATCATATCAGGATATTGAATTCAAATCAGGGGATTCGGCCTGCTCTGGCTGGTTTTTAAGGGCAAAGAGGGATCAGGAAAAACCGGGTCCCTGCGTGATCCTGGCTCACGGTTTCTGCGGAGTCAAGGAGGCGTGCCTTGATGCCTATGCAGAAAGGTTTGCGGATGCCGGCTATCATGCACTTGTTTTTGACTACAGGCACTTTGGTTCCAGCCCGGGCAGCCCCAGGCAGCTTCTGGATATAAAAAAGCAGCAGCAGGACTGGCACGCAGCGATTTCCTATGCACGCGCCCTTGCTGAGGTTGACCCGGCGAGGATAATTCTCTGGGGCACTTCTTTTTCAGGCGGCCACGTTGTTGAAGTCGCTGTAAAAGACGGAAAAATTGCAGCAGTTATCTCCCAGGTGCCGCATATGAGCGGACCTGCAACCGTCATGGCTGCAGGCACGCTGCAGGGCGCAAGGCTGGGCATGGCCGCAGTCAGAGACCTGCTGCGGGCGGCTGCCGGCCGAAGACCTTTTTACATACCCGCCTTCGGGAGACCCGGCGAACTGGCTGCCATGACGGCTCCGGGCGCCTATGAAGCCTCACGAAGGATTTTCCCGGAAGATAAAGAAGTGGATGAATCTGTTGCAGCCCGTGTTTTTCTCTCGGTTCCGTTTTACAGCCCCGGCAGACTTGCAGCCCGGCTTTCAGCCCCCTGGCTGGTGCAGGTTGCTGAATTCGATCAGACAACCCCTGTCGGGCCTGCAGCAAAAGCTGCTGAAAAGACCCGGGGGGCGGAGCTTATCACCTATCCTCTGGGACATTTTGACATGTACGTGGAGCCGCATTTTGAAAGAACCATAGGCGATCAGCTCGATTTTCTCAAAAGGCGCCTGAGCGGTGCCTCAAGCTCAGGTAATGTTTCTGCAGGGTTGGTATAAACAGAAAGTCCGGTGAGATAATCATTTATTTTTTCAGACTCGGCGATTTTTTCCAGCTGCTCTTTTTCGCCTGCTTCCGTGAGGATTCTGAGTGCTGCCTCGTTTGTAAATATTATGCCTGCAAGGCTGGCATCCTGCCTGCTGATGTTTTCAAGTACCACTGAAAGGGCTTTTGACCCCTGGCCTGTTCCGTTTAACTCTTCCGGCAGCATTATGTGGAAAAAATCAAGGTCAAATGCCTTTTCAAGCACGCTGTCAAAAAAAGGACCAAAGGGGTATCTGTCGTATTCCTCCCGCAACTGGGCAAGTTCCTTTCCGGCAAAATCGTCTGCAGCCCTTGCAAGCATTGCAAGTTCCCTGTCCTGTAAATACTGTGTGCTGCCGGACATATCCCCCTCCT
>JAWLEU010000176.1:0-5045 GCA_041685965.1 Desulfosalsimonas sp.
AATAACCGTAACGTTTGAATCAACCTCATGCATAGGCTCCTCATAACGCTGTCCTGTCACCACGATCTCGTCAAACCTGGCAACAGAACCTTCCTCTTCCCTTTCCTGCTCCCCCGAAACCGCCGCGGGCAATAACATGCAAAATAAACATGCAAGGCAAAAAATTTTTCCTTTCATCCTGCTTCTCCTCTTTCCGGTTCTCGGATTCAAAAAATTTGCCGGGCCCGGAGCAAAAAAATCCCCGGACCGATACGCATCGATCCGGGGATGTCCCTTTTTTATCCTCAGACTCATTACAATGCCGGACTTTTCGGTCCGCGAAAGCACCGGCGGTATCCCAGGCAGGTCTTCTGACTCATGGATCATCCTAATTGCCGCGCCTTCCCATCCCTCATAAACAGGAAAGTGGCGTGATGCGGCTTTCGTCCCCAATCACAGCGGCGGGCCCGTCCCCGATTTTAACGGGGTTCCCTTTTAAGCCTCAAAAGGCACCTGAAATTATACTCGGTTATGTTAATTAAACAAACCCGGCAAAGTCAAGGAGAAATTAAATCTGCTTAAACCCTTATCATCACCAGCACCCTGTCAATGCCCAGTTCGGGAAGCCTGTAACTTTCAACCCGCAAATCAGAGGCTGTCCTGCTATTGCCCAACCAACCTTCCCTGCTTATCTCGGCTTGAGCCCCCCTGCCCTTCATTGCCATCAGCATACCGCCCTTTTTAAGCAGCGGGGATGCAAGCCTGACAAGCTCCTGTACCGAGGACACGGCCCGGCTTACCACCACATCAAACTTTTCCCGGTTTTCAACCAGTTCCTCGGCCCTTGCATGCAAGGCCCCGATATTTTCCAGGCCCAGTTGCCGGATTATGTATTTGACAAAATTGATTCTCTTGCGCCTGCCGTCGATAAGCAACATTTCAAGATCAGGAAATGCAATCTTTAAAGGGATTCCGGGAATGCCGGCCCCGGTACCCAGGTCCAGCACGCTTGCAGCCCTGTCAATGTATTTTCCGGGCACCATGGAATCGAGCATCAAAATTTCAGCCATTTCAAGTGGATCATCTATGCTGGTGAGGTTTACGCTGCGGCCGGCCTCGATGAGCCCGCCTGCATATGATTCCAGGAGCCCTATCCTGCGATCGTCGATGTCAATTCCCAGGCTTTGTGTTCCTTCTGCAATCCACCTGCGCCACTGATCAGAGCCTGCTGCGCTGCTGCTGCGCGCCATTATCAATACCTTCCGGGCTGCTCAACTGCCTTTAAGCTTTTCAATAAAATGCCGGCTTATTTCATCCTTTGTAATATTAAACTCCGGCTCAAGGTGGGCTATGTCATCATCTGCAATGTCATCAAGATATATCAATGCCATTGAAAAAAGCTTATAATTCAGCCCGTCTATAAACAAAAGAGCATTTTGATAAAGCTCTTCCAGGCTCATTTTAAGAGACAGCACGTAAAGATCATAGTAATCACGATACGTGGCCCGCAAAAAAAGCGTGTGCACCTTCATGCCGGCAAGCTGGCCAAGAGATGCCACATTGAAACCAGCCGCTTTTTCAGGCTTTAAAAAATCCCATCCTGCATTGAAAAAAGAGAGCTTTACCCCCTCAATGATCAAATCTGTTTGACCTCGGCTGTCATTGATTAGTTGATAGTCTTTCCCGCGGAAAAAATCAAATATACGGGCTTTATCGAATCGGTCCTTATAGGTGAAAAAATAAAGATCCTCGCTAAACCTGTGGCAAAGCCTCATTGAAAGAGCGGAACCGCCGACAATGACGTAGTCTGCTAAAAAATCTGCCTCCGCTTCAAGAATTTTCAGTACCCTGCGTGTTGACGGAAGCAAGCATTCCAAGTTTATTTTTCCTGTCATCTGATTTTCTTTCCTTCTTTAACCGCTCCATATCAACATCGAAGAAAATTTCAGCCAGGTAAAAATTAAGCTTCCTGAAGCGGTCATCAAACAGAATGCGCCTGATCCATGTCTCCCGGATAAAATTATATTCGTAAGACTCAAACAATACCCGGATATCTTCAACATCCCCGTATTTTAAAACGGTTTCCGTAAAAAGTTCCGGGCCTATGTCTTCTGCGGAAATATCCCGGGAATAACTCCAGAATAAATTCAGGGTCTTCATTTTTTCAAAAACAGTTTCAAGTCTTTGGTCCATCTGTATTAACCTCATACAAATATCCGGTTTTTCTGTTATATTTCCCATAAATCGCCCATGGTGTCAACCTTTGCCCTGTATAAGGCCCTGGCAAAACCGGACATTGCTTAATGCTATTGACACGCATTGCGTGTCTTATTGACTTAACAGATATTTTAAACTATCCATCCTCCATTCCCAGCTCTTTTCTCAGCTTTTTGATGTCAGGGGCAAATTCTCCTGAAAGATCGTCCTTTCCCCGTTCCCTGTGCGCCGAGGCCTCAAAGCTTAAAAGAAGCCCCTCGAGCTTGTCCCTTCCCACCGGGTCTTCTGCCGCCTGGCGCGGGGTCATGTCATCAAGGGCCGGCAGGCTTGTATCAAGCCACTTCTCCCAATGATCCCTTGCCATCTCTTCTATCTTTTCCCGTATTCCGGGGTTCTGCATAAGCTCTTCGCGGTTCATGCCCGATGCTTGAGCAGGCTCCGCACCTTGAGCCTCTTCCATCATCTTTTCAGCAGAGGTAAACACGGTGTTCTTGTAAATCGCCCTGTCTTTTAACCGCTTTTTTATTTCCCCGCCGAGCTTCTTTGCGCGGTTCTCGGAATTGACCTCTGCGGTCAAAGACTTCCCGTCTATCCTGATTGTGCCCAGTATGGTGTTTTCCCAGCTCAAATGCTTTTGGTTGCCCTTTTTCAACCAGGAAAACGACACCTTCTCCAGTTGCCCAAAGTCGTCATATACCGCATCTGTGAGCAGATCATCTTCGTCTTCTCCCTTTGCGAGGGTTTTCAGCGCCTTAAATGCCTGGGCCGGCGTGCAGGCAAGCTCGTAGATCAGCTTTGCTGGCACCAGGGGCTCGCCGTCGGTGTTCTGCATCTGCGGAAAGGGGTTTTCCACTTCATAAAGGTATATATCAACAAAAGTCTCACGCAGCTCAAAATCAAACTCCCTGATATCCGCCGGCTCCAGCCTGCCCCTTTCCTCTTCAAGTCCGTGCCGGAAATCAACCAGCTTTCCCTGGTACCTCGCAGGGCAAATCGAAGAAAAACACCCGAGCATAACCGAGGTGCCCTCCAGAGTAATCACCTTGGTAAACAGAATCGCGCTTTTTATATCCTGCGTGGATGCCTGCTGTTCTGCCACCGTAACCTTCCTGTTTAACAGCAAATCCCACAAATGCAGACATTTGCCAGGCTCGGCATCAATTACCTGGAAAAAGCTGTAGGGCTGCTCAACCGCTTCCCGGATAAACTTTTTTTCAAATTCATTTACCCTGCCGGGTTGTTCTTCCAGTAAAAGCATGCCCAGGCTTTTTTCCGGAAACTCCAGGTCATCTGCTTCCTCCGGGTCCCCATCTTCGGCCAGGCCTTGTTCTTCCGCGAATTCTATTGCATCCCAGGCAAAAACAAACCACGATGCAAAAGCATCCATCATCATTTCGAGAAGCTCGTTTTCCGGCTCTTCCTCCGGCCAAAGGAAAAACTCGCTCATCGCCTCCATGAGAGCGTCTTCCCCGAATCTTTCCTCGGCAAAGTCAAGCAGCTTGGTAACTACGCTGTTTTCAGTGTCCCTTAACCGCTGCCTGCCAAAATCCACATGCTCAACGTTTGATTTCCCTGCCTCATCATCTGCCAGGCAGCACTTCTTGTACTTCTTCCCGCTGCCGCAGGGACACGGCTGATTGCGCCCTACTTTCATAAACCAACCTCTGTATTCCGGAAATATTTCTGTCAAATAAAATCAACTGGCACATTTTTGATACGTTTGAAATCGGTATCCATCGTTACAATCTTGAAGCCGTTTTCCAGTGCGATCTGGTACTGACAGGCATCATCGAAGTCCAAATTATATTTTTTCCTGGTTGAGGGCAATTTATCGTATGAATGAGAGGACGAAGAATATTGATCCTTGATATCCGACAACCCGCCTTCCCAATTGAAGTTAAAGTCTGATAAATCCGAAATTCGAATAACGAAATTCGAAACAAATTCGGATGACAAAAATTCTAATGTCGGAAACAGAAAAAAACCACTTTTTGTATTTTTGTTTTTGTCATTGAAACATTTGGTATTCGGATTTGTTTCGGATTTCGAGCTTCGTATTTCGAATTTATAGGTTTCTATTTTTTTGAGGCACAGCCAACGTCCTCTGACCTGGCCCAAAAGACCAGATTTTTCAAATTTTATAAAAACCGTGAATTCATGCCCCCTTGTATATCCCTCTTGATATCCGACGAATCCGGTTTTTACGGTGCAGAGCAGCAATTGTATTGCGGATTTTCTGTTCCGGCAGTCCTGTCTTTTTCTGAATTCCCGCAAAATCGATACCTTTTTTGGAACGCCGGATAACGGCATAAATCACTTCGGCATCCCCGGAGGCCTTCCTGCCCGGCGAATTTTTTCTTTTGGCCGGCTTTTCGGGTGCTTTTTTTTGTTCTGCCGGTTTTGCCGCAGGCGCTTCATCCATTTCAATGCCGAACATGTCCGAAAGCTCGGCATTGCCCATTTTTTCCGCCCGGTTTTGTCCGGCCCTGTTTAGCAGATGCTCCCTGGCGCCTCGCACTGTGCTTGCCACAAGCTCTTGAACCGCGGCATTTCTGAGGGTGAAAAAAAGCTCGGGGGATTCATCCAGGCGGGCCCCTATGCCGTAGAGGACTGCGGCTACATGCTTGCACATATAGGCCCAGTCCGGACAACTGCAGTCAAAGGTGATTTCCCCTGGGGAAGGAAAAAGTCCGTATTTGCGGGAGGTAAACCGTTCGCCGATGGACCGGGGAAAGTTACCGGCCAACAGGTCCTGCATTGAGTGCAGCTCTCCGGCGCAGTCTTTTACAATGGCATCCCAGAGCTTTGCCGGCAGCGGTTTTATCGTGATATCAACTGAATATGGCTTT
>JAWLEU010000177.1:0-5041 GCA_041685965.1 Desulfosalsimonas sp.
TGGCGCCCCCGGCAAGAATCGAACTTGCGGCACATGGATTAGGAATCCATCGCTCTATCCACTGAGCTACGGGGGCTTTAGATGACAGGGGGTAAGGCGTGCATCGTGCACACAGACGCCCCTGAAGCACTCTGCTTTGATAGCATAACTGAAACCCGGTTTCAAGTATCTAATTTTTTCAATCTGATGTTCGGGCGAACCGTTATTTCGTAGGGCAGGAATATTTATTGTGCGGGTCCGAAAACAACATTTCTTCCGTTTGCTTTTGCCTGGTAAAGATTCTTGTCCGCAATCATTATAAGATCGTCACTGTTTGTGATTTGATGGGATCCGCCATAATCGTATGCTGCTATTCCGAAACTTGCCGTAATCCTGATCGCGGTTTCTTCCCAGACAATAGGAGTTTCTTCAATACGTCGGCGCAGCCTGTCAGCGATAAGTAGGGCCCCTGAAAGATCTGTTTCCGGCAAAAGCAGCAGGAACTCCTCGCCGCCATATCGAACAAGTGTATCAATGCCGTCACGAATATTGGGCCTGATTATTCCGGCAAACTCAGACAACACATGGTCGCCGCATTGATGGCCATATTTGTCGTTTATCAGTTTGAAATGATCTATGTCGCAGATTGCTATGGAAAGACATTTCTGGTATCTTTTGGACCTTTTTAGCTCATTGTCAAGGTTTTTGTGTAAGTACTGCCTGTTAAAACATCCGGTCAAATAATCGGTAAGTGACAGTTGTTCCACTTTTTCAAGCGCTTTTTTGAGCTGGCTGGTGCGTTTTTCCACAATAACTTCAAGATTCTGCCTGTAGGCCTCCAGTTCCGATTGAGATTTCCGGAGCCTTTCCAGTATCAGGTTGCTTTTTAGGTTGTTGTATCCGAGCGTTGAAACTGTCTGGGCGATCCGCCACAAAAAATCAAGTTTTGTCTCGAATTCTTCCGGCGGGATGCTCTTCATGGAGCGAAAGGCTCTGAGCATTGCATTTTCATCCACTCCTATCTCCCGGGAGTATTCGATAATCCTGTTTTCGTCTACTTGCGCCAGATATGCCTGCCCCACAAGCCAGGTGGCGATATGTTTGCCCTGGATGATTATCGGAGCCGCTGCATCCGCAAAACCAAGGCTATAGCAAGGGCTTGAATACGGCTGCCCAGTCTCATGAGCCTTTGAACCCAATATCCTTGCACTTTCCATGCAGTTGGCAAGTCCCCTGGAGTTGCTGCGTATCAATTGGCATACATGGGAATGATTGCTGGGGCCTGCAATTGGATTGCCCTTGAGGTCCACCACGGTGGAGGCAAGGTTCATGGAAAATGCAAATGCATCGTTGAGTTCCCGGATATGCTGCATATCGAGGATGTCTTCAAGACGCAGATTTTCGATTTTAATTTCAGTTTTCATGCCAGGGGCCTTCAAGGGAGAAAGTTGAGCCTTGAAAAGTAAAACCGTTCCTGCTGCCTTTTACGCGGAGTCTATCAATGTTGAGGCCGGATGTAAATCAGTTATCTGTTTTCGGGAGCGGCTTTTCCCGTGAAATTTCAATCCGGGCGGGGTCGTGCAGTTGCAGCCCTGAAACGATAAGCCACAAGTTCTTTTTCCACAGCCGCGATAAACTGTTTTGCATTTTCCGGAGGCGTGGTCATGAGGCTGACGGTTATAAAAAGGATCAGCGTTAGCCCTCCGCCCCAAACGGACGGCCACCAGCCCAGGGGGTAAAATCCTGACAAATACATGGCCGCTGTTGCAGCCGCCCCGATGATCATGGAGACAAGTGCGCCTGCGGCAGTTGCCCGGCTCCAGAAAAACGCGGCAACTATTGCCGGGGCCATCACCAGAAGTCCGCCTGAGGCCATGCTCGATATCACTGTTATCAGCCCGGGCTGGTGCCAGGCAAATACTATGCATGCAGCCAGCAGAAACACAATTACAATCCTTCCCATGCTGCGTTCAGCGGCTTCCGAGATCTGCGGGTTTATGTTTCTTGCAATATCGCGGGCAAAAAGCGAGCCGAGGGTCAGGACAATGGAGCCCAGAGTCGAGGTGGCGGCTGCAAATATCCCGACAAATATGATCACTCCCAGCAGTGAAGGCACCCGGCCCAGCATGTGGGGCATTGCCTTGTCAGGGTTGTCCAGGCCCGGAAAGATAATGGCCGCCTCCAGGCCGAAAAGTGTGCTGATAATGGTGTATAAAAAGCCGAAAATGGAAAAATAGATAACCATACGCCGCAGGCTGACAATGGATTCGGGAATATACATGCGCTGTGATACCTGCGGATTGGTCAGCGCGAAAAACGCCCACGGAAGGGTCAGCCCTATAAACAGTTCAGGCGGCCAGTCAAACCTGAGAAGCTCGGGGATTTTTTCAGCGGCGGCTGATGTAAACCCTCCGGGCGAGCCGAAGAAATGATATATGGTAAACAGCAGTGCAATCACAGATGTGGCCATCATGGTAACTGCCTGGAACGCGTCGGTCCACGCAACCGAGCGCATGCCCGCCCAGAGGGCGGAAAACCCTGACAGTGCGGCCATTATAAAAACTCCCGCCATAAAAGGGATCCGGCCGTCGGTGATTCCCTCTACCAGAAACCCCATTCCCATCATCTGAACCGAGGCATAGGGAATAAGCATGAAAAACGATACGGCCGCTGCGGTTACTGCCACCCAGTGGTTCTGGTAACGGTTTGCCAGAAGCTCCGGCGGGGTTATGTGTCCGTACCAGTTGCCCACTATCCAGAACCTGGGCCCGAAGGTTACAAGAAGAAGCACGGTAAAGATAAGATAGGTCATTTCAAAGCCCAGGGCGCCTACACCTGAGCGGTAGGTCAGCCCCACCAGGCCCACGAGCATAAATGCGCTGTAGGTGGTCGCGGCATATGTCATGCCCGAGACAAATCCCCGCAGTCTGCGTCCGCCGATAAAAAATTCACTGGCCCCGGGCATCATTTTTTTTCTGGCCGCAGCAGCTATCAACAGGGCTGCAGCAGTCCAGCCGAGCATCGCGATCCATACATAAAGGGGTTTCAAGGGCTTTTCCCCCATTGGCTGGTATAAATTATTGCAAACACGATGACCAGAAATGTCAGTGCGGTCCAGAACAAAAAACTTGCCCCCAAGCTGGCAATTTCGCCTATGACGAAATACGGGATCACAAGATCAACCACGGTGACAGTGACCAGGATGACAAGAAAGTGTAAACCTCGCATATGACTGCTGCTCCGGGCGTTTTAAGCGTGAAAATATTTGCTTTTTATAAGAATCGGTGCTGAAGCGTCAGAACTATCTTGATATAGCTGCCGTAAAGCACGGTGTCAAGCAGTGGTAGGATCAGGGGCAGGTGTGGAACTGTTGTCTGTTTTTAACATAAACGGTGGGCGGGTTTTGTGAAAAGATGTTACGGATTGCGGATTTCAGGGTGTTGATCCCGTGATGACGCATTTAGACAAGGACAGGCAAATGGTTGTGAGTTCGCTTTTAACGATTTCAAAGAAGTGCTTTGAGCCTGCGGTTGCCGTCAAATACCGGGATGATGTCTCCGCTGAAACTCCGCAGGCCGGATGTTTGGGGAAAGGAAAAATAGATGCCGGTGTTCCGGCCTGTTTCAATGGCACTGGCCATGGCTGTTTTCCATGATTTAACAACTTCTTTTGGAATGCCTGTTTTACGGCTTGTTTTTCCATAAAACTGCCCGAGGGAAAAGCCCGTTATTTGTTCAAAAACAGAATTGACAAACATGCAGCGCATTTTTTTGTCGAAAGAAACAACCATTTCCGGAAGACTTTCCGCAAGAGCGCGGAATCCGGGCTCAACTCTGTCGGGCTGTTTTTTTCTTTTCTTTTTCGCGCAATCCCTGCTGTAAAAAGAATCATGTAAAGATCGTCCCTGGCTCCGCATTTGATAATCCTGCATTTTAATACCCCGCTTTGGTTTCATTTATCGGGTTTAATGCAATGCAGGAGGGTGCTTTGGGCGGCAACTAATCCAGCAGCCCGTGGTGCCGGGCATAAGCGGATAGGTCTTCGTTGGTTTTCATGTTGAGTTTTTCAAGCAGGCGATGCCTGTAGGTGCTTACGGTTTTAGGGCTGACCCCCAGTTTTTCTGCCACGGCCTTGATCTGTTTGCCTGAACCGATCATTCGCAGAACCTGGTATTCACGGTCCGATAGAATCTCTTCGGGATTTATTCCTTTTTGCTTTCCTGCATGTCCGGCTATCAGCCCGGAGAGTTGTGAGGATACATAAAATCCTCCGCTGCTTACCTTCCGGATGGCTGAAATAAGCTCTGCAGCGTCCCGGTCCTTGGTGAGATAACCTGCCGCCCCGGCTTTTAAAGCACGCAGCCCGTAGTGCTCCTCTGAATGCATGGACAGGATGATAACTGCCATATCCGGACGGGAATGCTTGATTTGTTTGAGTATGTCAAGGCCATGGATGTCCGGCATTGAAATGTCGAGCACCATCACCTCGCAGTCGCCCGCAAGTGCATGTTCCACTGCTTCACGCCCGGAGACGGCCTCCCTGGCAACTGTTAGGTCTTTTTCTGAATCAAGGATTTCCTTTAATCCCTGTCTGAAAATTGTGTGATCATCTGCAAGCAGAATCCGGATCATGTGCGATTGCTTTTCAACTTGGATGTTTATTTCGGAAACCATGCGGTCAGACGGGTTCCGCGGCTTGTTTCGCTGTCGATTTCAAGATCCCCATCAACAGACATTGCCCGCTCGCGCATCCCCATAATTCCGTATGAAGTTTCCGAATCTTCCGCGATTTTTTTAAACCCGGCGCCGTCATCGCTGATTTCGAGTGTAATCTTTTTGCGGCCTTCTGTTATGCTTACCACAACATAGCTTGCAGCGGAATGCCGGGCCACGTTTGAGAGTCCTTCCATAACAATGCGGTAGAGCGCGGTGGCTTTTTCCGGGCTTAATCCGGGTTGTGCCTCGCTTGCAAAAAGGTGTGTTTTAATGCCGGATTGTTCCTGGAACTCCTGAACGTAGCTTTCAAGCGCCGGAATCAATCCCAGTTCATCAAGCTGGTAGGG
>JAWLEU010000178.1:0-5034 GCA_041685965.1 Desulfosalsimonas sp.
CTCAAGCATGACCGTGCTGATTGAATCCGGGGAAAGCGGCGCCTGCGCATGACCTTTATCCGCATTGTAATTCATTGGTTCGCCCTTGAAAGATTTTTTGTTTTTAAAAACAGGATAAATTCATTTTCTGTTTAAATGATTCACCCTCTGCTGTCAATCAATTGCAGGGGCTGTTGGCAATTGTCGGCAAAAGGCCAGGGCTTTGATAAATCCTGCCCTCTTTCCCAAAACTCGGTATCGGTATCGAAATCGGTATCGGGATCGGGATCGGGATCGGGATCGAGTCTTGCTTTGCAGGACTGAGGCAAAAATGGGTTGCATTTGATTTTCATACTGGATAAAAGACAGGCCAAAACCCTTTATTTATCCAGTTTTATTGTTATATTGACGTGGCATGCTGCAGAATAACCACTGCATTCTTTGCAATAAAAACGGACAATTTTACAAGGAGCCATATAAATGCATTATGAAGGAATGATCATACGGCCTCCGAGCGAGGCAAACAGCATACTGCTGCAGGTCACGGTGGGCTGCTCCCACAACAAGTGCACCTTCTGCGGCACCTACAAGGGCGAGCGGTTCAAGATAAAACCCGATGAAACAATAATGGCTGACATCGATTTTGCGGCAAAGCACTGCAAAAACCAGAACCGGGTGTTTATTTGCGACGGAGACGCCCTGATCGTGCCCCAGAAGCGGCTGCTCAAATACATGAGGGAAATACAGACAAAACTCCCCTGGGTGGAAAGGGTGGGCCTTTATGCAAACACCAAAGGCATAAGCATGAAAAGCCCCGAGGAACTCGAAGAGCTAAGGGACCACGGCCTGGGAATCGTGTACATGGGCCTTGAAAGCGGAGACGACCAGACATTAAAGGCGGTAAACAAGGGGGCTACCTCGGAGAAAATGGTTAAGATGGGCCGCAAGGTAAAGGAGGCGGGCATCAAGCTGTCTGTAACCGTTCTGCTGGGACTCGGAGGAATAGAAAGATCAAGGGCGCACGCGGAAGAAACCGGCAGGGTGCTCTCAGAAATGGATCCGGACTTTGCGGGGGCCCTTTCCCTGATGCTGATTCCCGGCACCCCTCTGCATGAGGACTACGAGGCAGGCAAATTCCCTCTTTTAAACGCAAATGAAATGCTCAAGGAACTGCGCATTATGCTGGCAAACACAGAGCTTTCAGACGGTCTTTTCCATGCCAACCACGCGTCAAATTACCTGCCGATCAGGGCCAAACTGCCGGAGGACAAGGAAAAAACCCTCAGCCTGATAGATGATGCACTGGCAGGCAACGTGGCCCTGCGGCCGGAGTTTTTAAGGGCGCTTTGACAATTTTTACATACCACAGCAAATAAACCGGCATGCCGGCTTCAGGCAACCAGCAACCGACAGCCAAAAGGAGTTTTCCATGACAAAATCACATCCGGCAGAAGACATCAGCGACGCGGAGCTGTCAAGCATCAACACCATACGCGCACTGTCCATGGACGCCATTGAAAAAGCCAGCTCCGGCCACCCCGGAGCCCCCCTGGGCATGGCGCCCGCGGCTTATGCAGTCTGGCATCACTTCATGAAGCACAATCCCGAAAACCCGGCGTGGCCCGACCGCGACAGGTTCGTTCTTTCCGCGGGCCACGCTTCCATGATGCTTTATGCTCTTCTTTACCTTACCGGTTACGACCTTGACATAGAAGACTTAAAACAGTTCCGCCAGTGGAAAAGCCGGACCCCCGGGCATCCCGAGGCAGGACACACCCCGGGCGTGGAAATAACAACCGGCCCCCTGGGCCAGGGAATTGCCAGCGCCGTGGGCCTTGCCATGGCCGAACGGCACATGGCATCGGTTTTCAACAGGCCGGGCCACGAAATAGTCGACCATTACACATATGTAATGTGCGGAGACGGCGACCTCATGGAGGGAATATCGCAGGAGGCGGCCTCGCTTGCCGGCCACCTGGGACTGTCCAGGCTGATATGCCTCTACGACGACAACCAGATCTCGATTGAAGGAAAAACGGGAATTTCCTTTACAGAGGATGTTGGCAGGCGCTTTGAGGCCTGCGGGTGGCAGGTTTTAAACGTAAAAGACGGAAACGATGTCAGCGGAATAAAAAATGCCCTGAAATCCGCAAGGGCAGAAACCCAAAAGCCTTCCATGATAGTTTTGAGGACACACATAGCATACGGCAGCCCCAACAAGCAGGGATCCGCAGACGCTCACGGCGCGCCGCTGGGAGAAGAAGAAGTGCGCCTTACCAAGAGTTTCCTGGGATGCGCTGCAAATGAGCTCTTCTGCGTGCCCGACTCCGCGCTTTCTCACATGCGCCGGGCACTGGAAAAGGGTAGACAGTCGGAAAAAGACTGGCAAAAGCGGTTTGAAGCCTACAAAAAGCAATACCCCGTTCTTGCAGACCAGTTTATCGCACGCATGGAAAACCGGCTGCCTGAAAACTGGGACGCAGACATACCTCTCTTTTCCCCTGAGGACGGCAAAGTGGCCACACGAAAGGCCTCGGGCAGCGTGTTAAACGCCATTGCCGGCAGGGTGCCTGAGCTAATGGGCGGATCAGCTGATCTTGCCCCGTCAAACAAAACCCTGATCCAGGGTTCCAATGATTTTCAGAAGGACTCATACGAAGGCAGAAACATCCGTTTCGGCGTCCGCGAGCACGTCATGGGCGCAATATTAAACGGCATGTGCCTGCACGGCGGAATAAAGCCTTACGGCGGAACTTTCCTGGTATTTTCGGATTACATGCGGCCGGCAATACGTCTTGCAGCGCTAATGGGAGTGCCGGCGGTATACGTCTTTACCCATGACAGCCTGGCAGTGGGAGAAGACGGCCCCACGCACCAGCCGGTCGAACATCTGGCGGCCCTTCGCGCCATTCCCAACCTGCAGATAATCCGCCCTGCTGACGCAAACGAGACCGCAGAGGCATGGAAGCTTGCCATGACAACAAACGACAGGCCGGTGGCGCTTATTCTAAGCCGCCAGGGCCTGCCTGTTATCGACCGCACAGGCTGTGCTCCGGCAGAAGGCTTAAAAAACGGCGCCTATGTAATCTCTGAATCCAAAGGCAGCCCCGATATTGTTATCATTGCCACCGGCTCGGAGGTTTACCCGGCAATTGAAGCAGGAAA
This sequence comes from Desulfosalsimonas sp., assembly GCA_041685965.1. GTDB lineage: Bacteria > Desulfobacterota > Desulfobacteria > Desulfobacterales > Desulfosalsimonadaceae > Desulfosalsimonas. The sequence goes on from JAWLEU010000178.1 coordinate 3,145, forward strand.
AAAACTGGCTGAAAAAAACATAGACGCCAGGGTGGTAAGCATGCCCAGCCTGGAACGTTTCGAGGAAATGCCCGCGGATTACAAGAAAAAAGTGCTGCCGCCTGACGTCAAATGCAGGCTCGCAGTGGAAGCAGGCGTGAGCATGGGCTGGCACAAATACGTGGGCCCTGAAGGCGCGGTCATAAGCGTGGATGAGTTCGGGGTCTCGGGCAAGGGCCCGGAGGTTCTTTCCAACTTCGGGTTTACAGCAGAAAACATAGAGCAAAAGGCCCTGGAACTGCTCGGTAAAAACTAGGAATTAATACGCTTTTTAAACCTTGCGGCAAGCTCCCAGGAAAAGGCAGGCAGACAGGGCATTACAGCGTTATTTGTAAAAACCGGGTCGGATTCAAGATCATAGCGGGATGCGGCTTTTGCCGCATCCCACATTTTTGTGCCCGCAATTGGCGAATAATAGGCAATTACAGGCGTGATCCCGGCTTCCTTGACAATATCTATGGAACTTTCCACTTCCGCGGGGTCCTGACCGGGCAGCCCTGCAAGCAGGTAGGCGCCGAGTTCACGCTTAAAAAACCCAGCCTCCTTAAGATAAGCCGCCACTTGTTTAAATTCCCTGGCGCGTATCTTGCTGTCCATGTCCCTGCCCTCGAATTTGGCTGTTTCCACGCCAAGCCTCACCGTTTTCATACCCGCCTGCCGCATAAGCAGTGCGGTCTGCCGGGAAATGTTTCTCACGTGAAGGGCGTTTGGAGTATGCAGGCGAATGTCGATGCCCGAATCCCTTATCATGGAAAAAACAACATCCGCATGATTTTCCGCATCAAGGAGAAGGGCGTCATCGTAGAAGACAAAATCGCGCACACCGAAACTGCTGTGCCAGTAACGTATCTCTTCAAACACTCCTTCAGGATTCCTGCGGAGTGTTTCAGGCTGCAGCAGCCCTGATGCGCAGTAATCGCACGAAAACGGGCATCCCTTTGACGTGAGCACGGGAGCGTAAGCAATCTTATTCTGCAGGTCCAGTGCGGGACAGGCATGCCCGTCCATGCCTCCGGGCTCGCAGGCTGGTTCAATCCTGCTGCCGGTGTATTTTTCCACCAGGTCGAAAACTGTCTTTTCCGCCTGCCCTGAGACAACCTCGTCCACATCCATGAAGTTTTTTGCGTGCCCCGGGTACAGGGTGGCGTACACCCCTCCCAGAACTACGGGAGCATCAGGATAAACAGAACGTATGATACTTACTGCTTCTTGTGCACCGGGATACCAGTATGCCATCACGCAGGTAACCAGTACCAGGTCAGGCGGGGGAATTGATTTCAGATCGCTTATAAACCACTCAGGGTCAATACCGTATCGCGAATACCTGCGCGGCACATCTTCAAGCCCGGCCGGCCTGCGGACAGGGGTTTTCCTGTAAGGACCGCGGCCGCACCTGAACTCCGGGTCCTGCGGCTTTTCCTTGGGGTGAAACCTGTCCATGCAGTCCATGTAGCTTACCCTGCAGCCTGCAGCGCGCAGCAAACCCGCCAGATACAAAAGCCCGAGGGGCTTTGCCCAGAAATCATAGGCTGCAAAATCATGAATCCACGGGTTTACGCAGAGAACTGAAGGGGAGGTTTTCATTTGCGATCAGCAATGCTGCGGCGCGGGATTAAGTGCTTTTACCCCGCGGTTACACTTCTGTGTCGAGTTCGTCTTCAAAATAAACCATTGAGGTTTTTTTCAATTCCCGGGTGGAAAACAGGAGGGTGTAGTCCCTGACCCCTGTTTTTTCGGAAAGTTCGCGTGCAAGGGCCCGGCACGTGTCCTCGTCCTGTGCGTGTATCATGGTATAGAGGTTATATGGCCAGCTTTCTTCAGCCACCCGCCGGTAGCAGTGGGATACCGCGG
>JAWLEU010000179.1:0-4976 GCA_041685965.1 Desulfosalsimonas sp.
AGAGATCCCGGATTTTTCTTCCTACGAATATCGGCAGGAGAACGGAAAATAGATAAATGAATTTAAACAGGATCCTCTGGACAGTCGTCCTTGCGGTATCTTTGTGCGTGACAGGATGCGCGGCAAAGAAAGTTCAGCAGGAAAACGGCGAAAAAAAGCCTTCTGCCGGCAGTGAATCCGCGGAGCCGGAAACCCTTGAGGTGCCCGTACAGTCAGCGGCCGGATCCGGGGGCGGCCGTTACTACTATTTCATCATAGCACAGCTTCAAGCAAAGTCCGGCAGGATGGAACAGGCAGCCGTAATGCTGGAAAAGGCCGTGCAGAGCGCCCCGAACGAGCCGGTGCTTAAAAAAGAGCTGACACTGGTTTACCTTGAACTGGGCCGGAAGGAAAAGGCCCTGGCCGCTGCCGAGTCCCTGCTCGCCCAGAAACCGGATAATGAGGAAGCTCTTATTCTGGCCGCTTCCATACGTCAGGCCGCGGGCAAAGAACAGGCGGCGAAACAGGCTTACGAAAAGGTGCTTACAAAAGATCCGGACAGGAAAAATATCTACCTGGCCCTGGCAAGGCTGTATCTTCGAAGCCGGGAGCACAGGGCGGCAGCGGAGCTGCTGGAGCCTTTTGTCAAGCGGTTTCCGGAAAATTACACGGGCTTTTATTTTCTGGCAGAGGCTTATTCCGGCATGGACGCACTCGATGATGCTGCAGATGCCTACGAAAAAAGCCTCAAACTCGAGCCCGACCTGCTCGAGTCCCGTGTCAGGCTGATTGAGATTTATACAAATCAGGAAAAAGTAAAAGAGGCTGAAGAGCATTATGAAAAACTGCTTGAAAGGCATCCGGATAATTTGGCCGCAGCGGCGGAGCTTGGCCTGCTTTATGAAAAGCAGGGGGAAAAGCAGAAAGCACAAGATCTCTGGTCGGAGATGGTCGGGCAGCTTGAATCCGACAGTGACGAGGTTACAGAGGTCGTCCGCAAGCTGCTGGGCAGAAACCGCTACGAAGATGCGCTTTTAATTTTATCAGAACTTCTGAAAAAATTTCCGGAAAACCAGGAATTCAATTATTATGCAGGTGCGGCGGGCTACATGACCGATCAGTTCGATGAGGCCCTGCAGCATTTCAAGGCGGTAAAGCCGGGAAATGAGTTTTATAAGGATGCCGTGATCCACCGGGCCGTTATACTCAACAGGCAGGACAAAACAGAAGAGGCGATCGGTGTTCTTGAATCCGCTATGGAGCAGGCGGCCGAAAACCAGCGTACAGACCTGATTCCATATTTAAGCGGTTTTTACCAGAAACAGGGCAACTACGGCAAGGCGGAGGAGCTTCTGATAAAAGGCCTTTCCACGGAGCCGGAAAATACAGAGCTGCACTACGAAATGGGGGTTTTGTATGACAGGATGGGCGATACCGAGGCAGCCATTGACAAGATGAAGCTGGTAATAGAAATGGATCCTGAAAACGCCGATGCCTATAACTACCTGGGATACACCTATGCCGACCAGGACATGAGACTGGATGAGGCCGAATCCCTTGTCCGCAAAGCACTGGAGATAGACCCGGACAACGGATTTATCCTCGACAGCATGGGATGGGTTTATTACAGAAAGGGCGACTACGACAGGGCGAAAGACTATATTGAAAAGGCCCTGGAAAGGGTTTCAGACGATCCTGCCATACTGGAGCACATGGGCGATGTGAGCCTGAAGCTCGATGAGGCTGAAAAGGCCCTGGACTATTACATGCGGGCCATGGAATATACTGAAAGCGAAGAAGACAGGCAGGAACTGCAAAACAAGATAGAATCGGTTCAAAACAGTGAGGTAGAGGATTGAGGGCCGCCCGGGGGATTGCTGTTTTGCTTTTTCTGGCACTTGCCGCATGCGCGGGCTCACCGGACCGCCCTCCCGGCGCTGTCTCGGAACTCGAAGAAGCTGACGCGTCCCGGCTCAAGCAGATTGCAGAGGAAAAAAACGACTCGATTACGCCATACAAGGGAATCGGCGAAATTCTCATAGACGGGCCCAATGGTTTTATGGAAGGGCGGGCAGCCTGGATTGCCGCACCTGACGGCAGGTTCCGTGTCGAAGCCCTTGCTGTGACCGGACAGCCTTTTGCCAGGATGATATGCAGCAGGTCTGAATGTTTTTTTATTTTTACAGAACAAGACTGCCTCAGAAGGGAAACCGCCGGCCATACAGGCCTTGCCCCGCTTTCCGGCATAGGATTGAAAGCCCGCGAGATGGTTTTGCTGATGGGAGGCGGAGTAAGTCTGCGGGATCATGATTCAGCAGAGGCCTATGCCGCAAAATCAGGCGGGCAGGTCCTGGTTTTGAAAAAAAGTTTTCTGGGCACGGTTCAGACAGTTCGGTTTTCAGAGGATCTTGAAAACATAGTTGCCACAGAGGTTTTCGGATGGCGCGGCCCTGTTTACCGGGCTGAAATTAGCCGGCGGGAGCGGGCCGGCCCGGACATGATGCCGTTCGGCCTCGATATTACAGATGAAAGCGGCAACAGGATAACCGTTTCAGTACAGAGGTGCTGGACTGACATAGAACCCGGGCCGGATGCCTTTTCCGCACAACTGCCAGAGGGGGCCGGCTGTGACAGTCATTGACCGGCGTATCCTTTAAACTCATATGTTTCCGTCTCCTTCCAAGGCCATAAGCCTGGAGCTGCATCTGCGCTTTTGCCCGGGTGTGACCTGCCTGGGCGTGAGGCCCAATTTCTCGGATTACCCGCCGGAACAAGCCGCCATGATCCGGGAGGCTGAAAAAATTTACTACCCTTCCACGTTTTATGCCGATATGTTTGCGGCAATGGGAAAGCCGATATTTCCAAGCATTCATACCTACAGGTTCGTGCAGGACAAGATCAAACAGACCGCGCTTTTTGAAATACTCGACGTGCCGCGACCCAGAACCAGGACCTTTTACGGAGCAAGGCTTCAGGAAAAGATTCTTTCGCATTTCAGTTATCCCTTTGTGGCAAAGATACCCAGGGGCTCCGCCCTTGGAAGGGGGGTGTTTCTGATCCGGTGCGGCGATGACCTGGACAGATACTGCTGCTTGACAAACACCGCCTACATCCAGGAATATCTTCCGGTGGACCGGGATATCAGAGTGGTGGTAATAGGAGATGAAGTTGTTCATTCCTACTGGCGGGTTGCAGCTCACGGAGAGTTTCGAACCAACCTTGGATGCGGGGGCCGGGTCAAAATTGGCGGAGTGCCGGAGGGCGCCCGCAGGCTTGCGCTGGATACAGCCCGCAGGTGCGGATGGAACGACGTGGGAATTGACATATGTATAGACCGCGACCGCTTCTATGTTCTGGAAGCCAACATGAAATACGGGAAAACCGGCTTTGCAGAAGCCGGAATTGATTACCACGCTATGATGGAGGATATGATAAGAGATGGCAGAATATGAACTGCCGCCCCTTGACAGGCTGAGAACAGTGCTGGATTCCAGGGAGGAGGAAATACTTACGCCGAGGGCCTCGAAAAGCGCAGAGGGGGTGCGGCGCAGGCCGGAGACCCGGCTGGAAACCGATTATCGGCAGCAGTATGCGGTTGACGTGGACAGGGTGCTGCATTCACTTGCCTACAGCCGGTATATAGACAAGACCCAGGTTTTCTATCTCATCAGAAATGATCATATCACCCACCGCATGCTCCACGTACAGCTGGCCTCCAAGGTCGCCAGGACAATAGGGCGCTTTCTGGGGTTAAACGAGGACCTGATCGAGGCTGTGTCAATAGGCCACGACATCGGCCATCCACCATTCGGACATGACGGCGAGAGGTTTCTCTCAGAACTGTGCAAAAGGCACGCAATAGGGGAATATCACCACAACGTTCAGAGCGTGCAGTTTCTGGAAAATGTGGAGCGAAAGGGCAGGGGGTGGAATCTTTGTCTGCAGACCCTGGACGGAATTCTGTGTCATGACGGCGAGGTCCATGACCGGCAGCTTGCACCGGCCAGGGGAAAGTCCTTTGAGGATCACGGCCGCGAGCTTGAAAACAGGCGCAGCGGCAGGGATTCAGAGCTTGTGCCCATGACCCTTGAAGGATGCGTGATGCGTTTTGCAGACACCATCAGCTACATAGGAAGGGACATAGAAGACGCCATCCGTCTGGGCCTTATCACCAGAAAGGATATTCCGGGCGACTGCGCAGATTGCCTTGGTGACACAAACGGCAAAATAGTCTACAGCCTTGTCACGGACGTGATATCAAGCAGCTACGGAAAAGACATGGTGGCGTTTAGCTCCGGGGTTTCAGAAGCCCTGTACCGGCTGAAGCGATTTAATTACGAGCGTATATATTCCAACCCCGCGATCAAGCAAGCCACTCCGCTGGTAGAGCAGATGTTTGAATATCTTTTTGACAGGTTTGTCGAAGATATCCGTGCGGGAAATGAGGATTCGCCGGTATACGCCAATTTTATTGCCGATATGTCGGATGCCTACGTAAACCGGCACAGTGCGGCGGAAATAGCGCGAGATTTTATAGCGGGAATGACGGATCAGTATTTTTTAAGTCAGGCACCGGCCCGGATGCGGCCGGAAATCAGGTCTTTCTGAGCGGATCTGTTAATAATCCTGTGTTTTTAAAAAACGGTTGAGTTTTTCAGGCAAAAAATTCAATATGAAGGTTTGACAAAATGCGGTTTTGACAGTCTGCGGCTGTTGGATCTCAAAACAGAGCCATTCGTGGAGGGAAATGGATATGAAAAAGCTCAAGTATCTGCTCTGGCTCGTGGTAATCGGGCTTGTTGCACTGGTGCTATACCAGAACAAGGAATTTTTTACCATGCAGAGAAGTTTCGGCATTGATCTTTATTTTTTCAAATATGATTCCCCTGAGATGCCCACGGGTGTCTATTACCTGGCGGTGTTTTTAATAGGGCTTCTGATATCGTATTTTTTCACGCTCCGTCAGAAGTTCAGATCCCGCAAAACCATAAGGCAGT
>JAWLEU010000180.1:0-4949 GCA_041685965.1 Desulfosalsimonas sp.
TTGCTGCCCAGCATCTGCATGTCTGCGGCCACCACTTCGGTTATATATTTGGTGGTGCCATCCTGTTCCCACGACCGGGTCTGGAGGCGACCTTCAATATAGACCTGCCGTCCTTTGGAAAGGTATTCCCCGCAGATTTCGCCGAGCTTGCGGAAGGCAACGATCCTGTGCCATTCAGTTTTTTCACGTTTTTCCCCTGATGACTTGTCACGCCACTCCATGGTGGTTGCCATGGGAAAGTTGACTACCGCCTGGCCGTCCTGGGTGTACCTTATTTCAGGATCCCTTCCCAGGCGACCTATAAGAATTACCTTGTTGACTCCGCGCGCCATTTTTTCCCTCATTTCCTATTTCGCGGATTTGTCCTGATCCGTCTTCAGGTTCTCTCCGCTTTTCTGAGAATCCGTCCCCGCCGTCCGGCAGGCCTGCCGTGCTCATGTGGAAATGCCCATTTTCGGCAGAATCCAGAGCTGAAGGGCCATCCAAACGGCTACAACTATAATTATTAAAACAAATGATTCCACTGCTGTTTTCCTTTTGTCAAATTTATCCTTAATCGTCAGAGCCCGCTGCCAGGTTACGCTGTTCAAGCTGTACAATGCGCGGGGTCATGAATATAAGGAGTTCGCTTTTCTCGTTTTGTGTGAACTGCCGTTTAAAAAACCACCCCAGCATCGGGATATCCTTTAATACCGGGAATCCCACAACCCTTTCATTGGTGGTATCCTTCTTTATGCCGCCGATAACTATGGTGGAGCCGTCCTCCACAAGCAGCTCGGTTTCAGCCTCGTTTGTTGAAAGAGCCGGGGCTTCCTGGGTCTGCTCTGCTATGTCGTTTTTGGTAACATAAATCTTAAGGGCTATTCTTTCATCAGGGGTGACCTGGGGGGTCACCTCCAGGGTCAGGTCAATGTCTTTGAACTCTATGTTGACATCGTCATCCTCGACTGTCTGGTAGGGATATTCAAACCCCTGGGTAATCGTGGCCTTTTTGTTGTCCAGTGTTGCTATTTTTGGAGAAGACACGATTTTAACATTGTCCTGTTCTTCCAGCGCACTGAGTGTTGCATCCAGGGTAAACGGGGTTCCGATGTTATCAAATTGAAAACCCATGGTGTTGGTAGACTGCGCAGAATTGTTCATGGATAGAGTGTGGCCGTATTCCCCGCTCAGGGTGCTGCTGGAGATATCCTCCCTTGCCATGTTGAACTCGGATCCGATATCTTTGAGATAGTCCTCATTGATCTCAACAATTCTTGCTTCTATAACCACCTGAGGGGTGACCTTGTCTATTTCTGATATAACTTCACGGGCTTTTTCAATCCTGTCGAGCGTATCCGTGAGTATAAGCTGGTTGTTGCGTGTATCCACGTTTACCTTGCCGCGGTCTGAAAGAATATCCTCAACGTGTGTTACCACCTCGTTTTGTGCATTTGCGTAGTTTATGGGGATGTATTCAGTTATAAGCGGCTCCATGGACTTCTGCTGCTCTTTTCGCTCGCGGTAAGCCTCTATGCGCTCACGCCTTTCCTGTTCTTCCTGCCTGAGAGTCTGCTTGGTGGCAATGCGGACCATGTCGCCTTTTTCAACCTTGCCCAGCCCGTTTTGCTCCATTACAAGGTCAAGCACCTGGTCCCAGGGAACCGGTTTTTCCATGGTTATGGTTACCTTGCCCTGAACGTCAGGGTCAATGGCGTAATTCTTTCCGCTTATCTGCTGCAGTATGCGAAAAACATTTCTTATATCTGTTTCATAGAAATCGAGTGCAACCTTTTCGCCTGTGTATTCATCTTTTTCAAACAGCCATTCCACTTCCTTTGCAGCAGCCTCTTCTTCCGATGGGGTTTTTGGCTCATCGCTTTCCTCTTCATCGGTCCTTTCAGCTTCCTTCTGCTCTTTTTCATCTGTCCGGCTTATCTCCTCTTCCAGCACCTGCCTCCAGTCAGGAAGTTCTGCTTCCGAGTACGGTCTCGGCCCCATTTCCGAGGCTTCAACATTTACAATGAGCCTGCCGTCTTCGCGCTCCACCCTGTAGGGCACGTCTTCTCTCAGCTCGATTATGATCTCAACAGCGTCTTTATCAGTGGCTGCTTCATAGGGGATGATCCGGTCAACAGCACTGTCAAACCTGGTGGTAATAAAGGGGCGCCGGTCCATGTGCTCCGGCAGCGCCGCATCAGGCAGGCTCATTTTAAGCCGCCGGTCTCCGGTTCTTTCAATGCTGTATTCGATCGGCCGGGTGGTGCCGAGTATGATCTGGGATTTGCCCGATTCAAGAGCTTCAAACTCTATGTCTTCAATTACCGCCAGGCCCTCGTATTTCTCGGGCTGCTTTTTTTCTGCACCGGTTTCCTGATCCTGCTGGGTCCGGGAGGTTTCCTGCTGGCGGCCTTTATCCTCTGAAATTTCAACTTCCCCGGATTCATCTTCACCTTCACTCCCGGTTCCGGAAGGCTCATCTGTTACCGCGCCCGTGGCATCCTCCCGGGAGATGGCTGATTCGGCCCTTTCATCAAATTTTATTTCAAATTTATTGTCGTCCTTGTCCACCTTATAAGGCATATCCCGTGCAAGCCTGATTTCCATGCGCACGTTTTGCTGGTCCTCGGAACTTGAAAGGTCTACGGACTTTATTAATCCTTTGCCTGGCGTATACCCCGTGTCGATGTCTCCGAGCCGGGTTTTCGGAAAATAGAAAATAACCCCGGTGGGGTCGTATTGTTTTACGGATGTGTAATCCATCTCCCCGGAGGATTGAAGTTGAACCGTTCCGGCAGTATCTTTGCTTTCTGCTTCAACGCCGGTTATCATACTGATATCTGAATCCTGCTCCTGCTCCGGCGACAGCGTAGCACAGCCGGCAACCATCAAAAAAATCCCGACCACCATGAAAATAAGCCGGATTCCTGTTGCTTTTGCGTCATGACTGCACATGTTTTATTCTCCGGGTTAATTCTGAAGTTTTTTTTCGATTTCGCGTACGGCAATTTTACCGAAAGCGTCCTTGTACTTCTCTTGTATTATGATCCTGTCCCTCAAGACATCTTCCACCTGTCCGCCGTTTTCTCCTATATAGGTTCCTTCCCTGACCACATAGCCTCTGCCGTCCTTGTCTTCGACCATACCTATGGCTGAGCCCCTGTCCGGTTCTCTTAAAACCGCAGTGAGCTTTAACTGGCTCAAGGCAATTTTTTCAAGGGGCGTCTGCGGCTCGCGGCTTTCTACCTCCTGCTCCTGCTGCTCCCCGTTTTCAGAGCCTTCCCTCTGAATAAAAGGCTCGAAGGGATCAACCCGGCCCTTGCGGGTATAGTACCTTTCTTCGGAGCCGTAAAGAGCCTCCTGCTCATCGAGCATTAAGGCTCCCAGCTCCATGTCCTCGGGCGATGCCTCAGGCTCAGTATCCCGGCCGGCAGAAGCGTCGCCTTCGTCTTCCTGCTCTTTTTCGGCTTTTGCTTCTGTATCCCCGGATTCGGCCTCAGAGGCTTTTTCCTCCTCCCGGCCGGTCTCTTGTTTTTCCTTTTCTATTTCGACTTCCTCGCTTACATGGAGGTCTTCGTCTTCCGGGGCTCCGCCCAGCCCCATGCACCATGGAAGCAGAAACAGCATCATAACAGTGACAAACAGCGTCCGATTGGTCATCATTTTTATCTTTTCTTTTTTGCTTTTAGCCATCCGAATCATCCGACTGTTCTATAAACCTGTAAGTAACCGCGGTGCATCCGATCTTCAGCTGTCTGCCGGAATTGTCTGACTGCCGGGCCAACGAAAAGTCCTTCACATTGACAACCCTTGAAAGACGGGCCAATCTGTCGAAAAACTCGCCAAGATCGTGATAGCCGCCGGTAAGTTCCATCTTCACCGGAATTTCGCCGTAAAAATCCTTTTCAGATTCACTTTGCGGCTGAAAAAGCACAAAGTCCAGTCCCGAGGCTTTTCCTGCCTGCGAGATCCCTGTAAGCAAAGAAGGTATCTCTTCTTTTTCCGGCAGGGCTCTTGCTACAATTTCAAATTTTGCCCTGGCATCGTCATAGTCCTCTTTGACTCTGTCATAGGCGGCAGCTTTATTTTTTGCACGCTCCAGCTTGTTCTGGGCGACTTCTATATCATCGTCGAGCTGGCTGATTTGGTCCAGTTTCGGCATATACAGAAAGTAGCCGAATAATGCAATAATCACCACTGCTGAACCCACGCTTACAAGAATCCGCTGGAGCCTGGTAAGCTGGCCGATTCTCTGGAAAAAGGGCTCAATGCTTTGCAAGGATAAACCGGTGTTTTTCATTATTCCTCTGCCTTCCCGCCATTGCCGCCTGCACCGGCGGCAAGAGTGCACTTGATGTCAAAGCTTTTAAGCTCAATATCATATTCGGTGGTCTGCCTTGCATTGCTGAGGCGCACGTCACTGACTTTCTCCGAGCGCTCCAGGCGCCTCATAAAAACTGCAATAGTCTCATTGTCCATTGCAATTCCTTCGAGTGCGAGATCGCTGCCGCTGTAGCTCATCTTTTTAAGCTGCATTCGTTCCGGCACCACCCGCTCGGTAATCTCGGCAAGCAGCAGGGGAGGGTTGTCTCTGCTTGCTTTCAGGTCATCCACGATATCGATTTTCTTTTCGAGCTCCTCGAGCTTTTTGCGTAATTTATCCACTTCATCGGCTTTTTCCTCGTATCGCTCGATATCTTTTTCAAGACCTGCCAGCCGTTCTTCCTTGTCATCGACCTGTCCGCCGAGATATCTGTTTACCCCGAAGAGAACCAGCAGCAGAAGAATAATTGAAAGTATGAAAACCGATACCTGGCGCCGGATATTTTCTTTTGTACGTGCCGCGCGAAACGGCAGCAAGTTGATGCGTATCATTTGTCATCCACCCTTCTGATTGCAAGGCCCATGCATATGGCGGCCTGCGGTGCTATCTGCTGCAGATATGCCGGATCCAGATGTCCGTTTTTTAC
>JAWLEU010000181.1:0-4917 GCA_041685965.1 Desulfosalsimonas sp.
TTTACTTCAGCAACGCGGGTGTCGCGCAGTGATTTGGAGGCTGTCTCCACTGCGTTTTTCACGGCATCCTCCCATGATGTCTTGCTTGTGCCGACCAGCTCGATGAATTTGTAAACACTTTCACTCATGGCTTTCCTCCTTGTTTTGTTTTTATCAGATAAGCAATCTTTGTTTATTATAAGAAACACGGTTGGGTTTGTCCAATCCAATTTATTTTCTGAGCTGGCTTTTTGCAAACACCGCATGCCCGTTGACAATATTTGCCGACTCTTGCATTTGCCCTCTAAGTGATTATTTTGTAGTCACTGAAACGGCCGAAAAATTAATATTTTCAAGACACCGAGGCATTATGAATACCAAAGATATGAATATTCCGAATCCTCAGGAAATCGAAAAAGAAATATCAGATTTTCTGACAAAGAAATACGGCAACAGGGTAAAGGTTGTCTCACCCATAGTAGTGCCTGATGATGAAGCATCAGGAGACGAAGCAGAAGGCGGACATGATGAACACAGGGTTGATTTCAGCCTGAGGCCCGAGGAGTTAATTGCTCATCTCGATCAGTACATAATAAGGCAGGATCAGGCAAAACGGATCCTGTCAACCAAGATCTGCACTCATTTCAACCGTATCCAGCACCAGGAATCTTCCGGAAGCAGCGAAGAGTTCGAGGGGCGGATCAAAAATAACATTATCATGATAGGCCCTACTGGCGTGGGCAAAACTTACATGATCAAGCTTATTGCAAAAAAAATCGGAGTTCCCTTTGTAAAAGCGGATGCCACCAAATTCAGCGAAACCGGTTACGTGGGCGGAGACGTGGAAGACATGGTCCGCGAACTGGTGCGGGAAAGCGACAACGATATAGAACTGGCCCAGTACGGGATAGTCTATATAGACGAAATAGACAAGATAGCCGGCAGCAAGCAGCATTACGGTGCAGATGTTTCCCGCGCGGGTGTGCAGCGCGCGCTTTTAAAGCCCATGGAGGAAACCGATGTGGAGATGAAGGCTCAAAATGACCCCATCTCCATGATACAGGAAGTGGAACAATTCCGGAAAACCGGAAAGCGGGAAAAGCGCTCAATCAACACAAAGAACATACTGTTTATCGTAAGCGGTGCATTTTCCGAGCTGCCTGAAATCGTAAGAGAACGCACCACTGACAGTTCAATAGGATTCGGGGCGAAAATCAACGAAAACCGTGATGAAGACGTCACTCTTCAGCAGGTCAAGGCAGAAGACCTGGTTGAATACGGCTTTGAATCCGAGTTCATCGGCAGACTTCCCGTGCGATCCGTTTTCGAGCGGCTTACAAAACAGGATCTTTTCGGTATCCTGAAAAACCCGAACAACCCGATTATCCTGAGCAAGCGCCTGGATTTCGCCACCTACGGCATTGACGTGCGGTTTTCAGACGATGCGCTGGAACTGCTGGCGCAAAGGGCATATGATGAAAACACCGGCGCCCGGGGCCTTGTAAGCGTTATCGAACAGGCCCTTATCCCTTTTGAAACCCGCCTGCCGTCCATGAATATCAGGCGTTTTCCCGTAACCGCGGAAACCATAGAAAAGCCTGGCAAAACCATTGAAAAACTGGATCCCGGAAATGACAAAACCGAGCGGGAAGAAACCTTTGCCCGCATACAGGAACAAAACCGCAGCCATCTCATTGACTACATAACAAATAACCGCAAAATGCTTTCGGAGAATTACGGTTTGCCGCTTTCGCAATACCGCATAGAAAGGATTGCAGACTTTTACTGGGCAAACGTTGTGGAAATCGGCACCGCCATTTCCAGGATCAAAAACCACTACGACATGATCAAGAAAATAGAGATAAATTTCTATAACAGGCACGATCTAAACCTGGTTCTGGAAGAAGACGCAATTGATTTCATCTCGGAGAAGATGGCAAATCAATCATTGAATATAGATCAGATCTATCGTAAGATCTCTGATGATTTTGAATACGGACTTAAACTGATACGGGACAAAACAGGAAAAAACCGCTTTTTCATATCAAAATACGCGCTGGAGCAGCCTGAGGCTTTCCTTGAAAACCTTATAAAAACCGAATTCGCCCGGCACAACATCACGCCGGATTTCGACGAGGACCCTGTCCGGCGCTAATCAGACGAGGAACAAATGATCGGTATTTCAAAGCTTTACTGCGGCACCGTGGAGCCGTCCGACGCGTTGCGCTACGGCCGCCAGTCAGGGGAAATGCCCTCGCACCTGCTGCAGTTTTCAGCTGACAAACGCCCCGTGGTGGTATGGAACGCCACCCGGAGGTGCAATCTCAAATGCATTCACTGCTACGCACATGCAAAGGCCGGAAAGCAGGAAAACGAACTTTCCACCAAAGAGGGAAAGGCCCTGATAGACGACCTTGCGCACATGGGCGTTCCAGTGCTTTTGTTTTCCGGCGGAGAACCCCTGATGCGCCCGGATCTTCCCGAACTTGCAGAATATGCCGTCAAAAAGGGCATGCGGGCAGTGATTTCAACAAACGGCACCCTGATCGACCCTGAGACCGCAAAAGTCTTAAAGGACATAGGTCTTTCCTACGTGGGCATAAGCCTGGACGGCAACCGGCAGATAAACGACCGGTTCCGGGGGGTGGACGGCGCATTTGACATGGCCATGAAGGGCATTGAAAACTGCAAGGCAGCAGGAATAAAAGTCGGCCTTCGCTTTACAATCAACAGGTTCAACGCCGACGAGGTCCCGGGATTATTCGACCTTTTAGAGGAAAAGGAGGTCCCCAGGATCTGCTTTTATCACCTGGTGTATTCAGGCCGGGGCTCGAGCCTTGTAAACGACGATGTCTCCCATGAGGAAACCCGCAGGATTGTCGATCTCATCATGGACCGCACCAGGGACTTACACGACAGGGGAAAACCCAAGGAAGTCCTTACGGTGGACAATCATGCTGACGGCCCCTACGTATACATGCGCATGTTGCAGGAAAATCCGGAGCGCGCCCGTGAGGTTTTAGAACTTCTGCAGATGAATGAAGGTAACAACTCTGGACGCGGCATAGGATGCGTAAGCTGGGACGGAGAGGTTCATGCGGACCAGTTCTGGCGGCATCACAGCTTCGGAAACGTGCGGCAGAGACCTTTTTCCGAGATCTGGACCGATACTTCTGCAGATCCCCTCCTGGCAAAGCTCAAGGAAAAGAAAAAACATGTAAAGGGCAGATGCGCCGGCTGCAGGTGGCTTGATATCTGCGGCGGCAACTTCCGGGTGCGCGCAGAAGCTGTCACCGGCGACGTATGGGCGCCTGATCCGGCCTGCTACCTGACAGACGAGGAAATCGGCCAGGATTAGCATTTTCAACCAAATTCAAGCGAGGACAGAACCATGCAGTTTCCGGACTACAGGCCGCGACGCATGAGGAAAAACGAGGCTTTCCGGAGGATGATACGCGAAACCCGGCTCAGCGTGGACAATCTTATTATGCCCCTGTTTGCTGTCAGCGGCAGGGACGTAAAGGAACCAATAGCTTCCATGCCGGGCCAGTACCACCTTTCCGTGGACAACGTGGTAAAAACAGCAAAAGAGGCTGCCGGCCTGGAAATACCCGCTGTTGTCATCTTCGGGCTTCCGGACAGCAAGGATTCCCTGGGCACCGGAGCCTATTCCAAAGACGGAATCGTCCAGAAAACAGTGCGTGAAGTAAAAAACAAATGCCCGGAGATCGCTGTTATTACAGATGTGTGCCTGTGTCAGTACACGGATCACGGTCACTGCGGAATGGTTGAAAAAGGAGAAATAGACAACGACGGAAGCCTGGATCTGCTTGCCCGCACGGCTGTTTCCCATGCGGAGGCCGGCGCGGACATGGTGGCACCGTCTGACATGATGGACGGCAGGGTGGGATTTATACGGGAAATGCTGGATGAAAACGATTTCACCAATGTTGCCATAATGTCGTATGCTGCTAAATACTGTTCTTCTTTTTACGGGCCTTTCCGTGAGGCGGCACATTCATCTCCGCAGTTCGGAGACAGAAGGACCTACCAGATGGATCCCGCCAACTCGCTTGAGGCTGTAAGGGAGGCCACTCTTGACGCGGCAGAAGGGGCGGACATCATAATGGTCAAGCCAGCCCTGCCCTATCTCGACATTATCAGCCGGATCAATGAGGAAATCGATCTGCCTGTGGCTGCCTACAATGTCAGCGGCGAATACGCAATGATCCAGGCCGCGGACAAGATGGGCTGGCTTGACGGCGCCGCAGTTGCCATGGAGATGCTCACTGCCATAAAAAGGGCTGGTGCAGACATGATCCTTACCTATTTTGCCATGCAGGCGGCACGGGAGCTTAATTCCAGCTGAATCAAGATTAACGCAGAAAAGAGGTTTTTCGTGAATAACAAGGAAAGCGGCCATCCGGGATCCACAGGAGCTTCAGACAACACAAGCGGCCCGGGCAACCTGCGGCTTGTGGCCTGGGAGACCACGCGCAACTGCAACCTGTCATGCGTTCACTGCAGGGCTTCAGCCACATGCGGGCCTTACACGGGCGAACTTGATACCCGGGCATCATTTCGCCTTTTGGATCAGATAGCTGAAGTAGGCAGGCCGATAGTAATTCTCACCGGCGGTGAGCCGCTTTTGCGCGAAGATATTTTCGATATCGCTTCATACGGAACAAAGCTCGGCCTGCGAATGGTCATGGCTCCCAACGGCACCCTGATAGACCGGCAGATTGCAGCAAAGATGGCGGAATCCGGCATACAGCGCATAAGCGTCAGCCTGGACGGGGCAACAGCGGAAACCCACGACGGCTTCCGCGGTGTTTCAGGCGCCTTTGACGCAGCTATTTCGGGAATTGAAACAGCAAGGGCAGCAGGCATAGAATTTCAGGTAAACACCACTATCACCAAACTAAACAGCGGCGAAAT
>JAWLEU010000182.1:0-4912 GCA_041685965.1 Desulfosalsimonas sp.
AATGCCATGGACATGGGCGTGCAGTCCGCCCTGAGGCTTTCTCCGATCAATGTTGAGCAGAGCCTGATCGGCGCCAGAATAGACAAATTCCCTTATGTTATAACCCCCAAGGGCGGCTTCGGTTTTGAAGACCGCGACAAGGGCGACAATTTAAGCGTTTTTACCATCGGCTGCGGCCTGGACTATTACATGGCAGAGTCTGACAAATCCCTTAAGCCTTATGCCGGAGCCGACCTGCTGCTTGATTTTATAGACGATGATGATTCCGATTCATCTCTTTCCTTTATCCCCCATATAGGCGCTGAATACTGGCTGCACGAAAACTTCAGCGTAGGCGCGGACGTGGGCCTTCAGATGGGATTCGGCGATTATTACGACAGCGATTTCCGCTTCGGCACTGCAGGCACCATACACGCCACATATTACTTCGGCGGCGAAAGGAAGTAAATGACCGAACTGACAGAATCACAAAAATTCAGATAGTTACTCCAAACTGCCGTTATGGTCGGGAAATAATCCCGGGCAATAAATCCGGCAGACTCCATCTGTGATCTGCTCCACATCCGCCACAGTCTTTTTTTCCTCTCCCAGGGCGAAATAATAATAGGAAATCCGCAGAATGGAGCCCACTACAAGATTGGCAGTGAGTTCCACGTCTATATCCGGGTATATATTTTTGTTGTTTATCCCAAGTATCAGGTCTTTTTTGATCCTCTCTATAATCCTGTCCTCCAGGCGCTTAATGGAATTTTCCATGTCAGAAGGCAGGCCAAGGCCCATCCTGAGGGTGATCTTGCACATGTAGGGATCGTTTGCAAAAAACAGAAGCGAGCTTTTCACCCTGTGGCGGAAATAATCCTCAGGGCTTATGGTTTTCAAATCAAGCCTTTTCGATTCCAGGGAAATCTCTTCTGTCCAGCCATGATAGTAGTTTTCCAGCAGGGTGACGAAAATGTCTTTCTTGTTTGTGAAATACCTGTAAAAAGTTCCCCTTGCAATGCCGGCTTCCCTGATAATGTCCGAAATCTGGGCACCGTAATAGCCGTGGACAGCAAACAGCTTTTTCGCGCATTCCAGGATCTGCTCTTTTCTTTTTTCCTTGTCCATATTCTACCGCCGTTTAATCCCGGGGTTCAGGCCTGATCAAGCCGGTTTTTCAATATTGTGTTTACAACCTGGGGGTTTGCCTTTCCCCTGGTTTCCTTCATAACCTGGCCCACTAAAAATCCGAAAACCTTGGTTTTTCCTCCCCTGTACTTTTCAACCTCGCCGGGGTGATTTTCAATGACTTTTGCCACGATTTCCTCTATGGCCGACTCGTCGCTTACCTGCACCAGCCCCTTTTCCTCGACAATTGTTTTTGCGTCCCTGCCGGATTCAGCCATATCGTCGAACACTGACTTTGCAATCTTGCCGGAGATAACGCCTTGTTCCATAAGCCGGATTAATCCGGCGAGACTTTCTGCGGTTACCGGGCACTCAGATATGCTTATCCCCCTTGCGTTTAAAAGCCCGGTAAGCTCGCCCATGATCCAGTTGCTGGCGGTCTTGGCGCTGTCAACCCTGCCGGCACAGTCCTCGAAATAATCCGCAAACTCCCTGGAGGCTGTAAGCACGTCAGCATCATATTCCGGCAGGCCGTATTGGCTTATAAACCGCCTGCGCCGCTGATCAGGAAGCTCAGGCAGTTGATTTTGCACATTTTCCGTCCAGGTTTTCTCAATGACAAGCGGTACAAGGTCGGGATCCGGAAAATAGCGATAGTCATGCGCCTCCTCCTTGCCCCGCATTGACACGGTCCTGTTTTTTTCAGCATCCCAAAGCCTGGTTTCCTGCACCACGGTGTTTCCTTCGCCCAGGGCCTCTTTCTGGCGGTCTATCTCGTATGCCAGGGCTTTTTCCACGAATTTAAAGGAATTAAGGTTTTTTAGCTCCGTGCGGGTGCCGAATTCAGAATCACCTTCAGCCATGACTGAAACATTGGCATCACACCTGAAACTGCCCTCCTCCATGTTTCCGTCGGATATATCAAGGTAGCGCAAAATTGAGCGAAGCTGCCGCAGGTACGCGCCGGCTTCCTCGGGCGATTCAATGTCAGGCTCGCTTACGATTTCTATCAGGGGAACCCCTGTACGGTTGTAATCCACGTAGCTCACAGGCCGGTCAGGGTCGTGGATGAGCTTTCCCGCGTCTTCTTCCATGTGGATGCGCGTGATGCCGATTTTTTTTACAGTGCCGTCCTCAAGGGTTATATTTACATGCCCGTTTCTCGCAATGGGCAGCTCGTACTGTGAAATCTGGTATCCCTTGGGCAGATCAGGGTAAAAGTAATTTTTCCTTGCAAAGCGGCTGGTGCCCTCAACGCTGCAGTTGGTTGCAAGGGCCATTTTCATGGCATATTCGACGACCCCCTTGTTTAAAACCGGCAGAACGCCTGGCATGCCAAGGCAAACCGGGCAAACGTGGGTGTTTGGCGGGGCCCCGAAAGCCGTGGAGCATCCGCAGAAAATCTTGGTCCGGGTTTTTAGCTGGGCGTGGACCTCGAGCCCTATAACCGGTTTAAATCTCATTTACGGTTCCTTTTCAGCAGTATCCGGATTAACTGGGTCAACAATTTTAATATCTGCCATGACAGCCGATCTTTTTCAACCCCCTGTATGGTTTTTATTTTTGACAAGCAGCGATACCGGCGGCTATAGTAGTTGGTTTAAACGGCTTAAAACAGACTGCGGGGGATTTTATGGAGCTTTTTCTGTGCGTAATAGGCATGGTCATGATCATAGAAGGGATGCCCTATTTTGCTTTTCCGGACAAAATGAAGGAGATGATGAACCGGATCCTGGAACTGCCGGATTCAGTTCTGCGCAAATTCGGCTTAATCCTTATGGTAGCGGGTCTTTTTATTGCATATCTCGGCAGGAGCTATTTTTGATGACCATGAGCTGCACAGAAGATCACGGCTTCGACATAAGCCTGTTTGACTATGATCTGCCCGAAGACCTTATTGCCCAGCATCCTGCAGACCGGCGCGAAAACTCGCGCCTGCTGGTGTTGGACCGGCAAAGCGGGCAAACCGCTCACCGGCGCTTCTACGAGCTTCCGCTGATACTGAATGCATCAGATGTCCTGGTTGTAAACGACACCCGGGTAATTCCCGCACGGATTTTCGGGCATAAATCCACGGGCGGCAGAGCCGAAGTCCTGGTTGATTATGCAGACGGATGCACTACAGGGACCGATCCGCACACGTTTGAATGCTCCTGCATGATAAGGGCCTCCAGGGCCCCGAAACCGGGAACCCGGATTCTGTTTGACCGGGGACTTTCAGGCAGGGTGATTAGCGCGGACAAGGGCAAATACAGAGTGGAGTTCATAAGCGAAGCCCCGTTTCACAAGGTTCTCCAAGACATAGGCAGGGTTCCCCTGCCGCCTTATATCCGCAGGCCTGAAAATGAAAGTGATAACCGGGACAGGGAAAATTACCAGACGGTATATGCAGCCAGGGACGGGGCTGCTGCCGCACCAACCGCGGGATTTCATTTTTCGACCCCCCTGATAGACGAGCTGCGGAAAAAGGGAATCGAAATCATAACCGTAACCCTGCACGTGAGCTACGGCACTTTCATGCCGGTGCGAGTATCAGACATACGCGAGCATGAGATACACACTGAGCACTATGAAATAAGCCCGGGGGCGGCAGAACGCATAAACGCTGCCAGGCGTCAAGGCCGGCGGATAGTGGCGGTGGGAACCACCTCAGTGCGCACACTGGAGTACGCTGCTGACAAAGAAGGCACAATAAGTCCAGGATCAGGGCAATGCGACCTTTTCATCTATCCCGGCTACAGGTACAAGACGGTTGAGGCAATGATAACCAACTTTCATCTGCCCAAATCAACCCTGCTCATGCTGGTTTCAGCCTTTGCAGGAAGAAAAAGCATTCTTGCTGCATACAATGAGGCAATAAAAAAACGCTACCGGTTTTTCAGCTACGGAGATGCCATGATAATAGAATAAAATCCGAAATTCGAAGTCCGAAATTCGAAACAAATCTGATGAAATCCGAAATAAGCATAATGATATTCGAAACTTGACTGATAAGCGGGAACGGAAATGACCGCATTTTTGAAAGAAGCACAATCATCTGACAGCCGGGCCAGGGCCGGGCGGCTGAAAACCGCTCACGGAGAGATCAGCACGCCGGTGTTCATGCCCGTTGGCACCCTCGGCACAGTAAAGGCGCTCAGCCCTGAAGAGCTTCTGGAATGCGGCGCGCAGATCATACTGGGAAACACGTATCATCTTTACCTGAGGCCCGGCTGCGGGGTTACAGATCTGTTCGGGGGGCTTCACGGGTTTATGAACTGGCACGGGCCCATTCTAACTGACAGCGGGGGATTCCAGATCTACTCGCTTGCAAAGATGTCTGAAATCACAGAAGACGGCTACAGTTTCCAGTCCCACATTGACGGCTCAAGGCACATGATAACCCCGGAGGATGCAGTAACAATCCAGACACGCCTCAACTCCGACATCATGATGTGCCTGGACCAGTGCATATCATATCCCGCAGACGAAAAAGAGGCTGAAGCGGCCCACCGCCTTACCGTATCCTGGGCCGAAAGGTGCAGGGATCAAAAAAAAATGCTGGGAGACTCATCAGGCGGCCTTCTTTTCGGCATTGTCCAGGGAGGAATGTATAGGCACCTGAGAAAACTTTCAGCCCGGGCCCTTGCGGAGCTTGATTTTGAAGGCTATGCAGTAGGCGGGCTGAGCGTGGGCGAACCGCGCGATTTGATGCATGACATGGCCAGTTTCACGCTGCCCCTTCTGCCTGAAAAAAAACCGCGCTATGTAATGGGAGTGGGCAGGCCTGAGGACCTGGTTGAAATGACAGGGTTCGGCGCTGACA
>JAWLEU010000183.1:0-4872 GCA_041685965.1 Desulfosalsimonas sp.
TTCGCATACACCCTTGGCAGAGAAGTTATAGACAAACCCGAGGCTTCCGTGTGGATGATACTGCTGCCGGTTCTTTTTGTGCACCATGCCTACAGGGTAAACCGCTACAAGGAGGCGGTGCGTTCCTTTGCCCGCGGAATACTCGATTCCAGGCAGAGGGCGCTGGACATGGCGCGCAGGCAGATCGAGTCAGGCGGGCGGGAGGAAATCAGGGGGGAAGATTTTTTTTCCGAACTTGACTCCGCATCAGAGAGTGACCGCATGCTGGCTGAAAAGCAGCTTGAGGTCATAAGAATACAGCATGAGCACTACCTGAGGCTGTTAAGTGCCTCCGGGGATAACTACGGTGACCTCATAAGAAACGCCTATAAAGAGGCTATGTATTACCGGGAGTTTGTCGACAGACTGACCGCTGCCGAACAGGATCTCAACAGGTATCTTACTGAAAACGTTCATAAAGACGAGGGCTCAAGGGCGGTGGTGCAGAGGATGGAAGATTTCTGTGCCGATCTTCGCGGCCGGGAGGTAAAAAGCTTCTTTTAAACTAATCCGGGTCTAAATTCTCTACCTGTGGAGAAGGACCAGTAACGGCTTGATTGTTTAGGAGATAAATTAAGCGGTTTTCACCATTCCGAATCAGTTTTGGATTTTGAATTTTGCTCATTCGAATTTGTTTCGAATTTCGTGATTCGGATTTCGAGTTTATTGCCCTCATCATCCCTTGCCTCCTTTAAGAAGGCTGGTAGCGGCTGACTGCTTTGCGCCTAGAGAGTCCCTTTCACGGTTTGTTCATTTTATCGCGGATATAGTCTTCAGCCTCGAAATACTCCTCAACATCGTCATAATACCACGCCCCCACGTTTATTCCGCTTTCCCGCAGATCCGCGATCTTTTCGCCCACCACCGGGATGCGCTCCAGCATGGGCGCCGCCCAGATAAAACACGCCAGCAGCACCACGGCAATAATAAACCTTCGCCACCGCACCGCGCGAGAAGCCGGGGGCAGCGAAGGTCCCCCGGCTTTATTTATATCAGTTTCCTGAGACAAGGTCTCTGGCCTCGTTTGTTATTATGCCCCTGCCATAAGGGAGTCTGTGATGTCCCTGAATATGACCATGAACATAAGCCAAGCCACAAAAAGGGTCAACAGCAGATTAAAGCCCTGGCCGCATACATAGAGTATAAGGGGTTTTCCGCCTCGCAGGGGCTCTTTGAGCTCCTGGTAATTGATGCTGAGGCCGATGCTTACAAAGGCCAGGCAGAAGAACCATCCCCTGAACCTGTTGGCCCATGCCAGAACACCGTCATTTACCATTGCCTGTCCCCAGTCCATGGTGACCGCGCCCTGCATGATGGAAAAGACAATGGAGGCGCCGATAAAGCCAAGGATGAATTTGGGGAATCTGTACCATACCTCGTAGAGAGCCCCTTTTGCGGTAAACGGCACCGGTGTTTCGCCGGGCTTGCACGCGCGGTCAGGCTCCACCTTCAGGCACCAGTATGCCGCAACGCCAAAGGCGATGACACCTATCAGGATGTTCTGGATCATCTTGATGGTGGCAGCCACATACATGGCTTCCATTCCTATGAGTTCGCCTGCTGCAACAACTGATCCGGTGTTGTCCACTGTTCCGCCCAGCCATGCCCCGGCCCAGACCGGGTGCATGCCTGTTACATTGGCAATTGCGGGCAGCACGAATATCATCACTGCCACAAATATCATGGACATTCCGATGGCCAGGGTGAGCTCTTCTTTTTTGGCCCGGCATGCGGATGCAGAAGCAATCGCGGCTGAAACACCAGAGACGCACATGTCAGAGGAAACCGTTATATTGAGTTCCTTGGACGGAATTTTGATTATTTTCTGCCCGAACCAGTAGGTTCCTATGAGCACAATGGGTGTGACAACCCAGGTTACGAAAACCCCGGGGATCCCGATCAGTGCAATCTGGCCTATCAGGATGCGCGCCCCGAGAAGAACAAGGCCGGTTTTAATGAAAAACTCGGTCTGGCCGGCTGTTTTTATAAACTGGGGAACCCCCAGGGTGTTTGATATGATAAGGCCCAGTACAAGTGCAAACAGCACATAGGAAAGCCCCAGGGCTTTCATGGTTTCCTGGCTTGAAATCAGGTAGGCCAGGACGGCCAGAACAAATATAACAGGAAAGCCGGCAAAGAACTGCCGCAGGTTGATGCCTATAAACCTGGCCCCGATGGCGAAAAACAGCATCAATGCAGCTCCCAGGATAATCAGGCTTGGAATCAGGTTGTAGGATTCCGCGGTTGCGGCGCTCTTTGCTTTGGACAAGTCTGACTTGGCGGATCTCCAGTCATTTATGGCGGCCTTGGCCTCCTGGTTGAGTTCCTTGTCCTCGAAATTTGCAGCCGCAGCTGCTTTTTCCGCCTGTTCGGCCTTTTGCCTGGCTTCTTCAACCTTCTGCTGGGCCCGTTCATAGTCATCCGCAGCCTTCGCCCTCTTGGCTGCAGCCTTTTCCTCGCTCATGTAAACTGAGTCCAGCGGATTGCTGCTCCATTTTTTAGGGCGGTTTGTAAGGTTATAAATGGTGGATGTCAGACCCTCTTTTTTTGCCTGAATGCTTTCAAGTTTTTCCTCAGCCTCGGTGTAGGCTATGGTTCTGAAGCCGGCCTTATCCATCTCTTCTTCCATGGCGGCCCTGTGTTCAGGCAGTTTCTCCACCGGAGGCTTCCATGTGAACACGCAGAATACAGCGAGTACAAACAACAGGACAGCCAGCCATATTGCCCAGTAATCCTCTGTCCTGTAGATCTGCTGCCACATGCTCATGCGTGTTTCAGATACCACACTTCCGTTTTCGTTTTCAGCCATACTCCTGTGATCCTCCTTTTCTGGTTAAGATTTTAAAATTTAAAAACGGTCTGAATCTGTTTGAAAATGGAATCACCTGTCGTTTGCAAAAAACAGGCCAAATAAACCATGCGGAAATTTTATTTAAAAATACCATTTTTACAAGGACTTATATCGACCATGGCTTCATACGTGTGAGCCGGGGCTTGAGTTCAAGGCCTAAGCGCAAATCCGGGTTGTCAATAATGTGATAACTTGAGGTTGCACAGGGCGGTCGGGTGTGTTAACCGAAGGTTTCACTTTTTAAAAAAACATTGCAAGAGGTTTTCAATGCAGGAGGATAAAGGGCCGGACAGGGTTTCCGGACCCGGTCATGGCAGGTTTTTTTTCAGAAAATCGCTGGGGTTCAGGACCAGGTTTCTTGCAGGGGCTGCAATTGCTTTGCTGATGATTTGTTTTGCAGGGGCATATCTCATTTATGACCGTGAAAAACAGCGCCTTGAACAACACGCCTATACCAAGACTCAGCTGGTAATGGCCGCGGTAGAGTCAAGCAGGCAATACGTGCGCGAAGAGCTTCGGCCGAGGATGTATGAGGAGTTCGGAGGGGATTTTTTCATGCTGCATGCCATGTCAACTTCCTATGTGAGCAGGGCCGTAATGGATAATTTCAATGAGGTGCTGCCGGAATACGACTACAGGCGTGTGGCAAAAAACGCGCGTAACCCTGATTCAGAGGCCAATAACCTGGAAATGTCCATGATAAACCATTTCAGGGAAAAGCCGGATATGGACAACTGGCAGGGAATGCTTGATGTCGGGGGGCACAAGCAGTTCATGCGGTTCAAGCCGGTTTATTTCAGGGAATCGTGCATGAGCTGCCACGGTGATCCCTCAGAGGCCCCCGGTGATCTGGTAAGCAGGTACGGAACAGAAAACGGCTTTGATAAACAGCCAGGGGATCTTGCCGGGGTGGTTGCAGTGGGCATCCCTGTGGATCACGCAATGGCGGAAATAGTGGACAGAGCAGCCTCGGTGTTTTTTGTCATGTTTGCCGGTGCCCTGGTGTTTTATGCAGCTCTTGCATTTATCTTCAACAGGCTGGTGGTAAACAATCTTCGTGGAGTTCTGCATATATTCAGAGAAGATGTGGAGGAAAAACAGCTCCAGGACTTCATGCCCGAATCCGACCCTGAAAGGCCGGCAGATGAGCTCCAGGAGCTTACAGAGGCTGCAATTACCTTGTCAGAGCACCTGCGCAGCACCAGGCAGGAGCTGAAGCAGTACGCCAGAAATCTGGAGCAGAAAGTGGAAAAGCGCACAAGGGAACTCGAGGAATCAAAGCGGCTTCTGCAGAACAAGGTTGCGGCCAGAAACAGGGAACTTACCACCCTCAACCGGATATCGGAGCTCACCACCCAGGCGGAGGGACTAAACGAGGTCTGGCATCAGGTGGTAAAACAGAGCCTTGAGCTGATACCAGCCGCAGGTGCCGGAGTATATCTTTACTGTGAAGACGGTGAAACGCTGGAACTCCAGCACCGGCAAAACGCCCCCGGCCTTCCTGATTCCGTGTCGTTGCACGACCGGTTCAGTTCAGGCACGGATTTGGATTGCCGGGACATCGAAGGATCCCTGTGCAGGGCCCTGTCCGGGAATATGAGCAGAATTACAGATCAGGACAAACTTTTTTGTTTAAATATTCCAATGTCCTGCAGGGGCAGTGTCCTGGGAGTGCTCAGCTTCAGCGGCCTGGAAAATCAGCCCGAGGGCCGGGAACAGCAGGAGCTTTTGATGTCCGTGGGCAGGCAGGCTGGCATAGCAGTGGAAAGTTTAAGGGACGTGCAGAGGCTGGTGCACAGCAAGGAGCTTCTGCAGACTGTGTTTGACGGCATTACCGACCAGCTCATGCTCCTTGACCGTGATTACAGAATCCGCATGGTAAACCGTGCCTACCTGCGAAGATACGGTGTGGATTTTGAAGACGTGGAGGGTAGTCCCTGCTACGAGGTTCACCCCGGTCTTGAACACGTCTGCCCTGACTG
>JAWLEU010000184.1:0-4854 GCA_041685965.1 Desulfosalsimonas sp.
GATAATCATTACCAGGACCAATCATATCGTGCTTTCCGCCATGCAGGCTGAAACCATTTCCCAAAGGTTTACTGCGCTCAAGGAAAAACAAAAGGCAAAACTAAAATCATAGCAGCCCGGCATGAACAAAACACATGCAAAAAAAGGACGCCTGTTTATCCTGTCCGCTCCTTCGGGCACCGGAAAGACAACACTGTGCCGCAGGATTCTTTCAGCCTTTCCGGACATGAGCTATTCTGTTTCCTACACCACCAGGGAGCCCCGAGAAGGTGAAAAGGACGGAAGGGAGTACCATTTCATCTCAGCGGAAAAATTTGAGCAGATGATCCGTGAAGACAGGTGGGCTGAATGGGCCGTAGTGCACGGAAATTACTACGGCACCTCCGCAGACCTGCTCGAGCGCGAACTTGCAGAGGGACGCGACGTGCTGCTCGACATTGACGTGAACGGAGCCGCTCAGATAATAAAACGCTTTCCTCAAAGCGTGACAATTTTCATCATGCCCCCTTCCATGGAAGCTCTCAGACAGCGGCTTGAAAAACGAAGCAGCGAACCGCCCGCAGTGATCGAAAAAAGACTCAGGGCGGCCGAAGAAGAAATTGCACACAGGCACGACTACAAGCATTTGATCGTAAACGACAGCCTTGAAGAGGCTGCACAAAAACTTGAGGCCCTCATAAGGGAATATCGGGCATCAAGTGTTTGTGCTACACAGCAGAGCGCAAACACGAGTCTGTCTTGAATACCCGCGATATTTCAAAAACAGAAATGCTCTCAGGTATCCATCCGGTTGCCGAAGCCATGGCTGCAGGCAGGCGAAAAATACACAGGGTTTACATCAGCAGCGCAAAACCTTCAAAGCGGGTTTCAAAAATCGCGGAACGCGCCCGCAGGCTCGATATTCCCGTATCCGCAGCCTCGCGCGAAGAAATCCGGAAAATGACAAAAAATCAGCATCACCAGGATATAGCGGCCAGCACGGACGCCTTTCCTTTATCGGATTTCAACTCCATGCTCGAAGCAGGAAAAAAAACCGTGTCAGGATCTTTTTTCCTTGTAATAGACAGCCTGCTTGACCCCCAGAACCTCGGGGCTATTGTGCGTACTTCCATGTGCACGGGTGTAACCGGAATTATAATCCCCAGGGACCGATCCGCAGCGCCTACCCCCACGGTATCCAGGGCCTCGGCAGGAGCCCTTGAGCATGCCCGGCTCTGCATTGTCACCAATCTTGCCAATACCATGAAAGACTTGAAAAAAAATCACTTCTGGACTATCGGTCTGGACCAGAAAGCAAAACTGCCTATATTTAAAACAGACATGACAGGCTCACTGGCCCTTGTAATAGGAGGAGAGGACACAGGAATCCGCCCGCTGGTCCAGCGGCAATGCGATTTTATATGTCGTATTCCGCAAACAGGGCCTATAGGATCGCTGAATGCTTCCGTTGCCGGAGCGATGGCAATGTATGAAGCCATGCGCCAGCGAATCAAGTAAAAGGAAAAAAACAGAAAGGACCCGGATAAAATGAGCAGTGCGGAAAAAATAACAAGGGACTCAAACGGAAGGCTGGTTGTACCGGATCAGGTTATTATTCCTTTTATAGAGGGAGACGGAATCGGACCGGACATCTGGCGCGCAACCAGGATAGTAATGGACGGAGCTGTTGAAAATATCTACGGCAAAAGCAGGAAAATCGAGTGGAAGGAGGTCCCTGCAGGTGAAAAGGGATACGAGCAGACCGGGCAATGGCTCCCGGATCAGTCGCTGGAAACAATCAAAGAGCATGTTGCAGCTATAAAGGGACCGCTTACCACGCCTGTGGGAAAAGGCATACGCAGCTTAAACGTCTCGATCAGGCAGTCCCTGGATCTTTATGCCTGCGTGCGGCCTGTAAAATACGTGGAAGGTGTCCCGAGCCCCATGAAAAGGCCTGAAAAAATAAACATGGTGGTGTTCAGGGAAAACACGGAAGATCTTTATGCCGGCATAGAATGGGAGTCAGGAACCCCTGAGGCAGAAAAGGTGGCTGATTTTTTAAGAGACGAGATGAAGGCTGATCTGCCTGAAAAGGCGGGCATAGGAATAAAGCCCATAAGCGAGAAAAACACAAGGCGGCTGGTTGCAAGGGCAATCGAATATGCCATTGACAAGGGCTATCCCAGCGTGACCCTCATGCACAAGGGAAACATCATGAAATTCACCGAGGGCGCCTTCAGCACCTGGGGCTACAAGGAGGCAAAAGAGAACTTCCCGGATTCAGCCATAACCGAAGATGACCTTTACGCAAAATACGACGGCCGAGCACCGGAGGCAAAGATAGTCATCAAGGACCGGATCGCGGACATGCTGTTTCAGCAGGTGCTGCTGCGGCCTGAGGAATTCGGGGTTATTGCGACCCCCAACCTGAACGGAGACTACATATCAGACGCACTGGCAGCCCAGGCCGGCGGCCTGGGCATGGCGCCCGGAGCCAACATAGGTGATGAATGCGCGGTTTTTGAGGCAACCCATGGAACCGCCCCCAAATATGCGGGCCTTGACAAGGTCAATCCCGGTTCCCTGATACTGTCAGGGGCCATGATGCTTGACTATTTGGGCTGGAACGAGGCCTCTGACCTGATAAGGGACAGTCTCGGAAAAACAGTGAAATCCGGAAATGTCACCTATGATCTTGCAAGACAGATAGAAGGCAGCAAAACCGTAAGCTGCTCTGAATTCGCAAAGGCCATCGTGGAATCCATGGGCCGGCAAGGAAATGATTCGTAAGGCAGCAGCCGGCCTGGGCAGGTCGCTTTCGGATGCCCTTTTTCCTCCTGCATGCTGCGTTTGCGGTGCCTTCATCCAAAAAGACACTGAAACAGGAAGGCAGAGCGCATACAAGCTTGCCCGGCTTTCACCTGAAAAGGCATTCAGAAACATAATGAAGGACTGCCTTTGTTCCTTCTGCATTGAGGATTTCACGGCCGTGCACGCCCCCTCGTGCACCAGGTGCGGTGAGCCTTTTAAAAGCAGCGCTGATCAGGGGCATCTTTGCGGAGACTGCATAACCCGAAAAAAACATTTTTTATTCGCAAGGGCATGCGCTGTATACGAAGGATCTGTCTTAAACCTGCTCCACGCCTACAAGTACACCGGCAGAACCGGGCTTGCAAAGCCTCTGGGAATTCTGCTTTACACTGCCTTTATCAGGCACTTTTCAGAAATGGATATAGACACTGCGCTGGCAGTGCCGCTACACGAAAAGCGCCTTAAAAGCCGCGGCTACAACCAGTCCCTGCTCATGATACTCAACTGGCCGCAAATTGCACAAAAAAGCGGCAGGCATGAAGATGCCAGCATTACAATTGATAGCCGAACCCTTGTAAGGCGGAAAAACACTGCCACTCAGACCGGCCTGGAGCGCAGCAGGCGCATGAAAAACATTAAAAACGCGTTTGCAGTTAAATGCCCCGAGAGGATAAAGGGCAGAAAAGTACTCGTCGTTGATGATGTTTTTACCACGGGCTCCACTGTTGAGGAGTGTGCGCGGGTGCTTGACCGGGCGGGAGCTGCAGGAGTATACGTGCTGACACTTGCGCGGGCGGTCTAAAGAGTTTATGCTTGGCTTGTACCTGAACTTTTGACATTTGGTTATCAGACTCACGGAAAATTTTTATCAATGTTTCTGAGACACAAAAACAATCTGGTTTATGCTGGTTTTTCAAATCTTGCGGCACTGCCGGGCGTATTTCACGGAGTTTTCACGCGCGAAAAAACAGGCCCCGGGGCCGGCCCGGATCCGGATGTGGGCGCAAACAGCCGCCGCGACAAGACTGAAATACAAACATCAAGACATGCCGTGAAAAAATGCATGGGAGCCTCGGATTTAATTTTTTTAAACCAGATCCACGGCGCTCGGGTTTCAGTGATAAACACGGAAGATGATGCAAAATCAGCAGCCCGCAGTCCTGCAGCCACAGATGCGGTCATCTCCGGGGTGCCGGGTGCGGGGCTTGTCATACAGACTGCGGACTGCCAGCCTGTTATGCTATATGATCCTAAAAGACATGCTGCCGCAAACATCCATTCAGGATGGCGGGGCAGCATTGCAGACGTTACAGGCGCATGTGTTAAAGCCATGCAGGAAAATTTCGGCACAGACCCTGCTGACCTGGTTGCAGGCATAGGACCTTCTTTGGGGCCCTGCTGTGCCGAGTTTGTAAATTACAGGGATGAAATCCCGGAAGCACTCTGGGAATACAAGGATCAAAAGAGCCGGTTTAATTTCTGGCAGTTAACCGTTGACCAGTTAAAGGCCGCAGGGGTCAGGGAAAAAAATATCGAGACCGCAGGTATGTGCACCAGGTGCAACCCGCATCTTTTTTTCTCCTACCGGGCAGAGGGCACCTCAAAACGGTCCGCGGCTGTTATAGTACTTACAGGAAACAAGCCATGACCGCGCAGCAGACCGTACAGATAATCTCCAACACCACTGTTTCAGACGGTTACTTCAAAATCCGCGTCGATTGCGGTTTTAACTACGAAGAATCCGTGCCGGGCCAGTTTGTAACACTTCGCATCCCCGGCAGAACCGAGCCGCTGCTTCGGCGGCCCTTTTCCATAAACCGCCTGCTGGCCGGCGGCAATAATGAGAACCTGCAAATGGAAATCCTCTATAGAGTGGTGGGAGGATTTACCCGGCAGCTCTCGGAAATGGAACCGGATGATTCAATTGACATGCTCGGCCCGGTAGGGCGGGGATTTACAGTTAAACGCCACAGCCGGCCGGTTGCCCTGGCTGCAGGAGGGATCGGGGTGGCGCCCCTGGTTTTTCTGGCTGACAGGCTCAGGCAGGCAGGCACGGGTATGGAT
>JAWLEU010000185.1:0-4780 GCA_041685965.1 Desulfosalsimonas sp.
GTCTGCCGGGTCCTCGCCTATAAGGCCGCTTTCATGCGCGCCCACGGGGTTGAAATACCGCAAAAGGGCGATGTTCCATTCCGGATCCGCGGCCTGCAGGTCAGCAAGCACCTGCTCTATCATAAGCTTGGTTCTTCCGTACGGGTTAAACGGTGCAACAGGTGCGTCTTCTTTTATGGGAACACTTCGGGGATTTCCGTACACAGTGGCAGACGAGCTGAAAACAAGATCCTTTACCCCGAATTCATGCATCACCGCACAAAGCGCAAGTGTTGCGCCCAGGTTGTTTTCATAATAGGCAAGAGGTTCTGCAACAGATTCTGCAACGCTTTTCAGACCGGCAAAATGTATAACGCAATCGATTGCTTCGGATCTGAAAATTTCGCGCACGCCATCCCTGTCCCGCAGATCGGTCCTGTAGAACGAAACCCTGCCGCCCGTGATCTGCTCCACCCTTTTTACTGCCCCGGGGCTGCTGTTTGCAAGGTTGTCTGCCACCACTGCCCTGTGACCGCTTTTCATAAGAGACACACAGGTATGGCTTCCGATGTAGCCGGCCCCTCCTGTCAACAGTATATTCATTTTACCGCCTTCTACCTGCCGCATTTTTGTTCCGTTTTTGATGTAGCCAAACCGAGGCCCGGGTGTTAGAATTTTTTGATGCTTCAGATTATCTATATAGACCGTGATTTCGTGGCAGTCAACAAGCCTGCAGGCCTTATGGTCCACAGGGCCCGCGGCGCGCCGCAGGAAACCGAATTTGCCCTGCAAATTGTGCGCGACCTGCTCGGCTCCCGGGTATACCCCGTGCACAGGCTGGACAAGCCGACCTCCGGGGTGCTGGTTTTCGGCCGCCACCAGGAGGCCGCATCGCTGCTGGCACAAGAGTTTTCGGCCAACAGGGTCTGCAAACGCTATTTAGCTGTTGTGCGCGGGTATGCACAGCCCGAAGGCATAATAAAAAAACCGCTTGTAAAATACAGGGAGGGCAAAGTCCGCACCCGCATTTCCCAGGAGGCTGTCACGCGCTACTTCCGCCTGGGCACGATTGAACTGCCCTATCCCGTGGGACCTTATTTGACCGCCAGATACTCCCTGCTCCTTGCTGTGCCTGAAACTGGAAGGTTCCACCAGATACGGCGTCACCTGCAGCACGTCTCCCGCCCGGTCATAGGCGACAGGACCCACGGGGATTCCAGCCACAACCGCTTTTTTGCCGGGGTTTTCGGCTGCAGCCGCATGCTTCTGACAGCCGCGGAACTCGTATTCGACCACCCATACACAGGCGAAAAAACAAACATACTCGC
Organism: Desulfosalsimonas sp.; assembly: GCA_041685965.1. Lineage (GTDB taxonomy): Bacteria > Desulfobacterota > Desulfobacteria > Desulfobacterales > Desulfosalsimonadaceae > Desulfosalsimonas. Next base: position 1,308 of record JAWLEU010000185.1, read on the forward strand.
CCCGCTTGATCCGGTATTTTCCTTGGTAATCCGGAGTTTTTCCTGGGACTGTCTTATGTCCGCAGAGATAATCAAAAACAGACCCCAGCTCCGCCTGCCCTTTTGCCTGTGACCATCTTTTTTATAATAACCGTATTAAAGGAATTTTCAAGTTCTACTGCCTGCAATATCCCGGAGGAATCTGACAAAAACATTTTGACCTGTCTGCCTGTTGTAAGGTACAGTTATATATTCTATCCATCATTGCACAGAAGGCCAAAGCAAAGGGGCGTAATGGATCCTCCCAGCCAATCCGGCAAATCAGACCCAAATCCAGGCACTGAAAACAAAATCAATATTTCCATACTTCTTGTTGACAGCTCCCGCAGGGTTTGCAAAATAAATGCCCCGGAACCTGAAAAACTCCCCCGCCCACCCCGGGAATTAATCGGCATGCTTCCTGGAGAGGCCCTCGGCTGCAAAAACGCCCTGGAATTTCCCGGCAGATGCGGCAAAACCCGGACATGCACCCAATGCGAGATAAACAAGGCGATCCATGGAGCCCTGCAAAACGAGGGCTTTCGGCACAGGCACAAAACCAGTTTTACCAGGTGGCACGGAAACAGGCTTGAAAAAGCCACGCTGAGCGTATCCGCAACATCCTTTGAAAACAGCAACGAAACCGCCCTGCTCTGCATAGAGGATCTCTCCGGGCTCGAAGCTGAGCTGTCCACAATCAAACAGCGAAAAGACCGCCTGCAAAGTGTTCTCATGGCCTCGCCCATAGGCATGGGATTTCTGGAATTAAAGGCAGAAAACTGCCGCATCACGGACAGGATCATCCGTGATGCAAATGAAAAGCTGTGCTCAATGACCGGCTACAGCCGCGAAGAACTCATGGGAAGCAGCATCCGAATGCTCTACGCAGACCAGGGGGATTATGACTACGCTACCAGGGAGAAATATTGCGAGCCTTACGCAGATCCGGCCGGTACATTTGAAACCCGGTGGAAGACAAAAGACGGCCGGGTCAGGCTGATTTCAATTACTTCCGCCCCGGTGGACCCGCAGGACTGGTCAGCAGGCATAAGCTTTACAGCCACTGATGTCACTGAAGAAAAAAAGGCTCTCGAAGAGCGGGAAAAACTGGAAGAAAGACTCCGGCACACTCAGAAAATGGAGGCAGTCGGCGAGCTTTCCGGCGGGATAGCCCATGAATTCAACAATCTCCTCCAGATCATAAACGGCTATTCCGACCTTATGACAGATGACATAGACAAGACCCATCCCGCAAGGCAAGCGTTAAACGAGGTAATGTCGGCCGGAAACCGGGCAGCCAGGCTGGTCCACAACCTGCTTAGCTTCAGCAGCAGGCAGATCATGCAGATGATGGATATCAGGATAAACGACCTGATATCAAAAACAGTGCAGATGCTAAAAGGCCTGCTCGGTGAAAACATTGATCTGGACTTTATTCCCGGCCACAACCTCGGCCTGGTGCAGGCAGATCCGTCCCAGATAGAACAGGTGCTGGTAAATATTTGCGTAAACGCCCGCGATGCAATGCCCGAAGGAGGCACCATTACCATTGAGACTGAAAACATTCTCATAAACGGCCAGTACTGCAGAACCCATGACTGGGCACAGCCCGGGCGATTCGTACTCATAGGGGTAAGCGATACCGGCTGCGGCATGGACGCATACACTGCATCGCGCGCGTTTGAACCCTTTTTTACCACAAAGCCACCGGAAAAAAGCCACGGCCTGGGCCTGGCCACCGCATACGGCATAATCCGCCAGCACGGCGGCATGATAAACCTCTATTCAGAGCCCGGCCAGGGGACATTGTTTAAAATCTACCTTCCGGTGGTGGAACGCAGGGCCTCGGAAGTGGGTGTAAATCTGAAGGGAAAGGTGCTCGGAGGCAGCGAAACGGTACTGATAGCAGAAGATGACGAAATGGTATGTGACCTGATGCAGACGGTTTTAAACCGTGCAGGATACAGAACAATCTGCACCAGGGACGGTAAAAATGCAATTGAGGCCTTTGAATCCAACATTGAAGACATAGATATTGCGGTTCTCGACGTTGTGATGCCGGAGAAAAACGGCAGGGAAGTAAATGACAGGATAAAGGAGCTGAAACCTGAAACAAAGGTTCTTTTCTGCAGCGGCTACAGCAGCAACGCCATCCACACCAACTTTGTCCTGCATGAGGGAATGGAACTGCTTCAAAAACCCTTTTCAGCAGATGAACTGCTCAGAAAAGTCCGCGATCTGCTGGACTAGGATAAAAAACCACGGGATTGATTACAGGTTTACGGTGTTTTGCATTCAGCCAGGGGGCCGCTGCCTGCAAGGACAAACTCAACCCAGTCAAACCCCAGATGCATAAGCTCCTCATCGTGTTTTTCCACTCCGGCCAGCCGCTCGTCTTTAACTGAAAAACGTTTGAGAAATGAACTGTTGAAAACAAACTCACGGAAACGGTCCGGGTTAAAGCACGCCATGAAAACCATTTTAAACGCTGGGTGCTCAAAGCCCTTTTCCCCCCAGTTGTTCCGCCGAAGCATGGTATCAATTTCCGCCCACCTGCGGTTTTTTTCCAGAAAAGGCCCGAGCTCCTGGTCCTCTATCCAGCGCGGCACGCTCCAGCGTACATCCTGCTCATGGCCCTCGCAGTAAGGGTGGCGGACAACAAAAAACCTGTCTCCGCTCTCCGAATCGCTCTGCCTTGACAGTGCGGGTTCCATGGGATAGGCCCGGCATGAAAAAGGGCGGTCCTCATAAACACTGCATCCCTGTTCAGTCAGAAACCGGCACGGCCTGCCTTCTGTTTCAGCCATTTTCAACATTACGTGGGGGAAATAAGGGTTGTCCCTGACAGCAGTGTAGGTATGGATCTCCAGGAAGCGCTCCGAGTCCATTTCAAGACGGTCTTTAAGCCTTATTATGTCATATGGATAAAGATACATGTCAGGATTTTTGCAGCAGCGGGTAAAACAGGGCACTCCGGGGTGGCACGCAAAGCAGAACCTGCTGTCTGTGACCTCGGTTCTTGTTCCGTAGACTGTTTTTTCTGTTTTTTCAGTCATTATCATTTTTTTGCCATCTCAAAATTGACTTTTTAGGATTCCGCCTGTCCTGATTCCGAAAAATTCGCAGGCGTTTTTATACAGGAATTTTTCAAGCCTGTCACCTGAAAAACCGGATGAAGACAGTTCCTTTAACTCCCGGTCCCAGGCATAGGGAATATTGGGAAAATCCGATCCGTACATAACCCTGTCTGCTCTCATCCGCGACAGGGGCACCGGATTGGACAATGGCAGGTAATCCGTAACAGCCATTGCGGTATCCAGCCACAAATTATCGCAGGACTCGATAAGACATGAATACTCTTCGAATTCGTCGGCCCCCAGATGCGGCACGCAAAGGCTTAGCTCAGGGTATGAATCAATGACCCGCCTGATTTTGTCCACCCCGCAGATCTCATG
>JAWLEU010000186.1:0-4764 GCA_041685965.1 Desulfosalsimonas sp.
CTGCGATTTTAAACAAAACGTATTTAGTGGCTGAACGAAAACCCTGTTCAGCCAAAACCCGAATATCGAAATCCGAAACAAATACGAATATCGAATGTTCAAATGATAAAAACCAACAGCTTAAAACAGGATGTTTCTGTCATTGATGCATTTAGGGTTTTGGTCATTGGTTCGAATTTCGAGCTTCGGATTTCGGATTTCCTGAACGAAAACCTGGTTTTCGTTCAGGCACTATTTACATATAAAAACAGAGAAGGAATCGGTCATGTCCAAACGATTTCGACCGGAAAACAGCGGGGAATCCAAGCTGATATCCAGGATCGAGACATCCAAGGAGTACGAGCGGAGGCGCTCCATCCAGGCCGTGGGCGAGGTAACGGATTCCATGAGCAATGCGATTGCCGCAAAGCTCGTTGAACACCGGCTTGTTGAAACCAACAACACCCACGCTTTGCGTGAACAGATGGAGTACTGCCTGGAAAGGCTGTCAAAAGCCGATGATTTTGACATTGACTACCAGATTGCACCGCTTCGCAACCTGGTGGCAAACCCGCACGTGGTGACGCTTTACATCACGGCATTCGTGATAGAGCAGCTTCTCAAGCACAAGGATATCATTGATATCTACGGCTCGGATGAAGAGATATACGCGTGCATACACCGCCAGGTGGTAAAGCATCTGATGACGTAATGCCCCCGGTATTCAATCCCCGTCTCGTAAACAAGCCGACCGGAGATCCGGCCCTTTTTGTGCCGTTTTTCTACCAAAGGCGAGCGCTGATTTTTGACGCAGGCGAGATCGCCTCGCTTTCGCCGCGCGACATTCTCAAAATCACCCATGTGTTTATAACACACACACACATGGATCATTTCATAGGGTTTGACAGGATCCTTCGCATCTGCCTGGGCAGGGAAAAAACCCTTCACGTATTCGGACCCGAGGGATTTATTGACCGGGTCTCGTCAAAGCTCGGGGCTTATACATGGAACCTGGTCCAGAACTACGATGCGCCGCTGTCTCTGCATGTAACCGAGATACTGCCTGACAGGCTGGTGTCCTGCAGATTTGACTGCCACAACAGGTTTAAGGCTTCGCAGCCCGAATATTTACCCTTTGACGCCCCCCTGGCCTACCATGAAGACGGCTTTAGCGTTGAGGCGGCAATACTGGATCATGATACCGCATGCATCGGATATGCGTTAAAAGAACGCCTGAGCATAAACATCCGCAAGGAAGCCATAGAGGAAATGGGGCTTATCCCGGGGCCATGGCTATACGAGTTAAAGCAGGCCCTTTATGCGGGTCAAAGCCCGCACGACTGGTTTGAAGTTCCGGCCTCTTTTTCCCGTTCAGGCAATTGCGCCGGGTTTAGAATCGGAGAGCTGGCAGACAGGCTGGCAATTGTCACAAGAGGCAGAAAAATTGCTTATATTGCGGACGCAGCCTTTCACGAAAAAAACAAAAGGCGAATTACGGATCTTGTCCGGGAAGCCGACCATCTTTTTATAGAGGCCGCATTCATGGAAAGAGACAGGGAGATTGCAGGCCGCAAAAAGCACCTTACCGCGGCCCAGGCCGGATCAATAGCCGCTGAGGCAGGGGTGAAGCGGTTTACCCTGTTTCACTTCTCCCCGCGCTACAGCGGCTGTTATGATGAACTGGAAAAAGAGGCAGAAAAGGCCTTCAGGATCAATGGGTCTCAGCCTCGTCAAACTCGCCCTGGCGCATGATCATCAGGGCCAGCCTGTGGATGGCCTTGCGTTTTTCTTCAGCAGTGCGCCCCGGGTAATTGCGGTAGGTCAGAACCACTCCGGTCATGCTGGCAAAAAATGCCTGGGCGTTTAACCGCAGCTGCTCAGAGCCCTCGGTTTGCTCCACTACCTTTGTAAACATTTTCAAAAAGTAGCGCTGAACGCTGTTGAACTTCTTTAAAGCCTGGGGGTTTAACTCTCCGCGTATCATGAAGTGCACCATCATCTGGAAGGTGGCCTCGTTGTCAATGAGGTAGTCCACCACCGCGATGGCAAGCTCTTCTATGTTTCCGCCGTTTTCCACCCGTTTTCTGAGGCGCTCTTCTATGTTGTTTATATCCTGAATCAGCGCCTCGACAAAAAGATCGTCGCGGCTGGGAAAATACCTGTATATGGAAGCCGCGGAAACCCCGGCTTTTAAGGCTATGTCGCGCATGCCTATTTCATGGAAGGACTTTTCCTCGAAAAGCTGCATTGCAGCCTTGATGATAAGCTGCTTGCGGACTTCCCGTTCATCCTCTCTGAGTTGTTCAAAAGTTGATTTTTCGGTCATGGTTGAATTCCTTGAAGTCTTGTACATTTTGGTAACCTGTTTTCCTGAATGATGATGTTTTGATTAATATCACAGTTTGCTGCTATAAACAATGTTTTTTCCCTGTTCACCTTCTTAAACAAGAGCTATTTAATTTGTAAACTGATAAATATAGCATACCCTGAACATGAACACAAGACTTCTTTTGTTTCTTCTTTTTTTAAATTCCGGATCGACATTGGGTTCGATCCCGATACCGATACCGATTTCGATAACGATTAAATGACCGGATAGGCTACCAGTTTACAGGGATGCGAACGTTTTTGCCTGCCTTGTTTTCAAAAAGCAGATACCCCTGCCGCCTTCCAAGAAGAAAAAGGTCACGCGTTATTTCCACATCTTTTTTGCAATAGGATATTATCTCGTCAATGCGGCCCTCTTTCCACCAGCGAAGCGCCTGGAGGCCGTCTGCGCTCTTGGGGGCGCCGAGGTTCACCCTTGCCAGGTGCTCAAGGGAAAGCCGATAGCCCAGGTGAGCGTGCACGTATTCCAGCATGTCCAGGGTTGAAAGGCGCCTGAATGAATAATTCACGTAACCTGACAAAACCTTGTAGTCAAAACGCTTTATGTTAAATCCCACAACCAGGTCCAGTCTTCCCAGACGATCGACCAGGTCCCCTGTTTCGTGATCGCGGAAAACAATGAATTCATCTTTTTCAGACTCGTATAGGACCGCGCATGATACTCCCATGAGATTCGCATTGGACCAGCCGCCCACCTCCTCTGCGCTCAACTGGGTTTCAATGTCTAACACCCCGAATCGGCCGGCGGATTCAAACCGCTTTTCAGTGGTCTTTTTCCCAACGGGTGCTGCAGGTTCAGATTCCGGGGGTTTATTGCCTGTTTTTTCCCGGTTTTTATCCATTTCCTGGTTTTGTGCCTTTTCGGATCGGTCTGAAAGGGCCTCAAGTATAAACCGGGCGGCAGACTTGTCTATGGGACGGTTACCCGAGCCGCACTTGGGCGAGTGCACGCACGCGGGACAGCCTGTTTTGCACCCGCAGACCGATATTATCTTCAGGGTTTGGTCCAGCAGCTCGTCAGCCCTTTCATAAGCGCTTCTGCACAGGCCTATCCCGCCGGGAAACGAGTCATACACAAACACCGCCGCACTATTGACCTGTGGATGAAAAGGAGTGGAGATTCCCGCAAGATCGTTTCTGTCACACAGGATAAAAAGCGGGCAAATCCCTATGGCCGCGTGCTCCACTGCATGGATGCCGCCCATGAAATGCATCTGCTCGCTTTCGGCTTTTTTTTGCACTGCAGCAGGTATGGAAAACCAGATGCCCTCGGTTTCAAAAACCTGGGGCGGCAGATCCAGGGGAAAAATATTGATACGCTTTCTGTCCTTGATCTGTCTTTTTTCGTAGCCCGTTACATGATCGGTTACCCTGATCCTGCCAAAGCCCACCCGGGTGGAACCGAGCTGTTTGCTGCGGTATTGCTCAAGGATTTCTGTCTGCTTGCTTGCCCGCACACGGGTATAGTAGTTGGGCCTGGCCTTTGACACAGTTACAGTCCTTGTTTCAGGATCCAGACGGTCAACCCTGAACGTCTCTCCCAGGTGAAGATAGATAGCCCCTGGATGGGTTTCCCGAAAAGCCCTGAACGCATCTACTTCTCCCCTGTTTTCACCGCTCTTGCCGTCTATTATGTTGTATCTGGCCCCGGATCCCCGAAGATCAATATTTCTGTGAGGCTGCCTGGCGGCTGCGTAATAAATGCAGCCGTCCTCGCTGCAAAGAAGTTCGCCTTTTGCAGCAAGCTTTTCAAGGCTTGAGCAAAGTATGTTTTTTGAAAAAAACCCGTCGTCTTTTTCCAGCGGGTGTTCAGCAGCCGCGCAAACCAGGTGCTTTTCCAAAAGATCAGGGTTGTCAGGGTTTACCATTGCGGATTCAGCAGGCATGTTTATAAAATCGTCTGCATGGCGCATTATGTACTGGTCAAGAGCGTCTTCGCCGGCAATCATTACAATTGCCGCATCCCTGCCGCTTCTGCCGACCCTGCCGCCCCTCTGCCGCGTTGCCATTACCGTTCCGGGATACCCCACAAGAAGGCACAGATCCAGGTCACCTATATCAATGCCGAGCTCAAGCGCGCTTGTGGATATTACAGCCAGAAGCTCGCCTGAAAGCAGCTTCTGTTCTATGTCCCTTCTTTCTTCAGCAAGAAATCCCGCCCTGTATGCGCTGATCCTTCCGGCAAAAGCGCCTTTCTGGCTGCCCGCCCACATGGCGATAAGCTCGGTCATCTTCCTGGACTGGCAGTAGACAATGGTGCGAAGCCCCCTGTGAAGCGCTGCCTTTAAGAGCTGGATTGCAGTGTGCGCGGGACTGTCCGCGGGATTGATAAAAAGAAGGTGCCGGTTTCCTTCAGGCGCGCCTGTTTGCTGTATCGCGCGCACATCCAGCCCGGTC
>JAWLEU010000187.1:0-4759 GCA_041685965.1 Desulfosalsimonas sp.
GTTTTCGCACATTCCAGCCTCAAACAGGCCTTGTCCCTGTTCGTGCAGCAGGGAGTGGTCTGCCTGCCGGTGGTGGACCAAGAATACAGGATACAGGGTGAAATTCGCCTGGCCGACGTTCTGCAATCTTAATATAGCCGGGGGGATGGATGCCAGCCGGATATAAGCAGGCCATAACACTTGGGGTTCTGGTGCTGGCCCTGATAGTTCTCGCTTCCTGGGGTGGGATCTGGCAGTGGTTCTTGACCCCTGTGTATCCCGGTCTCGAAGACTACCTCTACCCCAGGGTCGCCTTGTGGTGGCTTCTTTGGCAGCACCTGGTCATGGTCGGCATTTCCAGTGCCTTGTCCGTTTTGATCGGGATGGCCCTGGGAGTATTCGTGACCCGAAGCGCCGGGCGAGATTTCCTGCCGACCGTGAACAGCCTGGTTTCAATTGGCCAGACCTTTCCTCCCGTGGCCGTGCTGGCATTGGCTGTGCCGGCGGTGGGTTTTGGCGCCAAACCGACGATCATAGCCCTTTTTCTCTACGGGCTTTTGCCTGTTGTGCGCAATACAATTACCGGCCTGGAATCTATAGCCTCTGAGATACATGAATCGGCCACCGGCATGGGGATGACCGAATGGCAGCGATTGTGGCAGGTAGAATTTCCCCTGGCCCTGCCGGTGATCATGGCTGGCATCAAAATTTCGGTGGTAATCAATATCGGGACGGCAACCATTGGGGCAACCATCGGGGCCGGGGGGCTCGGGGCCCCGATCATCACCGGCCTGGCCTCGGATAACCCGGCCTTTATCCTGCAAGGATCAGTGCTTGCAGCCCTTTTTGCCATCATTGCCGATTTTGTACTGGAACTGGTGGAGAACTCTGTGGGCACGGTTTTTGGGAGCAGCGACACAACTTAAAGGTTTGACACTAATACAGATAGACAGCATACTTATATTAGTGCATACTTTCATGGGGATAGGAAATGGCAGACAGCCGGGTAAACGAAAAACAGTACAGAACGCTTTTCAACAACATCCGTGACGCACTTGTGGTTACAGACACCAACCGCAGGATCATAGACTGTAATCAGGCTTTTGAGGAGATGTTCGGGTATTCGCATGAAGAAATCCTGGACAGGCAGACTAATTGTATTTATGAAAGCCGTGAGCAATTCCGGCAGATGGGCGAGGCTATTGAAAAGAACTCAACCGAACGCGGATTTTTATATATTGTTGATTATAAGAGAAAGGACGGCTCGGTTTTCCCGGGTGAAACCAATGTGTTTTACCTGCGTGACGAAAAAGGCAATACAGCCGGATTTGTGGGCCAGATCCGCGATATAACCCACCGCCTCCAGGCTGAACAGGCGTTGCGAAACAGTGAAGAAAGATTCCGGGCCATTGTGGAAAAAGCTCCTGATCCTATCTTTATTCAGACCGATATGCGGTTTGCTTTTGTCAATCCTGCGGCCCTTAAGTTATTCGGGGCAACAGATGAAAAAGACCTGCTCGGAATGCCCGTGATTGAAAGGTTTCATCCGGATTTCCGCGATGAAATCCTCAACAGAATCAACACGCTTAACAAGGAACGAAAACCTGTTGAAAAATTAATTGAACAAAAATATATACGCCTGGACGGCACTGAAGTATGGGTTGAGACCACGGGCCAGCCCATTGTCTATAACAGCCGCAAAGGCGCGCTCGTGTTTGTCCGCGACATTTCAGAGCGAAAAAATGCGGAAAAGGAAAAGGAAAAGCTTCACAATCAGCTCGCACAGGCCCAGAGACTGGAATCAATCGGCAGAATGGCCGGCGGTGTTGCCCATGATTTCAACAACCTCCTGTCAATAATTCTTGGTTACAGCGAGATGGTTCTCGAAGACGTACACAAGGACCACCCCCACAATTCACAGATCAAGGAAATCCATGACGCAGCACTCAGGGCCAGGGAACTGACCCGCCAGCTTCTTGCATTCAGCCGCAAGCAGGTCCTTGAAATACAGCCCGTTGACATCAACGCGGTGGTTACCGGTTTTGAACGCCTGCTGAGAAGAATGCTCGGAGAAGATATTGAATTAAATCTTTCACTCGATAAGACTCCGCTTACAGCAAGCGTGGATACCTCCCAGCTCGAGCAGGTGATTATGAACCTGGCTGTAAACGCAAGGGATGCAATGCCGGAAGGAGGCAGCCTTACCATTGAGACCGCGGGCGTTGATATAGATGAAGAAGACTCGGGGCAAAGACCCGGGGTTTCTCCCGGCAGATACGCAATGATCTCGGTAACCGACACCGGCTGCGGCATGGACGCAGATATAATGGCATCAATTTTCGAACCCTTTTTCACCACCAAGGACAAGGAAAAAGGCACCGGGCTGGGGCTGGCAACATCATACGGAATTGTAAGGCAGCACGGCGGCAGCATCTGGGTCTACAGTGAGCCGGGCGTGGGGACTACGTTTAAGATTTACCTGCCGCTTGATTCCGCAGCCTCAGCCCCGGAACCGAGGGCTTTTGAAAAACGTCCAGCGGAAGCGGGTTCCGCAACAATACTGGTAGTGGAAGACGACCCCGCAGTTCGCAGACTGACTGTAGGCATACTCAAGCGCGAGGGATACAGCGTTATTGACTCAGAATCACCTCAAGACGCTGTTGATAAGGCTTCGCGGCACACCGGCGCTCTGAGCCTGGTTATTGCAGACGTAATCATGCCCGGGATGAAAGGCCCCGAAGTTTACAAGGCAATACACGCAAACCATCCCGAAGCCGATGTCCTCTACATGTCAGGATACACCGACAATGTAGTTTCCCGCGAACAGCTTGTTGAAAACGCGGCTCATTTTATCCAGAAGCCTTTTACAGCCAACGGGCTGCTCGAGAAAGTAGGCAGAACACTGCACAAAAGCGCCACCTGAAAACCGCTATTCGTGTTTTAGCTTCCTTCCGAGGACCTCTTCGACATCTTCCACCTTGCCGGTGAGCCTGTCTTCCTTTTTCCTGATTTTCAAACCGGCGCCGGCTCTGCAGCCCTTGGCGCCGTCACGCGGATTTGATCATCTCTTATTCCGGAATTGTAATATTGATCGGCCACCTATCAACCTGCTCCCAAAAGTGGCAGTCTATATCATTCCTCTCTTACCTTCAGGCCCCGGGTGATTTCAGACTCCCCTGCCGACTGGAGGGTGTCTATGAATGCTGTATAAAAACTGCCAGGTTTGTCGCTGACCGCGGCAGCCAGCTCGGCGCATCTGCCGTAAAAGGCGAATGCCGATGTCACGGCTTCGAGCCGCAAGCCGTCGTCAACCGCGCAAAAAGCACCAGCAACAGCAGACAGACCGCAGCCGATGCCTGTTACCCGAGTCATCACGGGATGCCCGTTTTCAACCCGGAAAACCCTGGTGCCGTCAGTGATGCAGTCCTGCAGCCCTGAGACCGCAATGATACATTTTCTCTCTGCAGCCATTGCCCTGATATCCTCTGTGGCATCATCGGACATTGCAAAAGAAGACTCCACGCCCCTGGTTTTTATATCCGCAGATCCCATGGAAAGCACTTCCGAGGCATTGCCCCTTAGCACGGCAACAGAGCAGGAAGACATTATCTTTTCAACAGCCTTGCTGCGGAACTTTGTGGCCCCGGCGCCCACGGGGTCGAGCACCACCGGAACGCCGAATTCGTTTGCAGCACGCCCTGCCATGATCATGGAATCCAGCCAGGCTTTTTCAAGTGTTCCTATGTTTAACACCAGTGCCGAAGACATTGCAGCCATCTCGCCTGCCTCGGCCCGGCTGTGAGCCATGACAGGAGATGCTCCTACTGCCAGCAGAATATTGGCTGAGCTGTTCATTACAACGAAATTGGTAATGTTGTGGATAAGAGGGGCTGTTGCTTTAATCCGGTTGAGCATAGCAATGGCAGTTGTTTCCATGGTCTTGTCCCCGGGTGTTTTCAAGATGTTTTTGAGGGTGGATCAATCTTTTAACGATATAAACCTTGATGGCACCGTAAAAAGTTCAATATCTGCGTTACGCGCGATTCCTCAGAATTTGCGGCTTACGCCTTGTAAACATGCACGTACGGCCAAGTACGCTGCATTCTTCGGAATCGCGCAAGCCTTGATCTTAAACTTCTAAGTCCAAGGTCGGGATCGGTTTTTGAAGCGACATTGAGCGTTCCGCTCAGGAGCGAAAAAACTGATCCCGACCGAAGGGCTTCCTTCCCGCAAAAACATCGGGAGAGGTAAAAAGCTTTTTACGGCGCCATCTAAAAACTTACTTTTTACGAAACCGTCAACCTTGATAAGCCTGTAAAAAGTCTTTTTACAGGCAGTGTTAAGTTTTAAGTGATTAAGTGTTAATTAAAATCAATAAGTTATTTTTTGATTATTTGTCGGTTATAGAAGTTTCTGGACTTTTTACTTTGCCATCAATCTTAATAGCGTGCCGGTTGTCAATCAATAAAAACATGTTTTAATAATCCTGCAAAAAATTGATTTTTCTGTTTTAACCGGTTATTACCTGCTGGATTTTTTTGCATGCATTGGATTTTGTTTGTTCATGCAGATTTCCGGGGATATAACAACAACATGCAAAACAAAAATTCATTCTTAATCCTTATCTGCTGCGTGCAGATCCTCTGCCTGTCTTTCAGCCTTGCTGCTGATGCAGGTGACGCGCGAACAGTTGAAATTATAATAAATGAACAAACATATGTTTTCGAACTGGCAGACACTGCACATAAAAGAAAAAAAGGCCTGATGTTTAGAAAAGACC
>JAWLEU010000188.1:0-4741 GCA_041685965.1 Desulfosalsimonas sp.
TTCGATATTCGGGTTTTGGCTGAACAGGGTTTTCGTTCAGCCACTAATTACAATGCCTGCCAAAGAAAACAGCTTTCAAACATTAAAACGTAAACCCTGAAACTTGTGAAATGGTGCTGACCGAAATACTGGCAAGAAACGCCCGGATGCACGGCGACAGTGTCGCCCTGATCGAGCGCGAGCCCGAATCCAAAATACGCAGGCAGCTCACATGGCGGCAGTTCTATGGCCAGGCCAATGCATTTTCACGAGCCCTTGCCGGCTTGGGTGTGCAAAAAGGTGACCGCGTTGTTCATCTGATGATGAACTGCCTTGAATGGCTTCCTGTTTATTTCGGCATACTGCGCGCTGGTGCTGTGGCGGTCCCCCTTAATTTCAGGTTCGAGGCACCTGCGATTTCAAGGTGCACCAATTTGTGCCGGGCCCGGGTCGTGGTATTCGGAGAAGAGTTTATTGGTCGAATTACAGAGGTTAAATCAGAGCTGGACAAAAGCGTTTCAAGCTACATATTCGCCGGTCCGGGGGAAAAATGCCCTGATTTCGCCCTGCCCCTGAGCCGGGCGGTGGAGGGCTGCGAAGAGCATGAACCTGATGTGGCAGTTTATCCATGGGACGGAGCAGGGATCTATTTTACTTCCGGCACCACCGGCGAACCCAAGGGCGTGTATCTTCGGCACCGGCAGCTCGAGTCTGCATGCTACGTTGAAAACAGGCACCACAACCAGGTTAATTCTGACAATTTTCTGTGCATCCCGCCGCTGTATCATACAGGAGCAAAGATGCACTGGTTCGGTAATTTCATAGTAGGCGCTCCCGCGGTAATACTGAAGGGCTCAGTCAGCCCGAAAGCCATCCTGGAAACTGTATCACAGGAGCAAGTCACCATTGTGTGGCTTCTAGTGCCCTGGGCGCATGATATCCTGGTTGCCCTGGAAAACAATGAATTGCGCCTGCAGGACTATACTCTGGAGCAGTGGCGGCTTATGCACATCGGGGCACAGCCGGTGCCCCCCAGCTTGATTGAAAAATGGCAGCGGTTTTTCCCCGGGCAGCAGTATGATACCAACTACGGTCTTACCGAGGCGACAGGGCCGGGCTGCGTGCACCTGGGAACAGAAAACATGCACAAGACAGGAGCCATAGGCAGGGCCGGGTTTGACTGGGAGTGCAGGGTTGTCGACGACTGCGGCAGGGATCTGCCACCTGAGACGCCGGGAGAGCTTGTGGTAAAGGGCCCGGGCGTTATGGAGCGATACTGGCGCAAGCCGGAAGCCACTGATGCTGTTTTAAAAGACGGGTGGCTGCGTACCGGAGATATTGTAAAACTGGACCACGAAGGGTTTTTCTGGCTGGTGGACCGCAAAAAGGATGTTATAATAACCGGCGGGGAAAACATCTTTCCCGTTGAGATTGAAAACCATCTGATGACACACGAGGATATCCTGGATGCGGCTGTTATCGGGGTGCCTGACGAACGCCTGGGCGAGATTGTGGCGGCAGTTATTTCTCCCAAGCCGGGAAGAAGGCTTACGGAAGGCCAGGTAAGCGATTTCTGCACTGAAATGCCCCGCTACAAGCGCCCCCGCAGAATATTTTTTGATGAAGTTCCCCGCAATCCCACAGGAAAAATCGAAAAACCCGGGCTGCGGCAAAAATATGCAACTCTGTCAGGTTCATGAAGATGGCTGGTTTTTCTCCCCGCCGGTATCTTCTTTGATCAGAGCCCGGGCCAGGCGCAGGTCATATGCCTGCCTGGGGTCAAAATCTTTTCCGGAATACATGGCAGCAGCCTGTTCAATGGCCTCCCATGAAACCCATCCATGCTGCTCCCACATTGCCGGGTCGTCTGCGTTCCACATGCGGAATTCAAAAGTTTCCCCTGATTGGCGCACGTACATCCGCACCTTCTTGTTTTGGGGAAAGGGGAAATAATACAAGCCTCTTTCGTCTTTCATTTTTGATTCCTTAAAGTTTCAGTCTGTCGGGTGCAGCATCAAGTGTTGCAAAATAGTCATCCATGGTTTCCGCCCTTCGGATGCGCTCGACTGTTCCGTCGGCTTGCAGCAAAAGCTCCTGGGGTCTTAGCTTTGCATTGTAGTTGAAACCCATTGCATGCCCGTGGGCGCCTGTATCCTGAATTATAAGAAGATCTCCCGGATCGATTTTGGGGAGTCTTCGCTGTATGGCAAATTTGTCTATGTTTTCACAGAGCGAGCCAACCACGTCAACGGTTTCAGCCGGTTTTGTTTCAGGCGACTTTCCGAGTACGTCGATATGGTGATAGGCGCCGTACATGCCGGGTCTCATAAGGGCGGACATGCAGCTGTCAACTCCTATATATTTGCGGTATATGTTTTTTTCGTTGATTGCCCGGGTGACAAGCACGCCGTGGGGACCGGTCATATAGCGGCCGCTTTCCATGAAAAGCGCAGGTGCTCTTTTCTTCCGGTTTTTGAACCGGTCATACAGGTTTGTTATCTTTTCCGCCATGGCGGAAATATCAAGAGGATCATCGTCTGGATGGTAAGGAATTCCCAGGCCCCCGCCCATGTTTATAAATTCGAAATCTATGCCCAGTGAACCTGAAAGCGAGTCCACCAGGGAAAGAAGCATGTCAACGGTTTCGACCATGTAGGTGTGGTTGAGCTCGTTGGATACAAGCATTGTATGAAGGCCGAATCTTTTTACACCCTTGTCTCTCATGATCCGGTAGGCTTCTTCTATCTGGTCGCTGCTTACACCGTATTTTGCCTCCACCGGGTTTCCGATGATTTCGTTACCAGTGCGCACAGGACCGGGATTGTATCTGAAGCTTATCAGTTCGGGCACGAAGGGGAGCTTTTCAATCAGGGTTATATCATCGAGGTTCAGGATGCTGCCGCCGTCTGCAACGGCAGCCTCGAAGTCCTGTCTTGTGGTGTTGTTGGATGTAAACATGATTTTCTCGCCGCTTACCCCGATCCGCCGGCTCAGTACAAGTTCAGGGACGGAGCTGCAGTCAAACCCGAAGCCCTCCTGCCGCATAATTTCCATTATCCGGGGGTTGGGCAGGGCCTTAACCGCGAAGAACTCCCTGAATTCCTCCTGAAGCCCGGAGAAGGACGATTTTAATAATTTTGCGGTTTCCCTGATGCCGATTTCATCGTAAATATGAAAAGGTGTTCCGAATTTTTCCGTAATTGCCGGAAGTGCCGGGGAAAGCCGGTCATAAAAGGCTTTTGACATTGGCATAACGCCGTCTCCTATAATTAACAAAGGCTTTTGAAAGATTATTTCAGTATCTGATGATGCAGCTGATCATACAGATCTTTCATCTCTTTTTCAAGTGAGATGCTTTCATCTTAATCCTTGACTTTAATGACGGTTCATGGAAGTTCTTCTAGAGAACATCCATGAACACGGGCGTTGTGTTTAAACGCATATCATACATGATGTAGTGTGCTATTTGCAAAAATTTTACCACATATGGTTAAGCTTTCGAAAATTTAATAATTTGCTTGACATAACAACAATTTAACGTATCATAACGGCGGGCTGAGGATAAGAACCACCGTTTGATAACCAACCTGCGGATAACGATAGGTGAAAGGTTTGATAAGAAGCTCATTTACCGGTTATTCGATCATTCAAATATCTTGCCTTTCGATCAAATCCTCAATACAAAAAGTACAAGAACGGGACGCTCATGATTTTCGGGAAAAAAAACCAACTGGTCGGTCTGGACATCGGATCCCGAACCATTAAAGTGGCCGAAGCCGTGGGAACCAAAAACGGGTGGGCCCTTAAAAAGTTCGGCTCCATCGATATTGCACCCGGCCTCATAGAAGAAGGCGTGATCAAAGACGGAACGGCAGTTGCCGAGGCCATACGGGAACTTTTTGACCTCTACAACATACGCCAGCGCAACGTGGCAATTTCCATCGGCGGATACTCCGTGATTGTCAAAAACATAACCGTCCAGCAGATGCCTGAAAATCAGCTTTACGAATCGCTGAATTTCGAGGCGGAACAGTACATACCTTTTGACATTAACGACGTCAACCTTGATTTTCAGGTTCTCGGGGAAAACGAGCAGAACCCTAACCAGATGAATGTGCTTCTGGTTGCCGCAAAAAAGGAAATGGTAAACGACTACGTAGACATAATTGACATGGCGGGCCTGGAGCTTTGCATCATAGACATCGACGCCTTTGCCCTGCAGAACATCTATGATATCAACCATACCTCCGGCGGTGAAAACATTGCCTTAATCGACATAGGCGCGGGAAAAACATCGCTTAACATTCTGAAGGACAACGTGTCGGTTTTCATGCGCGATGTT
Organism: Desulfosalsimonas sp.; assembly: GCA_041685965.1. Lineage (GTDB taxonomy): Bacteria > Desulfobacterota > Desulfobacteria > Desulfobacterales > Desulfosalsimonadaceae > Desulfosalsimonas. Next base: position 4,322 of record JAWLEU010000188.1, read on the forward strand.
TCTTTGGGCTGCAATCAGGTCAACCAGAAAATAGCTTCCATGGCAAACTGCTCCCTTGCAGAGGCCGAGGACTTAAAGCTTGCGGAAAAGCCTGATAAAATCTCCTCCGAGGATCTCGAAGAAGTGGTCTCATCCGTTGTCTCAGACTGGTGCAATGAAATCCGCCGGGCTCTGGATTTCTTTTATTCCACCAATCCCGAGGACCAGATAAAACAGATCATGCTAAGCGGCGGTGGCGCCAACATCAAGCAGTTTCGTGACCTGCTGGCGGTGCAGACAGCCGCAGAAGTCAGAATTATCAATCCTTTTGAAGTATTCGAAGTAAAAAACGGACATCTGGATCCGGCATATCTGCAGCAGATAGCACCGCAGGCCGCCATATGCATGGGCCTTGCAATCAGAAGGGTGGATGACAAATGA
>JAWLEU010000189.1:0-4626 GCA_041685965.1 Desulfosalsimonas sp.
CTTTTGAAGCTTTCTTACCGCAGAAATCAGGGCTTTTGAGGCTTCATCAATTTCCTGCTGCGTGTTCATCCGGCCCGTGCTCAGGCGGATGGTGCCCTTTGCCCACTTTTCATCCAGTCCCATGGCGGAAAGCACGTGGGAAACAGTAACCGTGTCCGAATGACAGGCGGCGCCTGCTGAAGCTGCCACCCTGTCTTTTATTTCATCCAGTATGCGGTTTGCCTCCAGGCCGTAAAACGAAATGCTGGAAGTGTTGGGCAGCCGGTGTTCCGGGTGCCCGTTTATTCTTGACTCTGAAATTTCACCGGTAACCGCTGTTTCCAGCCGGTCGCGAAGCGTATGCATGTGGGAGCAGTTTTTTTCCAGGTTTATTTTTGCCGTTTCACAGGCTTTTCCCAGGCCAGCAATCATGGTCACGTTTTCGGTTCCGGCCCGGCGACCGCCTTCCTGGCCTGCACCGTGGCAGAAGGGTTCGAGCACCAGACCGTCCTTGATATACAGGGCGCCTATACCCTTGGGGGCATAAAGCTTGTGGCCTGCAATGCTCAAAAGCGAAACCCCGAGGCTGCCCGGCTCTGTCCTGATTTTGCCTGCTGACTGGGCCGCATCCGTGTGCATGAGTATGCCGTGTTTTTCGGCAATTCCGGCGATTTCTTCAATAGGCTGAATGGTGCCAACCTCGTTGTTTGCATGCATGATCGAAATAAGGATTGTGTCAGGCCGGATCTCTGATTCCAGGCTGTCGGCAGATACCCGTCCGGTTTCATCCGCAGGAAGATAAGTCGCCTCAAATCCACGGCTTTCCAGGAAGCGAAACACTTCAAGCACAGAGGGGTGCTCGACCCGGGATGTCATGATGTGCCTGCCCCGGTTCGCACAAAGCATGGCCGCGCTCTTTATGGCATGATTGTTTGATTCAGTTCCACCCGAGGTGAAAAGTATTTCTTGCGGCCGGCAGTCCAGAAGGTCAGCCACCTGCTCCCGGGCGTTTTTAACTGCATTGCCGGGCGCCGCACCATAGGCATGGGAACTGGAAGGATTGCCGAACTCGGTTTCCAGAAACGGCTGCATGGCTTCAATGACTTGCGGGTCATGCGGAGTGGTTGCGTTGTAATCAAGGTAGACCGGCAGTTGCATGGGAAAACTCTTATTTGCTGTGTTTATGCTTGATATGCACTTATAGGCCGAAGCCTTTGATTCAAAAAAGCCTGTATTCTGTCATTTATTCGACGGAAATTCAGGATTCCCCGGCAGCGTTTATTTTTCCTTCCCGGAACATTTTTGACAGAAGAAACTTCGTCCCTCTGCGCGAGAGACCGAGTTTTCCGGCAACAGTATCTTCATTCATGGCGCCGCCGGACTTATAAATCATCTGTACTTCATTTTCCAGCTCTTCGAGCCAGTCCTCAAACAGTGCAAGCAGGTCAGGGTCGGTTATGGCTGAAAGCTGCTCTGACTGGGCCACCTTGTTTACGAGACTCTGGCACATCTGCGTTGGGTCGACACCTTCGCCCATGCATTCCGCCAGTCAAAGATTCACCAGGCTCGAAACCTTATCTCCTTCAAACCCGGTGATCAGGTTCATAAGGAATCGCTCCCTTGCATCGCTGTCCATGTCCTCAAGGAGCCTTTTCAGAATTTTGGTGATCTCCGGCAATGCATTTTCAGGCGGCATGTCGGAGAGAATTTCAAAAAGTTCGTCCATGGAAATTTAACCCGCCTTTTGAAATTAAAAGGTTTTTCTCGCTGATAAAAGATCAGTTGCCATTTCGCTTAAAGACATTAAAATATCCAGGATTCTTTGATCCGCAAGCTCATAGTAAATAAAAGGTCCCTCGCGCTCCACCCTTACCAGAAGAGACCGTTTCAACTCCTTTAAATGGTGCGACACTAAAGGCTGCGACAATTCAAGTTCCTCGCCGATGGCTGATACGGATTTTCTTCCGCTGCTCACCAGCAGCAGTATCCTCAGCCGGTTTCCGTCTGATAGGCTTTTGGCAAGAAAGGCGGCGCATTGAAGGTGATCATCATTGAACTGATGCGGATCCGGCGAACCAGTTTTTTCTGCTGCCGGATTACGCGAAATTTCGCTCGGATCACCCTGCAAGGCCTTGCCTTTCTTGCTTTCTGTCATTGAACATTTTGCCGGGTTTGATTTTTGCTGTTTGAATTGCAGCCTTCATAAGCCGGAGTCAGGTTTTATTATTTCCTGGTTTCGATATAGTGTGCTGAAGCCAGGGCAGCCGTGCATCCGTCTGCTGCGGCAAGCACAATCTGATTGGCGTATTTTTCCCTGAGATCGCCTACTGCAAAGATCCCCGGTATGTCGGTTTCGCATTTTTCGTCGGTAACCACATAGCCGGTTGTATTCATTTTTATCCCCGAAGGTACAAGCACATTGTTGGGCAGAAAGCCCACGAAAATAAAGACGCCTTCCACCTCGAGATCACGGACTTCCCCTGTTTGGGTGTCCTTTAAGCCTATGCGCTCAACACCTCCCAGGCCGGCCCTGATCTCGGTGACAACGGAATTGAATACGATCTCAATTCCCGGTTCTGAAAAAACCCTCTCCTGGAGAATTTTGCTGCCCCGGAAGGCATCTCTTCGATGGATGATGTAGACCTTGCGGGCAATCTTTGAAAGATAAAGAGCGTCTTCCAGCGCAGTATCTCCGCCGCCCACCACTGCCACGGTCTTGTCGCGGAAAAAGAAACCGTCACATGTTGCGCAATAGGAAACACCCTTGCCGAAGTTTTCGTTCTCCCCGGGAATTTCGAGCTTTCGGGAGGTGCCCCCGGTTGCCAGAATAACCGCGTGGGATTTCAAAAGGGTCCCGTCGGCAAGGCGAACAGAGTGGCATTCTATTCCGGGCTCGGCTGCAACAGCCTCCTTTTCGAGAATCTCAAGCCCGTACCACTTGGCATGTTCAAGAAATTTTTGACAAAGCTCAAAGCCTCCGATCTCGATGAATCCCGGATAGTTATCAACCTGCTCCGTGACTGCCACCTGTCCGCCTGGAGCACCTTGTTCAATCAACACTGTCTTAAGCGCCGCCCGCATTGCATACATCCCGGCGGTTAATCCAGCCGGCCCGCCGCCTATAATTATCAGATCATACATGCTGTCTTTTTCCATACTATCTCTTCCTTTCGGTGTTATAGTTTATATAATCGAATAAATAACCATTTATATGTTCATATGCAATTTGTCAATTAAAGCATGTAATGCAGAATTATTTTAAACATGGAAAAATAAATTCTTTCCTATGGCCGTTTGAAATCAAAAGGAGTTTTAATTGTGAATAACCTGAAAAATCGTTACAATACAAATATATCTGTAGATATGAACATGTTAACAATGAGATACTGGCAGGAATGGTAAATCAGCGTCTCGGCGACTTTGAGCAATTCCGCAATGAAGTGATGGACTATGTCAGAAAAACAGCTGACGGAAAATGACACGAGGAGGCTTGAGAAATGTCTTTCCGCTGATCCGAACATCCTGGCTGCCTGGCATTTCGGATCATCTGCGAAGGGCGGGATCCGGACCGGGGCGGATGTGGATATCGGGGTGCTATTCTATCATATGCCCTCGATAGATGAATTGGCCGATCTTCGGGCGGCGATTCAGGATGCCCTGTCATTTGATGAAGTCGATCTTGTTGTCTTAAACGAGGCCTCGCCGGTTTTGCGTTTTGAAGCTGTATCCGGACGGCCCGTTTACACGGCCGACCCGGCAGCCCGGGCGACCTTCTGCTCCCTGACCGCCCGTGAATACGAAGATGAGATGGCCCAGTGGCAGCGCGCATTGAGTTTCAATGAGGAATAAAGACTTTAAAACCGCAAAACTGGCGGAAGCCGGCGCAGGCCTTGAAGACGTGGTGGAACTGGTGACCTACCACACCTCAATGAAGGAAATCGGCGAATTTTTAAAGGTAAAGTCGGGGGTTATCCCTGAGAATTTTCCGGCCTGGACCGCGGTTGGCGTAACAGAACTGGTAATGCCCGGGCTTTTGTGCGAAATCCGGGCCACTGCCGTGATCGGAAGTGGCGCCAGCGCGTAAAACCCCTGGGCGATTCACCAGGGCGGGATGAACAATGCCGAAAAACAAATACCAGGAAATCACCGAAACCTGAAATATTCTTTTGCTTCCGGAAAAAGCCGGCCTTGAGACAATCAAGGCAAGCTACCAGCGGCTTATATCCCAATGGCATCCGGACAAATGCCATGAGGATCCGGAAGCATACAGGGAAATGACCTGTAAAATCACTTCAGCCTGTGAAACCATCATGGATTACGTTGAAAACTATCAATACGATTTTTCCGAAGACACGGTCAAAAGCCATCGTTCCCCCTATCAATGGCGGTTTGAAACCTTTGGAAAGGATCCCCTGTGGACAGACGGAAAAAATCAGAAATACCCCGATGGGATCATGGATATCAATTGAAAGGACAAAAAATTAGAGCCCGGCCAATCATGCAATCCAGTTTTTCTTTATATTGCGGAGGCTTAACATAAACAGGCCTATGCAGAAGGCCGCCAGTATGGAAAGATCCAGTGAGTAAGGCATGATGTGGGCCCCGTGCACGGCCCCGTGGAGCACGTCCGCCCCGTAGGTCAAAGGC
>JAWLEU010000190.1:0-4626 GCA_041685965.1 Desulfosalsimonas sp.
GAGCTTTTTGTCAATATCTCAGCCAGCATAAACGGCAACACGGGCATGGCCATAGGAAACGTGCTCGGCAGCAACATCGCCAACATTCTTCTTATCCTGGGTATATCAGCGATTATCTATCCCCTGGCAGTATCAAGGGGCACGGTATGGAGGGAAATACCCTTCAGCCTGCTTGCCGCGGCCGTGCTGGGCATTGCAGCCAACGACCGGCTGTTTGACGGGTGGGTTTATTCGGACATATCGCGTTCCGACGGCCTTATCTTTCTGATGTTTTTTGCGATTTTCCTTTATTACTCTGCAGGCACCGCCCGCAGTTTCACGGCAGACGCACAGGGCCTGCCCATGTCCGGCAGAAAGATGCCCTCAGCCCTTGCGCTTGCGTTTGCAGGACTGATCGGGCTGGGTGCAGGCGGCAGGCTAATAGTTGACGGCGGCGTGCAGATCGCAGAGTCCTTCGGCATGAGCCAGGAACTGGTCGGACTGACAATACTTTCAGTGGGCACATCCCTTCCCGAGCTTGCAACATCAGCCATGGCCGCCTGGCGCAAAAACGTGGAAATCGCTGTCGGCAACGTGGTGGGATCCAATATATTCAATATTTTCCTCGTGCTGGGGATCAGTTCAGTCATAAAACCCCTGCCTCTTTATGCCGGCGGCAACCTCGACATTGCCATGTTGATTGCTGCCAGCCTTATCCTTTTTGTCACCATGTTCACCGGAACGCGCCGCTCGCTTGACAGGTGGGAGGGCGCCCTTCTGCTGGTTCTTTACGCGGCCTACCTGGTTTATATTGTTTGGAGGGGGTAGCTTAAATATTTGCGTTTCCCTTCAGCGCGGTTAATTTTGATGTGAAGAAAACAATCCGGTATTTAAATATTAAGGCAGGAGGAGTTAAAATGAAAAAGGTAGCATTAATCGCGGCAGGAGTTTTTTTTCTTGCATGCCTTACGGCAAGTGCCCAGACAGGTCAGCAGGAAGACATGGAGTCAGATCAGCAGCAGAGCATGATGCAGCAGGGTATGAAGAAGGGCGGCATGATGCAGGGGGGTATGATGCAGGGAGGTATGGGTTCCATGCATCATGGAATGAAGGGTTCTATGCAGATGCAGGGTTCCATGATAATGGTCAACTTGCTTCCTGAAATGGACGAGCAGCTATCGCTTAGCCAAGAGCAGACTGATCAGCTGATAGATATGCGCTCAGAGTTTAAGAAACAGCAGGTGGATCACCAGGCTGACATGACAAAGCAGAAAAAGAAATTGCAGCGAATGATAGACGAGGACGCGCCTGCTGACGAGGTTAGAAAACAGATGAAGGCATGCTCTGATATAATGATTAATATGCATTCAGCCGCTTACGAAACCGAGCAGGAAATGAAGGCGGTGCTCACGGATGAGCAGCAGGAGGAGCTGGAAGTCATTATGGAGGAACATGACGAAATGATGCAGAGGGGGATGTCCAAAAGCCGGGGCGGCATGAAGAAAAAAATGAACCAATAATCAGAGGGCGGCAAGGGCCTCAGACAGGAAAAGCATTAAGGGGTTTTTTTAAGTTTTCAGGAAAAAAGCTCCGCAGAAAGGGTAATCCGGTCTGCTGAAAGAGACTGCAGAATGAGCGGTGCACCCACGAAAGAGGCCATTCCCGAAGACAGGGTGGCTGCAATCACTCCTGCAAGTACCAGGGCGTCAATTGCCGCCACCCTCTTCATTGCGTTATAGTACGTGGCCAGTATGTCCGAGGGTAGCGAGGCCGCAAACATTATCGCAGCGTCAAGGTAGATGATAATGGAAAGTCCGACTGCTGCAAATGTCCCGTTAGGGAGGTTTTTGCCAGTGTCTTTCAGGTCCCCGGACATGCTCACCCCCTGGGTGAGGCCCGTGACAGCCGGGAAAAATATGGCGAAAATCAGCCAGAAGGGCGGCGCGTTTTCCGGGACAGATCCGGGGGGTCACCCTTCATGGGGCCAAACCTTGATTATTGTTTTACGGATTTACAATTAACCAGCCCGGGGCATGTTCAGGCCCTGAAAACACAGATTATATTAGAATTGTTCAAATGTAGACTCAAGCCTTGATTTTTCCATTGTGGATTGACAAATAAAGTCATTCAGGTCAGATTCGCCCCTTGGAGGGGCTGAAGGATGAGATCAGCCGGATCAGTAATTGATACCCGGATTATTAATGAATGGATATAAAAGACCTGTTTTCCTGTCTGCCGCCTGAACGGCTGGAATGTCACAGAAACGCGGCCGCGCTTGTGACGGATAAAAACGACCCTGATCCCGGCACAGCGGTTTTGACTCTTGATGTTAAAACCGGCAGCCGGCAGCTTCAGTGCAACTGCGGCGCTTCGGGCAAAAAACGGAAATGCCCTCATGTTGCTCAGTTTTCAAGGTGTGTAAGGCAGTGTACCCGGCTTTCAGATACTCAGTGGATAGATGCCGGGTTCCGCAATAGTCCGTGGTACCGGCTGGCTGCTGCTCTTCATCGAGACTGTCCGGTTGATCGCAGGAGTCTTGCCCTGGAATACAGCGGGGGTGACTCTTTTGCGTCCGCCGGGGAAATCAGGATACTGAGGCCTGACCGTAAGCTGCTGCTCTCCTTTAGCCCGGCTGCAACAGATACTGATACTGGGATCAATGAAACAGATTTGATGCTGGAAAGAACCGGACTCAGCCCTTCGGACGGAAACCCCTTTCATCGGGGCCGCATCCTTGACATGCTTGCGAAAATCACACTTACGGAATCCGAGCGCGTCATGGAAGCCCGGGGGATGAAAAACCGCAGGCAGGCTTTGGAAGAAAGCTTCTGGTACAGGCTTTTTTATCATTTCCGAAATTTCACGGCAAACAGCGGGGCGCTGCTGGACTCGTATGTAGACGAGGCTACGGGTAAATTAATGATCAGGTGCGAAGACGGCCTTTCGCGGGGGGTTTATATTGCAGTGCCCTCAAATGCTGCCATGAGCATCCGGAGGGAACTTGAGCCTGATTTTCAAAACCGGCAGCAAACCTTTGTATGGCCCGAGTCCCTTGAATCAATCGTCAAGGTAACCGCGGATGAATCCAACAACCTTAGACTGACCCTTTTTCTGCTGCTTCATTTGCCTGACGGCACCACAGAGGCAATTGAGCGCAGCAGGCTGAAAAAATACTGGTACAAAGACACCGTGTATATCCCTGAAAAACGCGCATTTGCCACTTTCAAGGGCCCGGACATATACGGTCCTTTATTTGCCGGCAGTTACACGAAAAAGATCAGGCAGGAAAAGCTTCCGGACGTTCTCGAAAAACTGGGAGACATCTTTGCCCCGCCCAACATTATCGATTCCAGCGCAAACCGGCTGAAAATCCACCGCGAATGCACCCGGGTGGAGATAGATCCGTCCTCCCTGGACCGGGACTGGTGCTGGCTTTCGGTTTACTACGGCTTCGGGGAAAGCGTATCAGTGAGTCTTTCGGATATATATGAGGCCCGAATGTCAGGCAAACGTTATCTTCCGGTGGCTGATGGATTTGTGGATACACAGGCGGCAGATCCCCGCGCCCTGACCCGGCAGCCGGGAAGCGATGTTTCCGAACAGCTTGCAGGCGGCACAAACACGCTCCGGATGAGCCGGATGGACCTGCTCAGGCTTCAGGCCGCGTTTGACGAGCCGATAGAAGTAAAAAACGAACGGCAGGATCTTTCAGGTCAGATGCGGGCCATACTGGAGATGAGACCCCGCAGTCTTCATGATCCGGGTGCCGGAATGTCAAGTGTTCTTCGCACATACCAGGAAAACGGAACCAGGTGGCTGGGGTTTCTGCATGAAAACCGGTTCGGAGGACTGCTTTGCGATGAAATGGGACTTGGCAAAACCCACCAGGTAATGGCGCTGATGAGCTGGCTTACAGTCCACGGAGAAAACCGGGGGCCTTTTCTGGTTGTATGCCCCACCACCGTAATTTCTCACTGGGACCGGAAAATCCGTGAGCATGCCCCGGGCCTGACACCGCTTGTATACCACGGAGCTGACCGGGAAATAGACGGCCGGCCCGAGCCCGCCACAGTGCTTGTAACATCATACGGCATCCTGCTGCGGGATGCAGAATTGCTCAAAAGATACCGGTTCAGCGCAGCCGCATTTGACGAGGCCCATTATATCAAAAATCCGGATACCAAGACCTATGCCGCAGCTGAAGCAGTAAACGCGGATCTGAAACTCGCGGTAACCGGGACCCCGGTTGAAAACCGGCTCGGTGACCTGAAAGCTCTGATGGATCTGGTGCTTCCGGGCTACCTGGGATCTGATGACGAATTCCGGCTCCGGTATGAAACCGGCGAACGGCGCAGCAGAAAAGAACTGCGGCGCCTGGTCCGGCCGTTTACCCTGCGAAGGACCAAGTCAGCGGTTTTGGAGGAGTTGCCGGAAAAAATAGAAGACATACGGTACTGTCGTCTTACAGACTCCCAGGTTCGTCTCTACCGGGACGCCGTGACCCGCAGAGGCAAAAATCTGCGCCGGCAGATCATGCACGCGGACAACGATATTCCGTATATTCATATATTCGCTCTTCTCACGCTCCTTAAACAGATCTGCAATCATCCGGCTACCATTGCCGAAAGCTCTGAAGGGGCAGGGAAC
>JAWLEU010000191.1:0-4620 GCA_041685965.1 Desulfosalsimonas sp.
GGCAAGAGACATTCCCACCAGTGCGTATATTGCCCAGGGATGAAGACCCCAGTGCAGAAAAGTTGTCCGCATCGCCTCTTTTGCGGCCTCTGCCGTGTCCGAGCCTGCAAACGGAGAGTCAGAGAAGTGATAGATGGGCTCGGCCACGCTCCAGAAAAGAATGCCTATGCCCATTCCCGCGGAAAAAAGCATGGCAAACCAAGAGGTTCTGGAAAATTCAGGAACAGCATTTCTTCCCCCGAGTTTTATGGAGCCGTATTTGCTGAACGCGATGAAAAGCATTATAACAAGGTAGAAATTGACCGAGAGTATCAGAAACCATCCGAAGTTATTTGATATACCTTCCTGAATTGCTGAAAATACGCTTTCCATGGGCTCGCCCACAACAAGTGTGACGGCTATGAAAAGCGCCAGAAGTATGGTTGCGGGCCAGAAAACAGGCGGATGTATATCGAAAAACCGTTTTATGCCTGTCTGGTTCCGGGTTTTGCTTTCATTCATTGCAGTGCCCTGCCGGATGTGAAAATCTGGGTGAAACATCAAATATTAATTTGTATATAGTGGCTTTGCCTGGGCTTTTTGTCAAGGCGGGAACAGGGAGATTTCAAATCAGGGGGTTGCATAAGCCCGTATGAATTATTATTATAACCTGAAATATGAAAGCAGCCATTCCATGTTCATCCTTCCATGGGAAATTTCATTATTAAAACTACGAAAGGAGTATTATCATGACACAGGCAAAGCAGGGAGATACCGTAAAAGTCCATTATAAGGGCAAGCTTGATGACGGATCCGTCTTTGACAGCTCCGAGGGACGCGATCCCCTGGAGTTTAAGATAGGGGACGGCAACATCATTCCCGGAGTGGAAGAGGCTGTAGAGGGCATGGCTCCTGAGGAGACAAAGGAAGCCACTATTCCGCCTGAAAAGGCTTACGGCGAGTACAGAGACGAGATGGTTATAGAGGTTGACAAGACCCAGTTCCCTGAAAACATTGATCCGGAACCCGGCCAGCAGCTTGAGTTAAAGCAGAGCGAGGGCCAGAACATCGTGGTGACCGTGACCAACGTGGGAGAGGAAAAAGTCACCCTGGACGCCAATCATCCCCTGGCAGGCAAGGATCTGACCTTCGAGCTAACACTCAAGGAAATTGTATAGCCGAAAAAAACCTTCAGCCGGCCGGGGTTATCCCGAGCCCGCTTCGGTAATTTTTCCGCTGTATACATGTTCAGTCTGCGGAGTTTAATAGTTCAGCTTGAAAATCTGGCGGGCTGCGGGGCTCTTTCCTGGCGGCTGCAGGACCTTGTTACCCGTTCTGCGCGGAGGCCATGTCAGGATAGGTGGCCCCGCCGTCCGGGAATACAGCTACTTCGGCATTTTTTTCAAGAAGCCTGCCCCCTGCGTCAATAACTCCGGCAGGGGTTTTGCAGCTGCGGAAAAAGCCCAGGTGTCTGACCTCCTTATCACTGAGGCTCGGCACGTAGAAGAAAAGCCGGTATTCTCTTATAAGCCGCATGGAATAATAGGTCAGAAACCGCTCTTCCACGTTGAGCCCCCTTTTTACCAGGTTTAAAAATCCCATTGTGTTTGATTTGCCTATAACCTTGAGGATGGCACGCAGAATTGGAAGGGGCGGGGGCTTGTCAGGCAGGGAAATGTCGTCCAATCCTTTTTCCGCCCTCAAAAATCCCATTACAATCCCGCCCGGTTTAAGGGCGGGCAGCGAGTTGCCCACGCACTTCATGCTCTGTTTGAAATTGATATCCATGGGGTGAGAGTTTACTATGACCGCGTCTGCCGGCCGTTTTATACTTATGCCCGCTGCCTTTTTGTTGAATTCAACCCCTTTGCGAAGTACCGCCACGGGGTCTCCTGCAAACGCCGCAGCAATGCCGCGGTTTTCATCAAGCACAACGTTTAGGGCAAATAAATCAGCATTTACAAGTTTTCCTGTCTCTTCAAGGTCCTGTCTGAAAGAATTCTCGTCAGGCGTCATTCCAACCCGGTTAAACAGGTAAGGCGGTTCTGCGATCATGGAGTGGTGGCTGCCTATGGCTTCTGCGGATGCCACGCCGGGAAACAGGTTTTTCATTCCCCCACCGAAGCCGGCCCAAAGGTGGGGCTCTATCATGCCCACCAGTATAACAAGGTCGCTTTTGCGAACCCTGCTGTTTAACACCACAGGGGTTCCCCTTGAGGTGACACCGAAGTCGTGATGGATGGATGGGTCAAAAGCATCATGGTTTGACCATGTGATTTTTTCGAGATTTGCCGCCCCTGTTTTTTCCTCCATTTCTTTTTGGCTCATGGGTGTGTGTATTCCCAGGGCGGGCATCACATGGATTTTTGAAAACTCGGCCCCGGCTTTTTCAAGGGCTTTTAAAATCAGGTGGAAAAAACGGTGAACAGGCGTGGGGCGGGTGTTGTCATCCACAATAATCAGGATGTTTCTGCCTGAAAGCGACATGGAGGAAACAGGCCCTGCCTCCTGCGGGTTTTCCAGGGCGGCCTGCACAAGATCGGTTTCATTGACCTGTGCATGCCCGGACATATTTACTCTTTCCGGCATATGCACCCGCCATGTCTCAGGCAGCTCAAGGTCCAGAAAATCATTTCCCCATGGCAGACTGATTTCCATATCAAGTACCTTCACTTATAGGTGAAAAGATTCGAACGACCCATTATTATATCATAAAACATCCTGATACCAACCTGTTTTTCCGCTCATTTATAATGCACCGAAGATGATATCCCCTTTTCCTTTTGCCATCCGGCAGATCACGGTTATTATTGATTCACACCAACACCGTGCCGGGGGGCAGCAACATGGCAAAGCTTATAAACCAAACGGCTGTTTTCATGCTCCTTTTTTCCGCCGTGTCAGGCGCACATGCCTTTATTCCTGATCAGACCATCAACCGCTATCTTTACTGCGAGGACATGGTGGTAAGGACCCCGTTTATCCACCGGGTAAAGGACCCGCGCCTTGAAGGCGTTTTAATAAACCGCACTGTCATGGAGTTGCAGGTGGATCTGAAGCTCAGGTTCTACAACGTTTTCAGTGAAATGCTGGAAGAAGTCTCCATAAGTGCAGAGCTGCCGCCTGAAGGAAGAAAGTCTTTCAGTAAAACACTTTCAAACAGAGAGGAAATCGACCGGATCAGAAAGCCATACAGGCTTGAATGGGAAGTGATTTACCTGGAGGCAGACGGCGATCAGGTAGAGCCCCGCTGATCGGGCATCCGCCAGATTATCCTTGCCAAGCAGTCTGAATTATTTTATTTCTTGAAGCCACCTGCTTACGGTTTCTTAAAAATGCGATTAAAAGGAGTTTGATTATGCGGCCCGGGCAGTTTGAGCCTCAGGTCTGGGAAAATGATCCGCGTCTGATAAAAAACCTTACAGACGGTCTTATATGGCACAGAAGCGGCAACAGAATCCTTTACGCGGACACTGACCGTTCTGATATGGTATATCACGCAAATTACTTCAGGTTCTTTGAGCTCGGCCGGGCATCAATGCTGCGCGATATGGTCTGCCCCTACACCGAGATAGAGGCGGACGGATACGTTTATCCGATCATAGAAACCGGGATAAAGTTTTATACACCCCTGTATTATGACGATCCAATGTGGATCAATACCAGGCCCGGTGATCTGGGAAAGGCGAGGATCAAGTTCAGCTATGTGATAACTCATGCTGAAAGCGGCAGTATCGTATGCACGGGCTTTACCGAGCACTGCGCGCTTAATTCAGCCGGCAGGCCGGTGAGAATAGATGAGAAGACCAGGCAGCTATGGCAGGTCTTTCCGTCCGGATAAAATGAGGTGTGAATAATCGGAGCGGCTTTAATGAGTTTTATCCTGTTTGCCGTCCTGGCCTATTGCATAGGATCGGTCAACTTTTCCATTGTTTTTTTCAGGGTTCTTAAAAGACAGGATCCCAGGACAAGGTTCAGCGGCAATCCAGGGGCAACAAATGTATACCGTCAGGCGGGGCCGGCTGCCGCCGCACTTGTGCTGATTCTCGATATCTGCCGGGCGGCTGCTGTATCAGCGGCTGCAATCCATCTTTTTCCCCCCCCTGCCGTTGCCTGGTCAGGGCTGGCCCTGCTTGCAGGAAACAGGTACCCCTGTTTTCACGGGTTTGAAGGCGGCAAGGGCGTGGCCAATTATCTTGGTTTTTCCGCTGTGATAGTGCCTTATGCAGCCCTGTTGTCATGTGCGGCATGGGCGGCTGTGTTCGGGCTTGTGCGCCGCCCGTTTGCAGGTTCATTCGCCATGACGGCAGTGCTTGCAGGTGCAAGCATTGTAAAGTGGCTGGATTTTCCCCTGGCTGTAGCAGGAGCCGCGGCCGCAGCCCTGTTTATCGCCTTTAACCACAGAGCCAATATCCGAGAGCTTATTTCCTGAAACCCTCCGGTATAACTGCAGATCCCCGGATGTTTTCCGGTCTTTTCGGGGTTGTATGCACACCATGCACACGGCTTGTGCATGCAATGCCTGAATGTTCCCGCCTGACACCTAATGTCATTCCGGCACTTTAAAAAAATATGTGCCGTAATGACGGTATCTTGTCCATTTTATACGTAGTTGGGCACGGTTCTTGTATGCAAAGGGGG
>JAWLEU010000192.1:0-4616 GCA_041685965.1 Desulfosalsimonas sp.
GAGCAGATTTTGGACGAAATTTTTGATAATCTCTGCGCTGCGCTTCAGCCATAGAAAGTTTTTCGGGATTTTCTGCGGAAATTGCCGGATAATGAAAAAAAGGGGGCTTTATGAGTAAACAGGAGGTCAACGGCGTAACCATAGAATGCTTACAGGGAGATATTGCAAAACAAGATGACATGGACGCTATTGTCAATGCAGCCAATGCACAGCTTCTTATGGGAGGAGGAGTCGCAGGGGCAATTCACAGGGCAGCAGGGCCCGGACTCGAAGAGGAGTGCCGGCCGCTTGCGCCTATCAGCCCTGGGCAGGCGGTTGTCACAGGCGCGCATAACCTGCCCAACCGCAACGTGATCCACTGCCTGGGGCCGGTTTACGGTGTTGACAAGCCGTCTGACAGGCTGCTTGCTTCCTGCTACAGAAACGCCCTGCAACTGGCAGAACAAAACAACCTTAACTCCATAGCTTTTCCGGCAATCTCGTCCGGTGCATTCGGATATCCCCTGGAAGCAGCAGCAAGGGTAGCCCTGAAAACGGTTATTGAGGAACTTTCGGGGCTGTCATCCGTAAAGCACATTCGTTTCGTACTGTTTGCTGAATCCGACCGCAAGGTGTATGAACAGATAATTGAAGAACTCTTAAAATAAACTAAAGTTTCCAGGATTTCATTACGCTGCCAGGCACAATAGGCTATTCAAAAATGAATTTACTATTCTTTTTCGCGGCTCCGGGAAAAGTATTGCAAAATTATTGTCCAATGCCGCTTTGGCCACCAGTCTCGTGACATGAGAGAAGGCAAAATGACGGTGGCTGCGTCGGATTGCCTGACAGCCGTGCCCTGTTTTGCCCTGCCGATGATTGTATACCTATTTGGCGGATATCGACTTCAGCCGGGCTTTAAAGGCAAAACCCAGGTAAACGAGGATGCCCGCAAGTATGGTGGCAAGGCCGAATACCACTCCCATGGGCCTGCTCCGGATCATGTAGTAAATAATCCACAGGTGCCCGGCAATGAAAAGCAGGGGGGTGAACGGGTAGCCGATGGTCCTGTAAATCCCGGAAAGCTCGGGCCTGGTTTTCCGGATGCGGATCATGCCCATGACCGTGAGCATGGCAAAAATGGAAAGCGTGAATCCTATGTAGGTCAAAAGTGCGTCAAAAGCCGCCGTAACAACCATTACACATGCGATCGCTCCCTGCAGAATGATCGAATATGCGGGGGTTCTGCGTTCGGGATTGACCCTGGCAAGCTTGGTGAAAAAAACCCCGTCCTTTGACATGGCGTAATAAATCCTGGGTCCGGTCATGATCATCGCGCTCACCGCGGAAAGGATTCCCAGGGCGACCGCTATGCTCAAATACCGGCTGACGCCTTCCCCGAAAAGAAATTCTGCTGATTTGGCACCCACGTCAATTGTGCCTGCCATTTGATCCGCGGGCATGGAATAGACAAACACCGCGTTTAACAGCATATAAAGCCCCGTTACCGCAAGGGTCCCGGCAGCCAGCGACAGGGGAATGTTTTTTTGGGGGTTTTTTATTTCCCCGCCCAGGTAGGCCGAGGCGTTCCAGCCGCTGTAGGCAAAAAATACAAAAATAAGCGATGCTGCAAAGGGTTCGGCAGAAAAGGCAGAAAGCCCTCCCTGCCCGCTGAAATTTTCCGCAGAGCCGTCACCGAGTGCAAATCCGGCAATGATAAAGAACAGTATAAGGGCGAAATTTGATATGGTAAGCACGTTTTGTATCCTGCTTCCGGTTGTCACGCTGTGATAATGAAGCAGGCTGAACAGGATGATTATCGCCACCGCTGCGATATTAACAACGGAAAGGGTTGCCGCCTTAAACCCAAAGACTGTTATCGGCATTTCCCAGGCGGCTTCAAGGCCCAGGGCTGAATAAAAATAGGTGGCAAATGCTATTGCGGCCGCGGCAATCGGGGCTGAAAAACCCACGATAAGCGAGACCCACCCCGACAGAAATCCCATCATCCTGCCAAAGCTTTCCCGCAGAAACACGTATTCCCCGCCGGCGCGCGGGAATTTCGCCCCGAGCTCGCCGTAGCACAACGCTCCGCACAGGGCGAATATCCCGCCGCAAAGCCAGCATAAAAGAAGAATCACCGGGTCGCCGAGTTCCTCCATTATAAGGCCCGAGGTGGTGAAAATCCCGGTTCCCACCATGTTGGAGACAACCAGCACGGTGGCGGTAAAGGCTCCCACCTGCCTTATCAGGTCCCCGTTGCCGTCAATCGCGTTTTTCATGCCTTACCGCCGGTTTTCCTGAAAAAATAGAACGCGAGGAAAATGTTTAGAATAAGGCTTGTTCCCAGCAACGCGGCCCACGGGCGCGTAAGCCCGCCGAACCCCGTCTGCTGGCCGCCCTTGTTTTCCCCTGCAGATGTTTTTTCCTGTTTCCTGACAATCACGGACTGTTATTTCACCCCGAACGTAAAGGCGGACTTATGCAGGGACTGATCACAGGCATCGCCGTCCCGGTACGGGGTTTGATGAGAAAGCAGAATGATCCAGTGACCCTGTTTTTCGAGCCTGATTTCAGCCTCGCCGTCGTCATCGGTTGTTGCTTCTGCTGCCGCGTCGTGCCCGTGTCCGTGACCGGATGCGTCTTTTTCCTCAAAGCCCGCATAATTTGCTTTAAGCTCTATCCCGCTTATGGGTTTGTTATCAAATAAGACCCTGACCGGAAAGGTTCCTCCCTTTTCAAGCTCAGCCGGGTTTTTCAGGGGGATGATTTCAAGCTTCTGCCCGGTTTGGCCTTCAAGATTTTTATCATCGCCGCCCGCTTTTATAACGGTTTTGGCCAGGATGTTGTAGGCGGTGCATTTTATCGGTTTGTCCACATCCTCTCTGCTTCCCCGTTTTCTGCCTTCAGGGGTGGTGGTAAACATCACCGGCGAGGTCCGGGCTGTCACCAGGTATGCACCCGGCTTGCTTGTTTCCAGCTCATATGAGGAGGCGGATTTTTTCGCCAGGTCAATCGTTTTGCCGTCAGGACCGATTGCTGATATCTCCTGTACGGTGCTGTCTTTTACCTCCTGGTGGGTCCTGTCTTCTGTGTAGTGGTGTCCCCAGCCGATGCCGATTTCAACGGTGTCCCCTGCCTCGGGGCTGTACTCCTGTGGATTTAACCACAGGTTGTGGGCATGTGCGCTGCCTGCTGCAAAAACTGCAAAGGCCGCCGCAATGCTGATAAGTGCAGGAAAAGATATTCTTTTCATTTTCAAACTCCTTGTTGCCTGTCGGTTGTTCCGGAAAATGTTCCTGAGTTTTTTATTTCATGAAGTCGCCCACGTATACCAGGTGTTCGAAGGGAAAATCCTCGCCTTCCGTTTTTTTGCGGATCGTGTCAAGAGTGCCCGAAATGCTGTATTCCTTTTCCTTGTAGCCGGCATAAAACACCACCGATACAGGGGTGTCTTCCGGGTAGTACTCCCCCAGTTTTTCCACCAGGTCTTTGAATTTTGTGTGCATGGTAAATATAATCAGGGTGGGCTGGTTTTGCGCCACCTTGTCGATATCCCTGTAATGGGTCAGCACCGCCGAGCTTGTCTTGCCCCCTGTCATGATGTCTTTTCCAAGGCTGGCGTTTGCAGCGTTAAAGGCGCTGACCCCGGGCACGATTTCCGGTTCCAGGTCTTTTAGGGCATCCAGGTACCACCTGTAGGGGCCCCCGTAAATCATCAGGTCCCCCTGGCCCAGCACTGAAACCGTCTTGCCCTCATCCACGGCTTTCCTGATTTTTTCTTCCAGTTTTTTTCTTACTTTTCGGTCGCTTTCGCATTTTTCCCGTTTTTCCGCATCCGCGATTTCACCGCAGTCCCTGTCCCAGGTGCGCCAATGGTCAAAAGCGCCTTCCCAGACTGTTTTTTCCTCCAGGTATTCTTGGAAATCTTTTTCAACGCTTTGTCGGCATATAATGATATCCGACTCCCTGATCCGTTCGATTGCCCGGACCGTGATCAGATCAGGGTCCCCGACCCCCAGGCTTACCAGCCGGAACTGCCCGCCGGATTTTTTTTCACCGGCAAGGGGCGATTGCTGGAAAATGCAGGAAACAAGGACCGCTGAAAGAAAGAACATACAAAGCCTGAACAGAAATCGTTTTTTCCCAAATACATCTGACATATTTTCGCTCCTTTTTGCTTATTCGCTCATGAAGTCGCCCACATAGAACATGTATTCAAATCCCGGCTCCTCACCTGTTTTTTCAGCAATATTTGCAAGGGTGCCGGTGATGACCTCCTCTTTGTCCGAATAGCCGGCATGCTTTACAATAGCTGCAGGGGTGTCTTCGGGATAGTGCACCAGCAGCTTTTCCACCACGTCTTCTATGTTCATGAACATGGTGAAAAAAGCCATGGCTGCCTGATTTTTTGCCAGCTTGTCCACGCTGTCCGGGCCGTCGTATTGCGCGGCATCACCGAAGGTTGCCGTAAGAATGACCGAATGGGCCTTTTTGCCCGAGGTAACGCCCTTTTTCAGGGCCGCGTTTGAATTGTTAAACGCGCTCACCCCGGTTATTATCTCCGGGTCAAGGTCTTTAAATTCATCCATGTACCACATGTTCGGCCCGTAGATGGTGGGATCGCCGCTGCACAG
>JAWLEU010000193.1:0-4610 GCA_041685965.1 Desulfosalsimonas sp.
GAAGTGTCAGTATCAAGAAGGTCTTCGGGAAAAAGAGCGTCGGGATTTTCGTTAATATTAAGGGTCATAGGGAGCTTAAACCAGAGTCGTTTTTTCAGTCGGAAAATTTGTCAAGAATGATTGCTTTGAAGTCTTCTATATCTTTTAAATCCTCTCTTGCAATTCGGTAGACGGCCCGGTCATCGATTTCGCCGTAAAGGTGAACAAGGCGATTTCTGAATTTCGCCATCTGCTTCAGGCGATGCTCCAGATGTGGGTCAATTATACCCTGTTCTTCAAGCACCTTAAAGGTATCAGCATAGTCCCTGGGTACCCGGTACCTTTCTGAGGCGACGATATGTGCTGCCACATCCAGGCAGCATTCAATGCTTACCTGAAGATAGTAGCGCATGCTTCCTATCAGCACTGAATTTTTCAGAAATTCATCTTGTTCTGTTTTCGAAAGTTCCCTGATGGTTTTCAAAAACTGATCGAGCATCTCGAATTTAGCAAGAATCTTGTCAAAATTGACCATTTATTCACCTGAGACTATTTTTTCGCGGCATTAAAATAGGCCTTGCGGTATTCATGGATTACGGGCATAAAGTCGAAGTATTTTTTGAGTACATGTACCTCGAAGTCCACCCGGCTGTTTTCGTCCCTTGAATAAACAAGTATTCCTTGTGTAAGTATCTGACCTGCAAACACAAGAGGGAGATTATTTATTGCACGTACATCAGACTCTACGGCGTGGTCAAGCGCGGTGTCTATTTCCAGTGCCAGGTCCAGTTCTGTTTCAAGGGGTTGTTCTGCGGATTCCGGACGCAGGTAGACACCGATATCCAGGTCGCTGAAAGGATGAACCGTGTCAGTGGCAAAGCTTCCGTAAACATATGCAAACAAGACAGGATACCGGGAAAACAGGTCCCCGGAAATTCTCTTTATTTCCTCTATGAGTTCGGAAGGTTTTTGGCTGAGCATAAGCAGCGTCCGGCTTTTTTTATCTTTTCAGCTTGGTCTGACCTATAAGTCTATCTCAGGAATGCAGCAGATGCAACTTTATTAATTTTTGCAAACATTGAGGGACGCCCATAAAATTATAAATTTTTTCAGGCAGAAAAACCTCTTTGATTCCTTGCATGATATTGCTAAAGCATGTTTGTTTTCCGGAGGTTTTCTGATAATATACTTAGGTTTCTTATAAGAAAAGGTCCGGAAAGGAGGAATCTGCAGATGGCAATTGACCTGTCAGAAGCGCAAAAGGCCCATACCCGTGGTCTGGAGATAAATACCTATGCAGCCGGGCAGGATTCTGCGGTTGTTGAGGGAATTCTTAAAGACGAATGCTTTGTTACGCGCTACCTGGTAAACGGTGAGAAAAGGCAGCCCGGGACCATACATCACATGAAGGTGCGAATGAAAGTAAAAGCTCCCGGGCTGGAAATAGAGGAAATCGAGGCTGAAATGCCAACCGTGCCCAGGCAGGAGTGCAGGGAGACAATGGATACGATAAAGGCCCTGGAAGGCATGCGCATAGCCTCGGGCTTTACCCGGAAGGTAAAGCAGATGCTTGGGGGCCCGAAAAGCTGTGCGCACCTGGTCTCCCTGGTGCTGGCCATGGCGCCTGCCGCAGTGCAGGGGACGTGGTCTGCGGCCTCACAGAAGCCTCTTGATCCGTCCGTGTATGCAGAGCGCGCCATGGGCTTTTTAACCGATACCTGCCGGGTGTGGCGCAAGGGCGGCCCCATGGAGCAGGCTCACCGCGAACAGTTAAAGGATTACCTGGAAACCAGATGAAAAAGCAGGCAAAGGACTATATAGTTTTTCCGCTGGACGTGTCTTCCCTGAAAGAGGCTGAAGAGCTGGTGAGGGTGCTTGCAGGCCGTGTGGGAATGTTCAAGGTCGGCCTGGAGCTTTTCATAGCAGCCGGGCAGAGCATTCTAAAGACCATCCGCGCCGAAGGGGATGCAAAAATCTTTCTTGATCTAAAGCTCCACGACATACCAGCCACCGTGGGCCGGTCAATGGAGCGCATTGCAGCCTGGAAGGCTGCCTATGCAACCGTGCACTGCGGGGAAAGCCGCGCCATGCTCGAGGCTGCAGTAAAGGGTGCCGGAAAAAAAACGGGAGTGCTGGGTGTAACGGTGCTGACAAGCGTTTCCGGCAATGATCTCAGGGAGGCCGGGTTTGAGCCTGCTTATGCCTCTGATCCTGCGGCCCTGGTAATGAAGCGTGCGCAGGGTGCATACGAGGCAGGATGCGCCGGAGTTGTATGCTCCGGCCGCGAGGCGGAATCAATAAAGCAGAGGTTCGGTGCCGGTTTTGTAACAATGGTGCCCGGCATAAGACCGGGCTGGGCGGTGGAAGGTGACGATCAGAAGCGGGTGGTCACCCCCTCGGAGGCGGTAAAAAACGGCGCGGATTATCTTGTCATAGGAAGGCCCATAAGGGATGCGGGAGATCCGGCTGACGCCGCTGACATGATTGCAGGGGAAATAGAAGGGGCGGTTTAAGCCGCCCGGTTTTCTGCCTTCAGGCCCTCGGTTATTCGGTGGTGGACTCAGATTCCGAAAAACATCCGCTTCAGCACAAACGAGAGAATAACAAGGGCAACCACGATCACGAAAATGAGCTGATTGGGGCTAAAGCGTTTCATCTTTTGAGTCGTTAAAAGGATTCAGAATGATGCGATAAGGTTAATCTCTTATATTCCGCTGCCATTGCTTTGGATCTTCAACGTTTCTGAAAGGATTGACGCCCGAGTATTTATCATATAACCGTTCAAGTTTCTGACTGATTTTACTCGATTTGGTCAATGGCCTTATCTTGATTTCCAAATCCATATCCATAAAATCCTCGGGTAAGTTTATGCAATGGTGGATGCTGGTTCCTTTTTTTATTACCACATATTCCTGCATTGCTTTTTCCTTGTATATGAATTGCCCCTGATTTTTTGAATATCTATAGCTTTATAATAACGCATTTAAGCCAATATGGCAATACCGGCTTTTATTCTTAACTGTCAAGCTCGAATGCGGTGTGCAGTGCGCGGACAGCGAGTTCCGTGTATTTTTCCTCGATCACGCAGGAAATCCTGATCTCAGAGGTGCTGATCATGAGTATGTTTATGTTTTCTGCTGCAAGGGTTTCAAACATTTTCGATGCCACCCCTGAGTGGCTGCGCATGCCCACGCCGATCACCGAGATCTTGGCTATGTTTTCATCTCCGAGCACTTCTGCCGCACCTATTTCTTCGGCGACCTTCTGCTCGATTTCAAGGGCTGCCTCATAGTCGGGTTTAGGCACGGTGAAGGTCAAATCTGTCATGTTGCTCAGGCGCGTGTTCTGTATGATCATGTCCACGCTTATGCCAGCTTTTGCCACGGGTGTAAGGATTCTTGTCGCAATACCCGGCCTGTCAGGCACTTTCCTCAGGGTTATGCGGGCCTCGTCTTTGCTGTGGGTTACCCCGGATACCACCACTTGTTCCATATTGGCATCTTCATGGACCACCATGGTTCCTTCCTCCTCGTTAAATGATGATCTGACGTGTAGCGGGACGTCGTATTTTTTTGCAAATTCAACAGACCGGATCTGCAGGACCTTGGCACCCAGGCTCGACATCTCAAGCATCTCGTCGTATGAAATGCGCGCCAGCTTCCTGGCTTTGCCGCATATGCCGGGATCGGCCGTGTAGATACCGTCAACATCAGTGTAGATTTCGCAACTGTCGGCTTTCAGGGCTGCAGCCACTGCCACGGCGGAAGTGTCTGAGCCTCCTCTGCCCAGGGTGGTGATGTCTCCACAGGCGTCCACTCCCTGGAATCCGGCGACTATAACTATCTCGCCTTCTGACAGCAGCGTGTTTATACGCTCTGCGCCTATGTCCAGTATGCGCGCCTTGCAGTATTTGCTGTCAGTGAGGATCTCGGCCTGGTGTCCCAGCATGGATCTTGCCTTGTAGCCCATTGCCTGAAGCGTCATTGCCATGAGCGAAACAGTGGTCTGCTCCCCTGTTGAAAGCAAAACGTCCATTTCCCTTTTATCAGGATTATCAGATACCTTCCCTGCCATGGAAATAAGCTCGTCTGTTACCCCGCTCATGGCTGAAAGTATTACCACCACGCCGTTTCCGGCATCACGGGTGCGTGCGATCCGCCGGGCCACGTTTCTGATCCGGTCAGTGTCGCCCACTGAAGTGCCGCCGTATTTCTGTACAATAAGCGCCATAAGGGGAATCCTTATACCTGTATATATTTTGATTCAAGAAAGAGAGTAATTGTTAAACCAATTATAAGAACAAATCCATAAATCCGAAGCACGAAATCCGAAATCCGCGCGTCAGCATCCCGTAAGGGATAAACAATGACAAAAATCCGAATAACCAAATTATAAAAACAGTGAAAGCTAAGTGCTCTGCATTCTTCGGAATCGCGCAAGCCCTGATCTTAAACTTTTTACGGCGCCATCTAAAAACTTACTTTTTGCGATTCCGTCATGTTTCGGATTTCGAATTTTCTTACGGTTTCTACCAGATCAGGGTCGCAGGGTCCATAAAAAAACAAGGAAAACACACGGGTGTCGGCATCCGGGACTTCGATCCGTATCAGGATGTCTGGCTGCGGGGCGTC
>JAWLEU010000194.1:0-4590 GCA_041685965.1 Desulfosalsimonas sp.
ACAACTATCCACTGGTGCAGCACCAGGCAGATCCTTGTTGGAAGGGGAAGGTCTATGCCTGCCTGGCGGAAGATATCCACGAACCTTGGCACCACAAAGGTCAGAAGAAAAAGAAAGGCTGCGGTCAGGGTCACCAGAACCAGCACCGGGTACTGCATTGCGCTTTTTATGTCTGATTTGACCTTGTGCTCATGCTGGAGCAGGTATATAAGCCGTTCAACCACTTCTCCGAGCCTGCCGCTTGCCTCGCCTGCCTGTATCATGCTGCAGTAAAGGGGCGAAAAGATTTTCGGATGTTCCCGGAAAGCCTCTGTCAGAGACATTCCTGAATGGATATCTTCGCTTATTTTTGAGGCTGTTTTTTTAAGCCTGGGGTTTTCCGTCTGCTGCTCCAGGACTTCCATGAGCCTGGTCATGGGTATACCCGCCTCGAACAGGGTCTTGAATTGCTTGCTGAAAATTATCAGGTCCGGCAGTTTTACCCCTGCAAGCCACAGGTTGATCCTGTCTTTAATGTTTGTCCGGGTAGCTGCTGTCCCGTCTGCCACGCTCACGGGTATCAGGCCCAGTCCGGCGATTTTTTCCCTTGCCTCCTGCGGGGTGTCTGCCTCCAACATCCCTGAGGTCTGTTTTCCTGCTTCGTTTATTGCCTTGTAGGTATAGTGCATCCTCTGGTTTCTCCTATACCATGACCACTGAGACTGCTTCCTCCGCTGTGGTTTCGCCGCGGCAAACCTTTTGCGCCGCGTCTTCGCGCAGGGTTCTTAATTTCCCGGCGCTGATCATGGCCTGGTTTATCCTGGAGGCTGAAGCCCTTTCCATGATAAGTGCCCGTACTTCGTCGTCTACGCGCAAAACCTCGAAAACGGCAGTGCGCCCGCGGTATCCGGTGTTCAAGCACATGTGGCAGCCCTTTCCCTGAAGAAACCGGCATCCCTGCTCCTGTTCCAGGCCCAGTGATCGCAGCCCCCGTTCGGAGGGAGTATACGGTTCTGCGCAGTGGGAACAGACCCTGCGCAAAAGCCGCTGTGCAAAGGAGACCAGGAGGGTTGAGGAAATAAGGAAGGGCTCGATTCCCATGTCAATGAGCCGGGCTATGGCGCCTGCCGCGTCATTCGTGTGCACCGTGGAAAGGACCCTGTGGCCGGTCATTGCAGATTGCACTCCGATTCTTGCGGTTTCAGCATCGCGCATTTCCCCGACCATTATCACGTCAGGGTCCTGGCGCAGAATGGAGCGGAGGCCCGAGGCAAACGTCATGCCGGCCCGTGTGTTTAACTGCACCTGCCTTATTCCAGCCACCCGGTATTCCACCGGGTCCTCAAGGGTTATGATGTTTATGTCCTGGCGGTTGATCCTGCGCAGAATCGCGTATAAGCTCGTGCTCTTGCCGCTTCCCGTGGGGCCGGTGGACAGGATCATTCCGTAGGGCTTGACAATCGAGTCTTCCATTTTTTCCATGTCGTCTGCGCCCATGCCCAGATCATCAAGGGTGAAAGCGCCCGCGCTCATGTCAAGCAGCCGCAGTACAACGTTTTCCCCGTAAATCGTCGGGATGCAGGATGCCCTGATATTTATCTCCCTCCGGTTCATGGTCACTGTGAACCTTCCGTCCTGGGGGACGCGTGTTACTGATATGTCCATGTTTGCAAGGATTTTAACCCTTGAGACAAGCGCAGGCATGAGCTTTTTGGAAGGGGCGGGAACCTCCCGCAGCCTTCCGTCCACCCGGAAACGCACCTGTACCCGGTTTTTTTCCGGGCTTATATGCACGTCGCTTGCCTTCTGGTTTACCGCCTGGGCTATAATGGAATTTACCAGCTTTATTACAGGGGCCTGATCAGCCTGGCTTTCCAGCACATGGATATCCTGGTCGGCACCAGCTCCCGGTGTTTCTTCTTCTTCGTCTCTGACGGCGGTGATGTCTTCGTCCACGCTTTTCATGACATCGTCCATGCCGCGGTAAAGACCGTAGAGCGAGCTGCAGGCCTGTTCAAAATCCCCTTCTGTGCAGACCACGGGCTCTATTTCCAGGTTTGTTATTACCTCCAGGGAATCCAGGGTATCTATGTCAAGAGGGTCTGTCGTGGCAACGCGCAGTACGTTTCCCAGTTTTTCAACAGGGACTACTCCCTTGTTTTTTGCTGTGTCGGCATCGATAATTTCAGCAAGAGAAAGATCAAGCGGGTAGTTCGAGGGGTTGTATCTGTCAATGCGCAGCTGGCGGCTGAGCATGTTTACAATATCTTCTTCGCGGCATATGTTTCTGTGCACCAGGAACTGGCCCAGCTTCTGGCCGGCCGCCTTCTGCTCCTTTAAGGCGGTCTGCAGCTGGTCTTCGTCAAGCAGCCCTTCTTCTATAAGCATTTCACCGAGGCGTTTTTTCCTGCGCAAAACCCTGTCCTTTCAGTTTTTTTAACCCCTGCCGCCACCTGTGAGCAGCCTTGTTGCTTTTTTGCTTAGATCCAGGACAAAAGGGGGTTTTTCAGAGCTTTTTTCCATGGAATCAATCGTCTGCTCGGCTTTTGATTGTTCCGGAAAGGCCCCTTTCTTTACTGCTGCATGTTCAATCCCGGTATCAGGGTGCCAGTAACTTATCACCCGCACCTGCCCGTCAGGTTCAGCGGCTGCGGCCCGGTAAACGGTGTTTAAGTCCCTGGATTTTTCCAGGGCGATCCAGTAGCGCTGGCTTTCGCCAACAGAAACCTCATCCGCCGCAGGCAGGGTTATTTCCTGGCCGGGGCGTATCATGTTCGGGCTTTGCAGTTCTGCATTGGCCGCCTGCACTCTTTGCATGACATCGCCGGGGTTTTCAGCTCCGTAGATCCTTTTTAGCACGTTCCAGAGCCTGTCGTTTTCAGTTATTTTGATCCTGCCGAGTGTTTCCGGAATTTCTTTTTCGGTTTCTTCTGCAGGCTCCTGTTTACGGGTCAGAATCTCATATGCCGCGTGATCAGCCTGCACGGATGTTTTTTCAGAAGATGCGGCTTCTTTTTTTTCAGGACCGCTTTCCGACAAGAAACCGGGATATGCCGCCATTACCGCCAGGGAAATCACTGCTGCCGCAAATACGAATCCTGCAGCCTTAAGCCGGCCTCCGGCAGGGGGTGTTTTTTTAACATCCGGTAGCCCGGCCGCGGCCCGCCTTACAATCCGGGGTGTCACCGTGCCGGCGCCTTTAACAAGCAAAAGCAGCAGAATGTTGTGTGCCAGGTGAATTGTGGTCCTTGGGTATCCCCTGCTTATCCTGTAAATCGCGGATACCGCCCTTCGTGTAAAATGCGGGCCTCCCGGGGCTTTCCCGCTGGCGCCGGCCTTTTCCAGCCGGTGTTCTATAAGCCGGGCGGTTTCCTTTCGGTCCAGGGGTTCCAGGCGGTGGTACAAGGCGGCGCGGTCTGCAAATCCC
This sequence comes from Desulfosalsimonas sp., assembly GCA_041685965.1. Taxonomy (GTDB): domain Bacteria; phylum Desulfobacterota; class Desulfobacteria; order Desulfobacterales; family Desulfosalsimonadaceae; genus Desulfosalsimonas. The sequence continues at coordinate 3,407 of JAWLEU010000194.1, forward strand.
GGGTGTGCGCAAAGAAGTTCGCGGATTTCGTTCTGGGCGAAAATAACGATCTGGAGCAGCTTGTGTGTGTTTGTCTCGTAATTTAGAAGTTCACGGAGAAATTCGGCGCACCCGGCGGCCAGTTTCTGGCCCTCGTCTATTATCAGTACAATTGTTTTGCCGCCGTCGACCCCGGCATCAAACAGGTGGTTTTTTATCATCTCCTTGAAGTCTGCAACCGTGGCGCAGGTATCAGCCTTGTGCCGGCCTGCTATCATCCGGCCCACTGCTGCTGCAAACTCTTGTGTGGAATTATAGCCCGGGTCCAGCACAAGGTGCACATCCATGGATTCATCGTCTGACAGGGTGCGGATGAGCTGTCTGCAAAGGGTGGTCTTGCCGGTTCCCACCTCGCCGCGGACAATGCACAGGCCCCGGCGGAGCCGGATTGCGAGTTCCACGTTCTGCATGCACCGGGCGTGCCTTGTTGAACGGTAGAAAAACTCCGGGTCAGGGGTGTTTGCAAAAGGTTCTTTTTCCAGGTTGAAAAGCCTGAAGTAATCCATTGATGATCCGCGGGCAATGAAGCCTTATTGGGTTTTTGTCCCCAGTATTGACGGGGTGATAAAGATCATGAACTCTTCCATTTCACTGCTTTTGTCTGTCCCCTTGAAAAGCGAGCCCAGGCCGGGCACGTCCTTTAAAACAGGCGTGCCCTGATTTATGTCTGTTACGGTCTGCTTGGAAAGACCGGAGATAACTATGGTCTCGCCGTCTTTTACCACAAGGTTGGTCTCTGTCTCCTTTGCCCTGATCACCGGGTTGCCGTCCACGGTCTGGGTGAAGTCCACCTCGTCGTTTTTGACCTTTATCTGCATTCTCATGTGTTTTCCGTCTATTATATGCGGGATGACTTCCAGCCGCAAAACAGCGTCCTCGAATTCCACCTCAGGGCGCCCCTCGTCGTCTGTGGTTTCAAACGGAACCCTTTCGCCGTGCTCGGTGTAGGCTGCCTGGTTGTCCATGGTGGTAATCGAGGGGCTGGACAGGATGTTTAATTTTCCGTCCTCCTGTAATGCCTGAAGGTTGGCGTAAAGCACGTTGCCTGCAATCTGTCCGCCCACGAGTCCGAGGGAAAGGCCTTGTTCTGGATCTATAAAGGATTCTTCCGGCACCTGCGGTTCTCCAACTATTCCGAAGTCGTC
>JAWLEU010000195.1:0-4555 GCA_041685965.1 Desulfosalsimonas sp.
TCCGCCTTACGGTGATTTGACAGAACTCAATACCAGCGGGGAGGTACTTGATGCGGTAGGAGAAGAAACACTTAAAAATATTGTAGGCGATTTCTTGGACCTGCTCGAAACCTCTGTTGCGGTTTATGAAAGAAACGGCGATTATGCCCTGGGCATTTTTTCTTCTGCCTGGTGCAGGCTCATGGATCAGGCTTCATATTGTTTGTGTAAGACAGATTACAGTTCACAGGCCCTGAGTTGCGGGAACTGGCTTTGCCATGAATCATGCCGGGAAACCGCAAAACAGGCCATAGAGACAGAAACTCCGGTGGATGTTGCATGTGAAGGGGGGATCCGGCTTTATGCCGTCCCTATATTTGCCAGCGGAGAGATAATCGGCACGATTAATGTCGGATACGGTGACCCGCCAACTGAGGCGAACAAGTTGTCAGAGCTGGCTAAAAAATACGGTGTAGATGTAAAAGATTTAGTCGAGTGTTCAAATGCCTATGAAAGCCGCCCACCTTTTATCATTGAACTGGCCAAGCGAAGGATTCGTTCCGCAGCTCATTTAATAGGCGAGGTAGTGGAGCGCAAGAGGGCCGAAGAAGCCCTGCGCCAGTCTGAGAATTACTACCGTGCCATATTCGAGACCTCCGGCACGGCTATGTTCATTATAGAAGAAGACACCACCATTTCGCATGTTAATTCCAATTTTGAAGAACTTTCAGGGTATTCAAGGCATGAACTTGAGTGGAAAAAATCCTGGACCGAGTTTGTGCATTCAGATGATGTGGACTGGATGAAAAAAAATCAATATTCGCGCAGGCGTGATCCCCTGGAAGCTCCCCTCAGTTATGAGTTCCGTTTCTTTGTCCGCAACGGCGAGATGCGCCACGGGTATCTGACCGTGGACATGATTCCCGATACTACACAGAGCGTGGTTTCTCTTATAGACATCACTGAACGTAAGCGAGCGGAAATGGCGCTCCGGCAAGGCGAGGCCAAACTCAAAACCATCATTGAAGCGGCTGAAGGCTTTATTTCCACCCATGACCGGCAGCTTAGGATCGAGTTTATGAGCAAGCCGCTTATTGATAAAATCGGCCGGGACGCCACAGGCGAGTTCTGCTACAAGGCCCTGTGGGGCTTTGATTCTCAGTGCCCCTGGTGCCACAGCGATTCGGTTTTTAACGGCAAGGCCGAGCGCCTTGAATATCAACACCCCGAAAACGGCTGCTGGTACTATACCATTATGTCGCCGATCTTCGATGCAAGCGGCCGGGTATCCAATCTTGAGGCCCTCACGATTGACATTACTGAGCGAAAGCGCAAGGAAATAGCTCTTGCCGAACGCGCGGCATATCTGGACAAGGAAAACATCCGCCTGAAATCCAGCATGAAAGAACGTTTCCGGTTCGGCGATATCATCGGCAAGAGTCCTGCGATGCAGGCTGTTTATGACATGATTTTAAAGGCCGCGGCAACGGATTCCAATGTTGTGATTTACGGTGAAACCGGAACCGGCAAAGAGTTAGTGGCAAAAGCGATCCATGAGAACAGCGATCGCAGTGAAGCGCCTTTTGTGGTGGTCAACTGCGGTGCCATCCCGGATACGCTTATTGAAAGCGAATTTTTCGGTTATAAAAAAGGGGCCTTTACCGGTGCGGAACGTGATAAAAAAGGGTTTCTGGCTATGGCAGAGGGAGGAACCCTGTTTCTGGATGAAATAGGTGAAATCGGGCACGGTATGCAGGTCAAACTCCTGCGGGTTATTGAAGGATACGGCTATACGCCTGTTGGTGATAATACCCCGGTTTATCAAGACATCCGGTTGATCGCAGCCACCCACCGCAACCTCGGCGAACTGGTCAAGACAGGCGCCCTGCGTGAAGATTTCTTTTACCGGATCGATGTGATCCCCATACAAATTCCCCCGCTGCGGGAACGACGCGACGATTTGCCATTGCTCATCGAGCACTTCCGCCAGGCTTACTCTGATCAGTCAGGCCTTGTTCCGCTCACCGGAGAGATTCTGAATGCTATCCAGAACTACTGCTGGCCGGGCAATGTACGGGAATTGAAAAATGTCCTTGACCGCTACTTTACCCTTGGTTTGTTTTATATTCCCGAATCATTGACAGAAATTCATCAGCCGCAGCCAACAAACAGCCCGGTTGATTTAAGGGAAGCACTTGCCCAGTATGAAAAGGATTTGATTCATTCTGCACTCGAGCACAGTAAATGGCGCCGGGGGCGCGCTGCTGACAGGCTTGGGGTTACCCGCCGCACCCTTTACAAAAAGATGAAGATGTACGGGATCGATTGATCTTTTTTTGAGAAAAATCATTCCCGATTTTACATTCCCGATTATCCTGCCAAAAATCGCCTTTTTTTGATTTTTGGGAATCATCATTCCCATTCTTTCTCTTGTCCTTTTTACCGGTTATTCTTTATTACTAATAAAATCGATTGTTTAAGATAAATTTTTGGTTGGCACAAATCTTGTAGCAATATTTTTACTGCGGCGTTGATGTCATTTTTAAGTTAAATTTCTTGCATAAAGGGTTTTGAAATGGCCACCAATTTTAGGATTACTAGTATTTACGAAAAAAACACTCTTCATCTGCAGTTGAACGGAGATTTTGACGGAATGTCGGCGATGGAACTGGTTTGCGCTATAAAAGACATTTCTTCCGGATTAAAAGAAACCTATATTGATACCGAAGCCCTTGGTTCCATATCAGCGTTCGGCCGGGAGGTGTTTCATAAAAATCTTTCCATGACCGCCGTCTCGCTAAAAAAATTAATTTTTATTGGACACCGTTGCGGACAAATTGCGCCTAAGGGTGCTAATTGCATTGAATGCGGCAAAAAGCAGCAAATGTCGCTTTGATGCAAAACCTTGAGCAAACGGAGGAAAGGAGAATTTGAAAAAAATTTTGATAGTTTGCAGGGGCTCCCGGGAAAAGAAAACCATATCCTCAGAATTAGAAAAGAATGGGTATGATGTAGAGCTCATAGGACTCGAAGAGCTCTATTTCAATTCACCTGATCTTTCCGGCTTTAATCTTGCAATCATAAGTCTTCACCCGGAGATCTCGGCAACATGGAGTACCTATCTTGATTTCAGGCAGCAATTTCCCGGCTTTCCCGTGCTTGTCTACATGGGTCACCATGGTGTGGACCGCCTGAAGTCTGCAATAAAAAACGTTTTAATCAAAAATAACCACCCAAATGACCGCCTCTTTGGAGTTCAGTAGAAGTCGACAAATTCGGGCAGTTTTCAAAATGGCTACCATACTGCACTTTGCCCTCGTTTACATATTCTCTGTATGATTGCAGGGAAGTACCATAATGATTATTGTGATTTTAAGGAGGTCTGTGAAGAAACGAAAAATGTAACCGATACCCGAAACAAAAGGCAAGACCGTGAGAGGGGATCAAAAAATACAGGCAAAAGGCCTCTTATAGGAAAGTATAAGCTTATGGCAGGCACTGAAAACAATTCATCAGGGGACTCAGGGAAGGATGATCTATTCTCTGCAAGCATAAAGGCCGGTTTTGATTTTTGGCAGACCGCCATACAGGAAATGCTAGAGACAAAAAAGAATGGTCAGGCAGAGTATCATCCCGGTTCCTTCCAACCTTTTACTGCCGGGTCCCTGCAGGAATTGAGTCAGGCAATACAGGAGACCTGGTTCAACTCCGGTCTCATAGACAGTGAGGATCCGGCCCGGGGTATGGCCAAATCGCTGGATAACGCTGTTGAAATTACCCAGAACTGGATCGAGGAGGCAAACCAACTGTTCCTGCAAGGCCTAAACGGTATCCAGCAGTCCATGTCTGAATCTCAGCAGGATAGTCAGACTCCTCCCTTCCAGGCCATGATTGAAGCATACTCCATGAGCATGCAAAAGATGCTTAACATGCCGAAGCTAGGATTGAACCGCGAATATCAGGAACGTATAACTCAGGCGATAGACAAGCTTAATCTTCTCACCACCGTGGCCTGTGAATTTTCCCTGCTCCTGCTTCAGCCTGTGCAGCATTCACTGATTAAAATGCAGCATAAGCTCAGGGAAATGCCTGAAAGTGACGGGTATTCCGAGGATATCAAAGAATATTATGCCATGTGGATTAAAATGCTGGAGGGAGGCTACATGCAGTTGCTGCAGTCCCCGGAGTTTGTAAGCAGCTTTCATAGGGTGATGAACGCATATATGGAGTTTCAGGCGATTTATGAAGATGTTATGCAGGACGCGCTCCGGGGAATGCCGGTAGCCAAAAAAAACGATCTGGAAGAAGTATACAAGGAAAACCATCTTTTGAAAAAAGAAGTCAAAGCCATGTCTGCCCGCATAGCAAAACTGGAGAAGAAACTTGAGGAACTCGAGAGCTACAAAAATGAAAAGATCTAAGTAGTGGCTGAACGAAAACCCTGTTCAGCCAAAACCCGAATATCGAAATCCGAAACCCGAAACAAATACGAATATAGAATGTTCAAATGATAAAAACCAACAGCTTAAAACAGGATGTTGCTGTCATTGATGCATTTAGGGTTTTGGTCATTGTT
>JAWLEU010000196.1:0-4551 GCA_041685965.1 Desulfosalsimonas sp.
CTGCACGTTCTGCGGCACGTGCGTTTCCATTTGCCCTACGGGTGCACTTTCACCCAAGCACACCGACTTCGTTGGCACCCCGGAAAAGGAATCAGACTCGGTGTGCGGTTTCTGTGGCGCGGGCTGCAGCCTTGCCCTGGGAATTTCCGGCAACCGGATCGCGGAGGTAAACCCCTCAAAAATCAAGGATAGCGTAAACGGCCCCACCCTCTGCGTCCGGGGGCATTTCGCACACGACTACCTGAACACCGCGGACCGCCTTGATCAACCCATGATCCGGGGTCTGAACGAAGACAACGAACCCGTATTCCACCCGGCTGAATGGAAGGATGCAGTATCCAGGGCAGCGGAATCGCTTGCGGAAATCAAGCGCAACTACGGCCCTGGCAGCATCGCATTTATAGGATCTCCCAGTTGCAGCACAGAGGAAAACTACCTCTTCCAGAAAATCGCACGAGTCCTTTTTGAAACCAACAATGTGACCAGCACCGGTGCCATCAACGGCCAGGGCCTTATGAGGCTCACAGAGGAAAAAACCATGGGCGCGGCACGCATTCTGCCTTTGTCATCCCTTGAAAGTGCAGAGGCGATAGTGGCGGTAAGCTTTGAACCCGACCATGCCGTTCCGGTGGCCGGCTATCATGTAAAGCGTGCAGCACGTGCGGGGACGCCTGTTGTAACAATCGATGCACGCAGAACCGGCCTTGCGCCTTTTGCCGGCGCAAGAATCCGTCCTGATCCGGGTGCTAATGCAGAAGCCCGGATCCCGGCGCTCATCTCGGCCCTGACAGCGGAAATCTCTGAACAGGGAGGCCAAGACAGCAATTTTGTCACTAAATACACTACAGGCTGGGATTCGTACAAGGCCTCAATCGATGACCTCCTGGCCAACCAGCCGGTTTCAGGCGCGGAAAAAAGAGAGATCTCAAGGGCGGCAGGATTGCTTTCAGGCAGAAAAATAGCCCTTGTAATAGGCGCGGACGTAATGGAGCAAGAGCATGGCACACAGACAGTTGATGCAGTCTTTAACCTTGCTCTTGCAACCGGGAGCCTGGGCGCGAAAAACACCGGCATCTTTATTCCGGCCCCGGAGGCCAACACCGCCGGCGCCATGGACATGGGAATTTTTCCCGACATGCTGCCCGGGAGAAAGCTCCTTTCAGACCAGGACAGCAGAAAACAGCTTGAGCGCCTCTGGAACGTAAAACTTTCTCCCGACCCGGGCCTGGATCTGCCCGGAATTGTTGAAGCCGCGGAGTCAGGCCACTTAAAGGCCCTCTACATAATGGGCGAAAACCTGCTTCGCTCCCTGCCAGACCGGGACCGCGTGGAGACGGCTCTTAAAAAACTCGATTTCATAGTGGTCCAGGACATAATAGACAACCGAACAGCGAAACTCGCCCACGTTATTTTGCCCGGCGCTGCATTTGCTGAAAAAAGCGGATCCTTTACCAACATGGAAGGAAGGATTCAATCCTTTACCCCTGCCTCGGACGCTCCCGGCCAGGCCCTTGCAGACTGGCAGATACTGGGACTTCTGGCACAGAACATGGGCTATCCCGAACAATACGGCACGGTTGAAAAAATCAGGCAGGAAATCAGAAGAACAATTCCCATGTACGCGGCCCTGGGCACCCAGCGCCAGGGATGGGTGAAAAACGCTGAAAACGGGTCGCCTTTTTCCGAAAACGGTACTCGGTTTGAATTCAGCCCAGCCGGGCCGACAGCTGAAGCAAAAAGTGAAAAGCCTTTTACAGCCATGCTCGGTTCTCTGCGCTGGCATCTCGGCGGAGGCACCCGCACTGCCAGATCCGCCCGGATCGCGAACTGGAACCGCGACAACAAAGCCCGCCTGTCTCCCGCTGATATAGAGGCCCTCGGCCTGGAAGAAGACGGACTCGTCCGGATCACGTCAGATTACGGAAGTGTTGAACGCGGATATATCGCTGATGCAGGGCTTTTGCCCGGCCGGGCTTTCATTCCGCTTGGATTCAGCGGAAATGATGCAGCAGACCTTGCCGGCCTGGAGGCCTTGAAGCCGGCGGCTCCTGCCTGGCGAACCTGCAGGGTCGACATTGAAAAAATATAGATGCCAAGGAGCAAATAAAAATGGATCCCACTCAATTTGACCGGGAAAAACTCCACGAAATCATCGAGGACTACCGGGACACTAAATGGGCCCTAATTCCGCTGCTCCAGGATGTCCAGGAGGAGTTTGGATTCATCCCGCCCGAGTCCATCGAGCCCATCGCAGACACCTTGAACATGTTCGCCTCCCAGGTCCAGGGGGTAATAACCTTTTACTCCGGTTTTTCCTTAAAGCCCAAGGGCCGCTGCGTGCTCAGAGTCTGCCGGGGCACGGCGTGCCATGTCAAGGGCAGCAGAAGCATCCTGAGACTGGTCAAAAAGGAACTGGGCCTCGAGGAAGGCGAGACAAGCTCTGACTACCAGTTCACCCTGGAGACTGTGGCCTGCCTGGGGGCGTGTTTTCTTGCGCCTACCATGATGGTCAACAAGGACTACTTCGGCAGGCTCAACCCCACCAAGGTGGTCAGCGTGCTGGGCGAATACCGGAAAGACAAGGAGGATGACTGAGCCTTATGAAAAAACTCACATCCATCGGACAGGTAGAATGGTTCCGCAACAAGATACTTGCGGACTCGGGCAAAAAAAAGACCGAGGTCCATGTTTGCATGACCGGGTGCAGGGCATACGGGGCTGCAGCAGTGCGCGACGCACTGGCCGATGCAGTGGCCGAACAGGGTCTTGACAAACAGGTTGAAATCCGGTCCACGGGATGCCACGGTTTCTGCGCAAAGGCGCCGGTAGTTGCAATAGAGCCCCTCGGCGTACAATACCAGGAAGTCGATCCTGCAGATGCCCCGGAAATAGTTGACCAGACCATTAAGCGCCAGCAGCTCATAGAACGCTTGGCCTACCGTGATCCCAGAACGGGCCAGGCGGTTTATTACAGAAACCAGATCCCGTTTTACCAGAAGCAGGTACGCAGGGTTCTTGCAAACTGCGGCAGAATCGACCCCACCATGATAGAGCACTACATTGCAGCCGGCGGTTACTCGGCGTTTGTAAGGGCTCTTTCCAAGATGACTCCTGAAGACGTTATCGAGGAAGTGGTCAATGCAAAGCTCAGGGGCCGCGGGGGCGCCGGTTTTCCCACGGGCATCAAGTGGCGTTTTGCAAGGCAGTCTGAAAACACCCCCAAATATGTTGTCTGCAACGCGGACGAGGGTGATCCCGGTGCGTTCATGGACCGGGCGCTTCTCGAGGGAGATCCCCATTCTGTCATCGAGGGAATGATGATCGGCGGCTATGCCATGGGGGCCGAATACGGCATAATCTACGTTCGCGAGGAATACCCGATTGCGGTGGAGCACCTGACCCGGGCAATAGAGCAGGGAAAAGAACTGGGGCTTCTGGGTGAAAACATCCTGGGCACGGGCTTTAACTTCAACCTTTCCCTGAAAATGGGTGCAGGGGCTTTTGTCTGCGGAGAGGAAACCGCGCTGATGGCATCCATCGAGGGCAAACGGGGCATGCCCAGGCCGAGGCCGCCGTTTCCCGCACAGGCGGGAATTGATGAAAAACCCACCAACATCAACAACGTGGAAACCCTTGCAAACATCCCGCTGATAATAAAAAACGGCTCGGGCTGGTACGGTGAGCTTGGCACTGATTCAAGCAAGGGGACAAAAATTTTCTCCCTGGCAGGCAAGGTAAACAACACAGGCCTGGTTGAAGTGCCCATAGGCACAACCATACGGGAGGTGGTATACGACATCGGCGGCGGAATACCCAAGGGGCGGCAGTTCAAGGCCGTGCAGATGGGCGGGCCTGCAGGCGGATGCGTGCCTGCAAGGTTTTTAAACCTTCCCATCGACTACGACACCATCCAGAGAATCGGCGCTATAATGGGCTCGGGCGGACTTGTGGTGCTTGATGAAAACAACTGCATGGTGGAAATTGCAAGATTTTTCTTAAATTTCACCCAGTCCGAGTCCTGCGGCAAATGCGCGCCCTGCAGGCTGGGTACCACCCAGCTCTTAGAGACCCTGTCCCGCATCACCCTGGGAGACGGGCATATTGAGGACATCGACTCCATCAAGTCCATAGGAAACACCATGACCGAGGCCTCCCTGTGCGGCCTTGGCCAGGCCAGCCCGAAGCCGGCGCTTTCCACCCTGCGCTATTTCGAGCAGGAGTACAAGGATCACATCCACGAGCACAGGTGCGCGGGCGCAGTATGCGACTCAATGGTAATTTCCGCCTGCCAGCACGCCTGTCCCGCGGGCATTGACGTGCCCAACTATGTGGCTGCCATAGGAAGCGGCAACTACGAGGCAGCGGTTGAAATCATCCGCGAGAAAAACCCTTTTCCGGCAGTTTGCGGAAGGGTGTGCATCAACCCGTGCGAATACAAGTGCCGCCGCGGAGAACTCGACGAACCGGTCGCAATCAGGACCCTGAAGCGCTTTGCCTCGGATTACTACTACAACAAGTACGGCGCAGACAGGGAGCCTTTCCCGGTCACCC
>JAWLEU010000197.1:0-4465 GCA_041685965.1 Desulfosalsimonas sp.
CCGCTCCCGTTTCCGAGGAAATTATGTCAATGTCTGCGAATTCTTCAGCCCACTGGCGGCGCTCCTTCATGCGCAAAAGAATCTCGCCCCTGCCGGTTTCAAGTGCACCTGCAGGGATATCACGGCTTGAGGCCTCCAGCGTTGCGGCTGCCTCGCCGAGGGTGATTCCGTACCTGCGCAGCGTATGGCGGGGGATTTCTACATGGGTTACGTAATCGGGAACATTTCCGAGCTCAACCTGGCTGATTTCATTGCGCGAAAGCAGGCTGTCTCTTAACTGTTCAGCAAGCCCGCGCAGTGTCCAGATATCCACATCCCCGTAGAGGCCGATTTCCATGACGTCGCGCCGGGGGTTTAACAGCCTGACTTCCGGCTCTTCTATGTTATCCGGAAATGTCCTTATACGGTTTACAGCCTGATCAATATCCTGGAAAACCTTCATCCGGTCGGTGCCGGAGACCAGCTCGACGCGGACCCTTCCGAATTCCTCCCGGGCGGTTGAGGTGATTTCCTCGATTCCCTCCACTCCCCTGATGGCTTCTTCCACGGGAAGCAGTATACCGTGTTCCACCTCTGCGGGGTCCGCTCCGGGGTAGCTTACGGTAACCTCCACCATGTCGAGCTCAAACTCGGGGAAGACCTCCTTTTGCATGGAAAAAGCGGTCCAGATGCCCCCTGCAATGAGGATGACCATCAGCAGGTTGGCTGCAATGGGGTTGCGGGCCATCCATTCTATGGGGCCCGGCCGGGGTTTTTCGTTTTCAGCCGTGTTGTGATCCGAAGCCATTTAACCGTTAACCGCCCTGTTCAGAATTTTCCGTGCCCGCCTCTGAGCCTGCCTCCCCGCCCTCTTCGTGATCCTTCAGACGCAGCCTTGCTCCTTGAGCCACGGTTGCCAGGCTCGATGTTACAACCTTTTCGCCGTGCTCGAGCCCTTTTCTTATATATGCATGGCCGGCGTCGCTAAAAACGATTTCAACATCGCGGATTTCAAGTTTTCCATCCTTCATGACCCAGACGGTGTCGTTTTTCCTTATGCTGCCGCGCTCAAGGCGGATTACGCCGGATATGGGCCTTCCGGTGATGCGGGCTTCAACAATGCTTTTTATCAGCATGGCCGGGATATCAGCATTGTTTTTTTCCAGGGCAAAAGGGTCTTTTACCTCCACCAGCACCCTTGCCAGCCGGGTTTTTTCCTCGAGCGCGCCCACAAGCTTGTAAAGCCTGCCTTTGCGCAATACGCCTTCAGGCCAGGCTGATCGGTGGCTTATGCGCACCTCGGAACCCTTTTTTCCGCCCTTTTCCGGAAACTCCAGCCAGCGCAGAGATGACAGGGGAACTGTGGCCTCCACCCAGAAGGTATCTGTTCCCACCAGCCGGCCGAGGCTTTCCCCGGCTGATACCTGCGAGCCGAGATCAGCATCGCGGCTTAAAACATGGGCGTCAAAAGGAGCCCTTACCCTGGTTCGCTCAAGCTCGAGTTCAGCCTGGTTCACCGCGGCTTCCGAATCCTTTACAGCGGCCCTGGCTGCCCGGAGCTGGGGCCGGCGAAGCACCAGGGCTTTCTGCCGGTCGGAAAGACTGCCGTCCGTGGCCTCGTAGTCCTGCCTGGCAATCTGCTGCCTGCCCATTTCTATCCGAAGATCCGACACGGCGCGGTCCAGTTCGCTTTTTCTTCTTGCCAGGGTGTTTTCGTAATCCGCGGGATCGATTTCAACAAGCACATCCCCCCTGCTGACAAACCCGCCCGGGGTGAAGTCATCAGAGCGTGAAATTATCTCACCGTCAACCCTGGGCTTAAACGATACGTCATGCTCCGGCTCAACCTTTGCCAATGCCCGGATAACCGGTCTGTAATCGCCCCTGCGGACTTCTGTTACATCCACGAGCATGGCTGTTTCCTTTGCCGCCTCCCTGCGCGTTGCCTCGGGCTGGGTTGAAAAAATAACCGCCAGTGCGCCTGCTCCTGCAAGCAGTATCACGGTGCAGATAAGAAGAGTCGCCTTCCATCCGATGCGGCTTTGCTCCATATTCGAAGAACTCCGGGTTTATATGATTGTCAGTGCTGTACCTGCCGGCTGTCACCGGCTGTCCGGCCGGTGTCAAACCCTCCGGCAAGGGCCCTGTACAGGGCGATCCTGTATTCGATCAGTTCCTGTTTTCCGGCAAGAAGATCACGCTGAAGCTGCTGCTGCTCTGTGAGCGCGTTTAAAACGTCAATGTAGCTGCCCTCACCGTTGAAATACTGGCTTTGAAGCTGCCTGACCGCACTTTTTGCAAGATCGAGCTGCTTTTCCAGGCTTTCTACCCGGTCTTTTTGTTTTTCCTCCTGCACAAGCGCGTCTTCCACCTCCTGAAACGCCTCAACTACAGTCTGTCCGTATTCGTAGAGCCGCTGATTTTTAACCGCTTCTGCAGCATCAGCTTCCGCCCTCAGGCGCCCTCCGTCAAGTACCGGAGCTGCAAGGTTTGCTGCAATGGATCGGAACCAGTCCTGAAAAAGCTCTGCTGTGTTTTCATCCGATGTAGAAGCTGATGCGGTAATGCTGAGCCTGGGATACCTGCTGATTCTGGCGGCTGCAAGGTCCATGTCCGCTGCATTGAGCCGCAGCCGGGCCTCCCGTACATCAGGGCGCCGGCTGAGAAGTTCAGTGGGGACACCTGTTTCCGGAAGGGGGGGAGGATCCGGAAGATTCGAAGAACCGCAGCCGGTTTTTCTGCCAGGAGACCTTCCCAGAAGCACTGCAAGGCGGTGCTGCAGCACGCTGATTTGCGACTGTGCGGCATGAACCTGCTCCCTGGTGGATTCGAAAAGCTGCTCTTGTCTAAACACATCAGCGCGGCCGGTGCGGCCGTTTGCAAACCTTGCCCTGACAAGGGAGAGAATTTTTTTGTTTGCCCCAGCCTGGTCCCTTAAAAGCTCAAGACGGCTGCACGCCTCTGTGAGCTGATACCAGGTTTGCGCCACTTCCGCTGACAATGAAACCGCTGCAGTCCGGTATGCTTCAAGACCGGCATCCGCCCGGTAACGCTCCGCATCTACCTCAGAGCTTATACGGCCCCACAGATCCACCTCGTAGTCTGCGCTCATGCCGAGGCTGAAAACCTCCTCGTCTCCGCGGACACCGGGACTCCGCCTTGCCTCTGCCTCGGAAAACGCATCTATTTCGGGAAATAAGGACGCTGAGCGGCGTTCTGCCAGTGCTCTTGCTTCCCTGAGGCGGTGCCACGCGGTCCTGAGATCGAAGTTTTCTTCAAGAGCCTTTTCAACAAGCGAGTTTAACTGCTTGTCGTCAAATCCGGTCCACCAGCGGTCCTGGGGCTCAACAGCACCTGCCTCTGAAAACGATTCCGGAGGGTCAAAGTCAAGAGAAGGCTCCTCCGGCTGCCGGGCGCAGCCTGAAAATACGGCAGACAAAAGCAGCAGAAGGACTGCTCCGGCAGCCGCAGCGCAAAGCCTGCCTTGAGGCCGGGTTCTGTGCAGTCCGGTGCTTTTGGGAGTGTATTTCATATCGGGGAGTATTCCATAGAAGAACAGAACAAAAAGCCGGGTCGATATCCGCAGCTTCCGAAATCATATGCCACGAGGCGGCAGCAATGTCAACAAAAGGCAAGGTGCGGGAAAGACATATTTTCACCCGCCCTTTCAGAAGATTGTCATTGATTATGACCATATAACACATGTGACTTTCTGACACGCTCATTTCCATGACTTAAAAACCGTCTCGCAAAACATTATGGCGCCGCAAAAAAACCGGAAACCGGAAATAAAAAACGGGGGCTGAACCAGCCCCCGTTTTAAAAGTTGAGATTCAGATATTTTACTCGATCTTGGAGAATAAATCCTCGTCTTCCTGCAGGTGATAGGCTATGCCGCGGTATATTTCCTCATAGAGGCCGGCATCCTCTATTGCTTTAACCATCTTGTCATTAGCCTCTTCCCTTAAGTCTTCATATGACTCGTCTCCATTATCACCCTCTGCCGCCTCGAGGATCTTTTCGGAGTACTCGGCCCTGATTTCACTGATTTTTTCAGCAGCTTCAAGGAAAGCATCAATATCCTGCCTTTCTATGCCATCAACAGTGAGCTCGGTATCTTCATCCACTTCATTTTCATACACATCGTCATAATCACTTGCAAAGACTGCGCCCGAGCCTCCGATACAAACGGAAAAGGTAAAAATGAACGCGATTGCCAGTGTTTTAAAAGACCTCATTGCACACCTCCTGTTTTACGATTAAAAACATTAAAACCATGATAAAAACCAACTTGATTACATTTTTAAATTTTTTTGCATCAATCATGCCAGTTTTTCAAAAAATTTTACCGTCAGTACCTGCCCTCCGTTACCTCATTTAAATCTGCAAAAACTGCCGCGCTTTACTCGTCTCTTTTCGGTATTTATGTTATTATACGTCATTTAAGGTTAGCCCTGATCCCTTCTTTTTTAACTGGAAAAGCACG
>JAWLEU010000198.1:0-4464 GCA_041685965.1 Desulfosalsimonas sp.
TCCGTTCGTGGTCAGGGATATGTCGGACAGAGCCCTTATGGAGGTGAGTTTTTCCAGAAAATCGCAGCAGCCCTTGCGCACAAAAGGCTCCCCGCCTGTTACCCGGACCTTGGTAATTCCCAGACCTGCGCCCACCTGGGCTATCCTGAGTATTTCCTCGTAACGCAGAATGGATTCATGGGGCATCTTCTCCACTGCCCCGCCCGGGGCGCAATAAAGGCATCGCAGATTGCAGCGGTCAGTTATGGAAATGCGCAGGTAATTGATATGCCTGTTGTGAGGGTCAATAAGTTCTTTTTGTGCGGGTATCGTAGCCATTTTATTCTGCTGTATTCCAAGTTTTTCGATGACTTCAGGTAAATGTGCAATGCTGTTTTTAATAAAAAGTGCAGTTGATCGCACATTTTTTAAAAATATTATATACTGCCGGTTTGATTAATTTTCAAGCCTGATTAAGACTAACGGCTATCACGGATTTTTTCACGTGGACCATGAGAAAAATGAAGTTGTGTTTCATTTCGATGGAATCTGGGTTTTTTAAATCAGGATCAATCCCGATACCGATTTTCAGATTTAAGCGTAAAAATCAGCGAGTCATTCTCCTCTGACTGTTTTGCCGGGGACTGCTGAAAATAAGGTGTCCTTGTTGACATGCCGGGCAGGCTGTATTAAACAATAACGTTTTAACTTCGATACCCGAGGAAAAATCCTAATGGGAAACATACATTCACATGAGCGTCAGCAGTTTGAATCACTTTTCCGCCAGGAGCAGATAGATTTTCTTGAGCAGAGGGTGACAGTGCTCGACGCTTTTCTCCAGACAGAACAGCACGTGAGCTTACAGCAGCTTCAGTCCCTCCTGAAAGAGCAGGGCCACAGCTTCAGCCCTGATTTTATTGAAGAAACCCTGGAGTTGATGTGCAGATACGGCTTTGCCCAGAAAAATCGCTTCAAAAACGGCGTACCCCTTTATGAGCACAGGCACCTTGGCCAGCACCATGATCATATGATCTGCACCAAGTGCGGCGGAATCATCGAGTTCGAAGACAACCGGCTGGAGGACCTGCAGCTGGAGATTGCCCGGGGTTACGGTTTTCACATGCTCCAGCACAAGATGGAGATTTACGGAATATGCGACCGGTGCTTGAGCGAGCGGACGCACCGGATGCCCCTTGCCTCGGCCAAAACAGCTGAAAGGGTTGTTATCAGGGAGCTCTCCGGGGGCACGAGCTCCAGGCTGAGGCTTATGAGCATGGGTCTGCGGGTGGGAGACGAAGTGGAAATCATCACCAATTACGGCAAGGGCCAGGTGGTGGTGGCAGCGGGAAATCAGCGCTATGTTCTTGGAAGAGGGCTTGCCCAGAAAATAATCGTGGAGCCCGTATAGGCTATGGAAAAGCATGCAGGCATTCGCTTGAGCCACATGAAAGAAGGCCAGTCCGGCCGTATTATTTCCGTTGGAGGGGATATGCGGCTGAGGAGGCGTATACTTGAAATGGGCATTACCACCGGCTCGGAGTTTTATATTGAAAAATATGCTCCCTTGCGCGATCCACTTGAACTTACCGTGAGGGGGATGCATGTGTCTTTGAGGGTCAGCGAGGCAGAAGCCATAACAGTGCAACCCCTGGAGCGACACCATGGATAAGAAGCGCCTCAGGATAGCTCTTACGGGAAATCCCAATTCCGGCAAGACCACGGTTTTCAATCATATTACCGGCACCCGGCAGAAAGTGGGCAACTGGCCCGGCGTGACCGTGGAAAAAAAAGAAGGTGATATTGAAAAATTCGGCCGTCACCTAAAAATCATCGACCTGCCTGGCACCTACAGCCTCACTCCCTTTTCAATTGAAGAAATCGTGGCCAGGGACTTTATCCTGGAAGAAAACCCGGACGTGGTCATAGACATCATTGACGCCTCCAACCTGGAGCGCAGCCTTTATCTTGCCAATCAGCTGCGCGAACTGGACTGCAAGGTAATTTTTGCCTTAAACATGGCAGATCTTGCAGAATCCAGGGGCTACAGAATCGACAGGGAAAAACTCTCTGAGCTGCTCGGCGTGCCTGTGGTTTTCACGGTCGGAAACAAGGGCCGGGGTATAGAGGATCTGCTTGCTGCAGCAGTTGAACATGCGGAATCCGGCCATGGAATACCCGAGTCAAGAAAGGTACGTTACAGCAAGGATATTGAAAAGGCCATATCCGATCTGCGCTCGGAAATAGAGGAGAAAAGCGGCCCGGATTTTCCGTATAACCCCAGGTGGACTGCGGTTAAACTGCTTGAAGACGACTCCATTATCAGAAAGCGGCTGGCGCAGATACTGGGAGAAGACAAGTGCTCTGAGCTGCTGGAAAGCGCCGGGCAGCTTCGGGCACGGCTGGCTGACCTGTTTAACGAGGAACCCGAGATAGTGATGACAGACGAGCGCTACGGGTTTATTGCAGGTATAATAAAGGAGGTGGTTTCAACTTCAAGGCGCAGGCGGGCCGATATTTCCAGAAACATCGATCTTGTGCTCACAAACCGGTTTCTGGGATTTCCAATATTTATTTTTTTTATCTGGGCGATGTTTCAGCTTACCTTCACGCTGGGTGCCTATCCCATGGGCTGGCTTGAATCGTCCATAGCATGGCTTTCTTCCGGACTCGACGTATTGCTCCCGGCCGGGATCCTGAAGGACTTTCTCCTTGACGGTGTAATTGCCGGCGTGGGCAGTGTCATTGTTTTTCTGCCCAACATCCTGCTGCTCTTTTTCTGCATTGCCCTGTTCGAGGATACCGGCTACATGGCCCGGGCGGCTTTTCTCATGGACAGGATAATGCATCTCATAGGCCTTCACGGAAAATCCTTCATCCCCATGTTAATGGGGTTCGGCTGCAATGTCCCGGCCATAATGGCAGCCCGCACCCTGGAGAGCAAAAAGGACCGGATACTTACGGTGCTTATAACCCCGTTTATGTCCTGCTCCGCCCGGCTGCCGGTCTACATAGTTCTTGCGGGCACCTTTTTTGCCGCACATGCAGGAACCGTGATCTTCATGCTCTACCTCGGGGGAATTGCAGCGGCCATTGTCACCGGCAGGCTGTTTCGGAGCTTTCTTTTAAAGGGCGAAGACGCCCCGTTTGTAATGGAGCTTCCGCCATACCGGGTCCCAATGGTTAAGAGCCTTTTGATTCACATGTGGGACAGGGCCAAGATGTTTTTAAAAAAGATGGGAGGTGTTATACTAATTGGCTCCATAGTTATATGGGTGCTGTCTGCATATCCCAAAAACATAGATTATTCGGTTGATTATGATGCCCGGATTGATCGCGTCATGCAAAATTACGCCGAAGAAAAGGCCTCGGCTCCTCAGGGGGAAGCAGCAGAGATTGCGCAAAAGCGCTCAGAGCAGATTGCCGAACTCAACCGGGCCAGGAGTGTGGAGCATGCTGAAAAATCATATCTGGGCAGGATCGGCAGGGTCGTATCCCCTGTATTCGAACCTCTGGGCATTGACTGGCGGGGAAGCGTTGCCATCCTGACGGGTTTCGTGGCCAAGGAGGTGGTTGTAAGTACCATGGGAGTGTTGTATGCTGTCGAAGGCGACACAGAGTCGGATGCCCTGCGCAGGGCGCTGCGCAGTTCGGGCATGACACCTGCGGCTGCGCTTGCAATGATGGTGTTCGTTCTTCTCTACATTCCCTGCCTTGCAGCCGTAACCGCGATTGCCAGGGAAACCGGATCTGTCAGGTGGGCAATTTTAAGCGTGGTCTACACTACTTCAGTGGCCTGGCTTGCGGCTTTTGTCGTGTACAGGGCAGGCCAGTTTTTCTGAGATAAAGCTCAAAATCCTTGCGTGCATGCATGCCAATGGGTTATGAATATATGAAACGCGAAAGAACAAACACGAATACAAACCGCCACTTGGATTGGAGACGGTTATGACGGATTATAAAGTATCATTTCTGCCGCATGAAAAGCAGATTGAAGTAGAAGAGGGCGAAACCCTGATCAGGGCCGCCATGGATGCAGGGGTGCATATCAACGCGTCATGCGGAGGCGAAGGGGTCTGCGGCAAGTGCCGTGTTCTGATTGAAAGCGGGGAGGTAGAAGAGGGCGTCTCCGAGCAGCTAAGCCGGGAAGATATTGAAAAGGGCTATCGCCTGGCGTGTCTTTCAAAGGTCAAAAGCGATCTCACGGTTCGAATTCCCACGGAATCCTTTATTGACTCCAAATTCCTCAACCTGCAGGGCACACCAAGGAAAACCGCAAGGATCAAGCAGCTCAACCTGGAGGACTTAAAAGAAAGGGGGCTTTTTCTGCCCCCGGTGGAAGAGCTTTACGTGGAAATGCCGGTTCCGGACAGCATGGATAACGAGGCTGATGTAACCCGCCTTGTGGGTGCGCTGCGACGGGATCACAACGAGCGCCGTCTTGAATTGGATCTTTCGGTGGTCCGCAAGGTCCCGGATGTTTTCCGG
>JAWLEU010000199.1:0-4416 GCA_041685965.1 Desulfosalsimonas sp.
CCTTTTTTCTGCTCCTGCAGGGTGCGTAAAAACCAGAGGTCGTGGTAAGAGCGGCTCATGAGAATTCGAGCGGTATCGGAAATTGGGGAAGTATAAATGTCTTACTATGAAAATAAAAAAGAGTTGATGCTTTGTCAAGCAAACTTGCGAGGAACTGGTATAAAATCAAAGGGGCTGACCAGCAAACTTTTCAAGAGGGTAAAAATCGGGAATAAATCCCGGCCGAATATTCTGTGCATTACATTGATACTCACCGCACCCAGGCATGCAGTGATCAGGCCGATCATCAAAGACCTGAAAAAAAGCAGGCCACAACACGGGGCTCCGTTGCAAGCTGGCCTGAAAGCAATGAATAGATTACATGTGCAAAGGGCACGATTATATATACCGCAAGCTTGGCTGAAGCAAGGATAAGGCGACTCAGGGTTTAACCCCAGCCTCCTTTTAACAACAAACCATTATCATATCCAGGTGAAACAAAAAATACCGGGCCGATGTTTAGCTTATATCTGTTTTTTAATTCCGAATCAGACAGGAAAATGATATGTTGTAAATAGTGCCTGAACGAAAACCAGGTTTTCGTTCAGGAAATCCGAAATCCGAAGCTCGAAATCCGAAACAATGACCAAAACCCTAAATGCATCAATGACAGCAACATCCTGTTTTAAGCTGTTGGTTTTTATCATTTGAACATTCTATATTCGTATTTGTTTCGGATTTCGGATTTCGATATTCGGGTTTTGGCTGAACAGGGTTTTCGTTCAGCCACTAAATATACGCTTTTGACCCGCTGAATAATATTAAAACTGTTGCGGGGGTTGAAAGGGGGCAGGAACACTGTCCGGGATGGTAGAAGTTTTACGTCACTACAGATTATTTCCGTTCGGGGACAGATGATGCTGAATTCAGTTGTTTCTTATTTGCGCGCCGGTCTGCTCCTGAACTGCCTCACTTTGGTGGAGTTTATCATTTTATGCGCCGCCGGTCCGGAACTTCTGCTAGATGAATCCGATTGCCTGCCTAAAAGCATCTTCAAATGGTGGCTTTTGATTTTCCTGACAAGCCTTCCCGTTTTCTCCCAACTCGACGCCCGATGCCGTTACCAGGATTACAAGAGGGCAAAGGATCAGTTACTCCGGTTCGGGTTTGACACCCGAATAATCAAAACCTTACTCAAATCCCGCTGTCAGCGGGATGCAGCGTGGGTTGCAGCCCTTGAATCCGGGTACGGAGAAGCCTGCCGGGCATTTTATCTTAAGCAGGGGTATCGCTGGTATCATATCCTTCCGGATTTTTTGTTCAGCAGTCCTAAATTTTTTATCAGCAGGCATTTCTGGCAGTCGACCTTCTTTTTGAAAACCTATAATGGCGGCAAATTTCTTTGAACAAAAACCATGGAGGAAGCCGGTGAAGAGAGGGGCGAATCATTGGGGGAAGCCGTGGAAGAAGCAGAGGAAGCCACGGAATTATGCATATGACAATAACTGCGCAATCACTGCGATTGCGCCACCCTCAACCTCCTCGCGGGGATTGGAGCGGCGGATTCAAGGCGCATTTAAGTAGGTGGCCTGGAATACTGACGCGCGTGGCAACCAATCTATTGCTGCTCAATCGCCTCGCGAACTTTTACCGCCAGATCCTGAATGGAAAAGGGCTTTTGAATGAAATGCACTCCCTCGTCGAGTACCCCGTGGTGAGCGATTACATCGGCTGTATAGCCGGACATGTAAATCGATTTTAGGCCGGGGCTGCAATCAGACAGCTTTATGGAAAGATCGCGGCCATTCATTTCCGGCATGACAACATCGGTTATTAAAAGGTGAATTCTGCCCTCATGTTCTTCGGCAAGCCGAAGTGCTTCATCCGGTCTCTCAGCGGACAATACAGTGTATCCCAGTTTTTCAAGCATCCCTTTGCCCATCTTCAGAATTGCAGGCTCATCCTCAACCAACATGACCGTCTCTGAGCCGGTGGGCACCTGCTTCTCGGACTCCTTTAAATGATGAGATGACCCTGATTCCTGCTGCTCATGAGGAGGCAGAAATATTTTAACGGTAGTGCCCTGCCCGGGTTCACTGTAGACGTTTATAAAACCTTTATTCTGCTTTACAATGCCGTATATTGTGGACAACCCCAGGCCTGTTCCCTTGCCGACTTCCTTGGTCGTAAAAAACGGCTCGAACAGGTTGTCCTGAACTTGCTTTTCCATGCCGCAGCCGTTGTCGCTCACTGCCAGCATGACATATCTTCCGGGAACAAAATAAGAATACTGCCTGCAATAATCTTCATCAACCACAACGTTTTTTGTTTCTATTATCAATTTGCCAACGTCTTCTATGGCATCCCTGGCGTTGACTGCTAGATTTGCCATCACCTGGTCGATCTGCGAAGGATCTATTTTTAGCTGCCACAGGTTGCTGCCGGGGTGCCACGCAAGGTCTATGTTTTCGCCGATCAGGCGCTGAAGCATTTTCAGCATATTTGAAATCGTGTCGTTTAGATCCAGTCTTACCGGACTTATTGTTTGCTGCCTTGCAAATGCAAGCAGTTGTCTTACAATGTCCGCTGAGCGCTTTCCGGCGCTGTAAATTTCCCTGAGATTTTCGTAGACCGGTTCTTCAGGATCAAGCATGTCTAAAGACATTTCAGCGTAACCGTTTATAATGGAAAGCTTGTTGTTGAAATCATGGGCAACGCCGCCGGCCAGCCTGCCAACGGATTCCATTTTCTGGGCCTGGACCAGCTGGGCCTGAAGTTTTTCCTGTTCTTTTTCTGCCTGCTTGCGCTCGGTTTCATCAGAAATCATTGACAGCATTACATGACGGCCTTTAAGGGTGATCCTCTCGGCTGACCAGAGCGCATATACTGTGCTGCCTTTGCTTGTCCTGAATTCTACGGGCTCTTCGTTGAAAAATGTGTTTTCCTGAAGTTTCTGTATGATACGATCTCTTTCGCCGGGATCCGCCCAGATGCACAACTCCTTTGAAGTCCGCCCGATAAGTTGTTCCCTGGCATAGCCAAGCATATCCACCCAGCGGTCGTTGACATCAATAAACTCCCCGGTGGTTATATCCGATATGGACTGAGGAGCAGGGCTGGAGCGAAACGCCTTTGCGAACCGCTCCTCACTTTCCTTTAAATGCTGCTCTGAAAGCTTGCGCTCATTTATGTCTATAAGAGATACCACGCTCCGGGAAGTGCCGGGAATAATGTCCGCGGTTAGATAGCCGTGCCGCAGCTCCCCGTTTCGGACAAAAAAACGGAACTCATAGCTAAGGGGAGCCGCCAGGGGGTCACGCCGCCGTAAACAATGATTTTCCTTCATCCATTCCACATCATCTGGATGAATAAACTCGGTCCAGTATTTTTTTCCTTCCACCTCCTGTTTGGAATATCCTAACAGTTTTTCAAAGTTTGAATTCACATGCGAGAGGGTGGTGTCTTCTTCAAGAATGAACATGGCTGTGGCGGAGGTCTCGAATATGGTGCGGTAGTAATTCTCAGACTGGCGCAGGGCTTCTTCGGCCTGCTTGCGGTCCGTGATCTCCTCGTGCCACACCACCACTCTCCGCGGGGCATACTCCGCAAAAGGGGTTACTCTGCCCGTGAACCAGCGTTGCTTATCTGGTGAATGGCATGGATACTCCCGGCTATAGGAATCTCTGACTCCGGAAATCACAGCACGGATACCTTCGGCGAATGATTCGGCTCCTTCGGAATTCTCACCTGAGGCATGTGAACACACGGCCAGATAGTCGGCTCCTTCTGATACCTGCCGGGCGGGGATGCCGTTTGCTTGTGCGAACTCGCGCCAGGCGCGGTTGACCAGAAGGATCTTTCCATGCTGGTCCAGCACTGCTAGGTGATAGGAGAGACTGTCCATGGTGGAACCAAAAAAGTGGTTGAGGCCCGATACCTTTTCCTCAGCCTGCTTGCGCTCGGTGATGTCTAAAATGCAGCCCCGCATCTTAAACGGCAAACCCTCGAGAAGTTCCACTATTTCGTGATATCTCTGTTTAATCTCTTCATTTGTCAGGGAATCCGGGTCCGGAGGCTTTATTTCCTGGGCCTTTTGCCCGGGTTGTTGGCGGATTTGTTCTGAATCGGCAAATGCGGTTGTTCCTGCCCGCGGTCGGGGATTGTCTTTTTTATCCTCTGTCATAACTTCCTCCACCGGAACGGGAAGCTCAGAAATGTATTCGGGCAAATCTCCTCAGGCCGGTATGGTTTTCCTATACGGGTAATGATTTTTTGTTTCTACCTTGGAATCTAAACCCAATAACCTGCTTTCCTGGTTTTAAATTGATGAAGTATAGCTAGTGCCTGAACGAAAACCAGGTTTTCGTTCAGGAAATCCGAAATCCGAAGCTCGAAATTCGAACCAATGACCAAAACCCTAAATGCATCAATGACAGA
>JAWLEU010000200.1:0-4356 GCA_041685965.1 Desulfosalsimonas sp.
TGGTTCTGGATATGGACGGGGTTATAACCAGGACTGCGGATGTTCATTCGCGGGCATGGAAGGTGATGTTCGACGAGTTTCTAAAAGAGCGGGCAGCCCGGGAAGGCGT
This sequence comes from Desulfosalsimonas sp., assembly GCA_041685965.1. Lineage (GTDB taxonomy): Bacteria > Desulfobacterota > Desulfobacteria > Desulfobacterales > Desulfosalsimonadaceae > Desulfosalsimonas. The sequence goes on from JAWLEU010000200.1 coordinate 110, forward strand.
GGAGTTTCGCCCGTTTACCGATGAGGATTATCTTTCATACGTGGACGGAAAGCCCAGGTATGACGGGGTAAAGTCTTTTTTGGAATCCAGGGACGTCGAGCCTGATTTCGGCGATCCTTCGGACCCTCCGGGAAAAAACACAGTTTGCGGCCTGGGCAACCGTAAGAACGAGCTTTTCAATGAGATTGTAGAGTCCGGCGGCGTAAAGGTGTTTGACTCCACGGTGGCGTTCATGGAGTCGCTCCGGACGCTTGGAGTAAAGCTTGCAGTGGCAACATCGAGCAAAAACTGCCGGAAACTGCTTGAGGCCGCCGGGCTGGAGAATTTTTTTGAGGTGCGCGTTGACGGGGTTGTGTCTGCAGAGCTCGGCCTGAAGGGAAAGCCTGCCCCGGATATTTTCTTTGCCGCATGCCAACAGCTTAAAGTCGATCCAATGCGGACCGTGATAGTTGAAGATGCTGTCTCCGGCGTGCAGGCGGGCAGAAACGGCGGCTTCGGAATGGTCATAGGTGTGGCCGGGGAAACCGATCCGTCCGTATTGCTGCAAAACGGCGCTGACCGGGTGGTACGCGACATGGGCGAGATCTCAGCCGATGACATCAGCCGGTGGTTTGAAACCGGCCTTCCGGCAGACCTTTGGTCCATAACGTTTCATGACTATGACCCTGCACTGGAAAAAACCCGGGAGACCCTTTTAACAGTCGGAAACGGATATCTGGCCACCCGGGGCGCAATGGAGGAATCCGCCGCAGGCCCGGTCAACTACCCGGGCACCTACATGGCAGGGGTCTACAACCGGCTGACCTCGCAGGTCAGCGGAAGGGAGATTGAAAACGAGGATTTTGTAAACTGCCCCAACTGGCTGCCAATAAATTTCCGCATAGGCGACGGGCAGTGGATGGACATAAATGATGTAACAATTGAATCCATCAGCCGGTGCCTGGATTTTAAAACCGGCATCCTGCACAGGGACCTGACAATCGCTGATAACCGGGGCAGAAGAACCCGGATTGTTTCAGAGCGCATGATCAGCATGGCGGATCCGCATATCTGCGCGCTCAGTTATAGCCTTACCCCTTTGAATTACGACGAAACAATCACGTTTGCTGCTGCAGTTGACGGTGCGTTGATCAATGACGGGGTGGAAAGGTATCGGGATCTTAAACAGCAGCACCTGGAAACGGTTGATCAGAAGTCTGATGGCGAAACCCTTTTGGTGCGGGTTGAAACCACCCGGTCGAACATAGAGATTGCATCTGGGGCGCGGATTTTTGTAAGCGGGGCGGAGAAATCCGGGATAAAACATATTGCCGAACCCGGCCGGGCGGAACTGCGGTTTTCCGCTGCAGGCAAAAAACAGCAGGCAATACGCGTGGAAAAACTGGCCGCCTTCTGCACCTCCCGCGATGATCAAACAGAGTCCCCTGAAAACCGCGTTTTTTCAGCCCTAAAAAAAGCCTGTTCCTTTAATGAGGTGAAATCCGAAAGCGTCAGGCAATGGTCCCGGCTGTGGCGGGAAATGGACATTTGCGTGTCAGGGGACAGGTTTTCCCAGAAGATGCTGCGCCTGCACATGTATCATCTCATGGTCACCGCATCTTTGCACAATGTTGATCTTGATGCGGGCATGCCCGCCCGGGGCCTGCACGGCGAGGCCTACCGGGGTCATATATTCTGGGACGAACTTTTTGTGCTCCCCTTTTATAATCTGCATTTCCCGGATATCGCAGAATCGCTTCTCATGTACCGTTATCGCCGCCTGAAAGCCGCCAGGGAATATGCACGGCAGCACGGGTTTTCCGGTGCCATGTTTCCCTGGCAGAGCGGCAGCACCGGCCGCGAGGAAACCCAGACAATGCACGTAAATCCCATGACAGGAAGCTGGGGACCGGACAACAGCAGTCTTCAGCGGCACGTGTCTTTGGCAGCGGCATTTAATATCTGGCAGTATTTCCACCTCACCGGGGATCTTGATTTCCTGGAAAACTTCGGTGCAGAGATGTTTTTTGAAATCTGCCGGTTCTGGGCCTCAAAAACCCGATGGGATGAGTATATCGGCAGGTATCGCATCCCAGGAGTCATGGGCCCGGACGAATTCCACGAAAAATACCCGGGAAAAGACAAAGGCGGCCTTACTGACAATGCTTATACAAACCTCATGGTGCACTGGGCACTGACCCTGGCCCCGGTCATTTACGGGCATTTGAGCGCTTCTGCAAAAAACGCGCTTGCGGAAAAGATCAAACTGGCCCCGGGCGAGCCTGAGGAATGGGGCCGGATAGCCAATGCCCTGAACCTGGTCATGGAAGATGGCCTTATTGCCCAGTTTGACGGGTATTTTATACTCACTGATCCGGACTGGGAGCATTACCGCAGCGTATACGGCGATATTCACCGCATGGACCGGATCCTGAAAAAAGAGGGTAAAAATCCGGACGCGTATAAGGCTGCAAAGCAGGCTGACGTGCTCATGGCGTTTTTCAACCTGGGCGAAGAACGGGTAAAAACAATGCTTTGGTCCATGGGTTACGAGCCTTCTGATAACCTCCTGGAAAAAAATTTTGACTACTACATGGCCCGTACATCTCACGGCTCCACCCTGAGCCGGGTGGTGCACGCGGCACTGGCGGAATCCCTTGGCCGCAGGGACGTCGGCTGGCGGTTTTACCAGGAGGCCCTTTCAAGCGATTACGTTGACATCCAGGGCGGCACCACAAAAGAGGGCATTCACACCGGCGTGATGGCTGCAACAGTGCTCATGGCCATGACCGTGTACTGCGGCCTGCGCACAGACCGGGACGTACTTTCAATTGATCCAAACCTGCCCCGACGATGGGAAAAAATCACCTTCGGGGTGTGGTTTCAAAAAAACCGCTATGAAGTTGAAATCACGAAAAACAAAGTTATTCTCACTATAGAAGGTCCCGGAGACAAACCCGTACCAGTGGAAGTGAAAGGAACCACACACCATGTCCGGTGCGGCATCGAAACCACATTTCCCCTGAGCCTTTAAACCTGTACCTTATTGCCTGAGGCTTTAAGCTTTCAGCTTGCGGCTTCAAAAGGAGTCCCAATGCTCGGAGACGTCTTATTAATAGAGGAAAAACACAGGCAGGCAGCCGCCAGGATCGCAGAACACGTACTGGAGCATCGCCGGCCCAAAATCATAACCGCCATATCCGGCGAGTCAGGCTCCGGCAAGTCAGAGCTTGCCCACTGCCTGGGAAGAGCCTTGAAAGAAAACGGCATTACGGCCAAGCTCGTGCATTCTGACAATTATTATCTCACTTTGCCCAAAGAGCGCAATGAATGGCGAAAGGCCCGCGGACCGGAGGCCATCGGCATAAACGAATACGACTGGGACCTGATCTATCAGACCCTCGGGGATTTCAGGCAGGGCAGAATGGCTCAGATGCCGTGCATCGATCTGATAACAGACCAGGTGGATACACTGACCACGGATTTTTCGGAAACAGATCTTCTGATCCTCGACGGCCTTTACGCCATTGCCGCAGACGGGCTGGACCTGCGGGTTTTTATAGACCTGACCTATCATGAGACCAAAAAGGCCCAGCTTGAGCGCGGCAAGGAAAAGGTCAACGAATGGCGCATGACCGTGCTGGAAAATGAACACAGGGCGGTGGCGTCATTAAAGGAAAAAGCCGATCTTATAGTCACCGGCTCATACGAGGTAAAAGCACTTTGATTCATTAAAGCAAAAGAAAGGGTGTTTTCATGAAAATCTGGCCGGGAACCCCGTTTCCCCTGGGCGCAGTCTACGACGGGTCAGGCACCAATTTTTCCATTTTCTCGGAAATCGCAGACAGGGTGGAACTCTGCCTGTTTGACGAAAACGGCAGCGAGACCCGCGTGGAGATGCCCGAAGTCACGGGTTTTTGCTGGCACGGCTATCTGCCCGCAGTGGAGCCCGGGCAGCAGTACGGCTACAGGGTCCACGGCCCCTGGGAGCCGGAAAGCGGCCACCGCTGCAATCCGTCCAAGCTTCTGCTCGACCCCTATGCCAAGGCCCTTGCAGGCCGTGTCCGGTGGGATGAGGCAGTGTTTCCTTATCCCTTTGCAGAGGGCCCTGATGTGAAAAGCGAAACAGACAGCGCTCCCTTTGTCCCCAAGTGTGTGGTCAACCAGCCGCACTTTGACTGGACCGGGGACCGCCGCCTGCATCTTCCCTGGCATGAAACCGTGATATACGAGACCCATGTAAAGGGTTTTACCATGCAGCACCCCGA